>CAIZNN010000212.1 GCA_903934285.1 Akkermansiaceae bacterium | reverse complement strand
TGTTTGGTGCGGAAAAACACGCCGGAAAGATAACGGGCTGGGGCGAAACCAAGCAAGAAATATTTTTGATCGTTAGGCACTACATTTCGACTTTCTAAAAACACACATGTTGATTATCAACGACTTGCGTTTTTGAAGCATTCAAAATCCAGTAGGAAACGGGCGAAAAAACCCAAATTCAAACGGTCGTTTAAGAAACTTGGGCTAGCAGACCGCCGCCAGCGCGCGCCACGAAAAGCAAGCGTTTCACCATGGGGCGCTTAGCCGCCGGTCGCCTCATTTTGCACCACCACCCGGTGCCGCGCCTTGCCGGCGCGCAGGTGGTCGAGCGCGGCATTGAGTTGGTGCATCGGAAAGGTCTCGATGACCGGGGCGATGTGATGGCGCGCGCAAAACTCCAACATGGTGGCCACGGTCGCCGGTGACCCGAGCGGCGAGCCTGACAGCGACTTGCGCCCGCCGATCAAGCTGAATGCCGGCACCGGCACCGGTTCGAGCACGGCACCCACAAAGTGCAGGCGCCCGTCCGGCGCCAGCGCGGCGAGATAGGCCGCCCAGTCGAGGGTGACGTTGGCCGTGACCAGCAGGAAATCGAATGAGCGGGCCAGGCTTTTGAGGGCGGCAGCGTCGCGGCTGGACACGACGTGATGCGCGCCGAGGTGGCGCGCTTCGGCGGCTTTGGCTTGGTGGGATGTGAAGGCGGTGACTTCGCAGCCCCATTTGTTGAGGAACTGCAGCGCGAGATGGCCGAGGCCACCGATGCCGATGACGCCGACGCGGTGGGTCGGCTTGACCCCGCAGTCGTGGATCGGGGCAAACACGGTGATGCCGCCACAAAATAACGGACCCGCGCTGGCGGGGTCGAGCGCGGCCGGCAACTTGATCGCCCACTCCCAATTGACGCGGACCCGATCCGCGAAGCCGCCGTGCCGCCCGACGATGATTTGCTCGGCGCTGGCGCAGAGGTGGTGTCTGCCCGATAGACAGGTCGGGCATGCCAGGCAACTCCCCGCAAACCAGCCGAGACCGACGCGGTCGCCGACGGCCAGGCCCTTGGTCTGCGCGCCGACCGCCTCGACCACGCCAATGACCTCATGGCCGGCCACCAAGGGGTAGCGCGAATTTCCCCACGCGTTGTCCAACATCGATAGATCCGAGTGGCAGATGCCGCAGGACTCGACGGTTACCTGCACTTGTTCGGGCCGCAGCGGGCCCGCATCGAATTCAATCAACTCAAGTCGGCCGCCGGCTTGTGTGGCGGCCCAGCCGTGGAAGGTGTGGTGCATAGCGCCAGAGCTATTGGCTGGGGCGGTGGCGAAGTCAAGAGGCAAAGCGCGAGAGGCGGTGGCACTCCAGGCCTTGAAGCAAGGCCGGCCACTGGGATCCTGCTCAAACCCCAAACAAGGGCCACCCGCCATGCCCTCGCCGTCCAACCCCGCCGCTTCCCCGCCTAGGCAGACGAGCCGCAGGCCCAACCCGGCCACCGTCAACTACATAATGGCTGGCATCATAACTGCGGCCACATGGCGACCCGACACTGTCAACAATGTAATGCCTGGCATTATAATCAGACAACAGCGTTCGACTGCCCCCCCCGCCTTGGATGACGAACCGCATGCCCAACCCGGCCACATGGCGACCCGACACTGTCAACAATGTAATGCCTGGCATTATACTCCGAAGCCGGGCGATGCAGAGATTGCTCCTCCTGTTTTGGGATCCGTCATTGCGGAAGTTGAGCGTAGCTGCTTGGCTGGGGGCATGGAAATCCGCCAGCGCGAGCAACAACTGCCGTTCACCACCAAGGACGGTTCGACCATCCGCAGTTTGTTGGACCGGGCGAATGCGCCGGTTGCCAACCAAAGCCTGGCCGAGGCGACGCTGCCTGCCGGGGGAGCCACCCAGCGCCATTACCACCGCCTCAGCGAGGAGTTCTACTATCTGCTGGCCGGGCGCGGGCTGATGGAGATTGATGGCGAGGCGCGCGAGGTCGGGCCGGGCGACGCGGTGTTGATTCCCGCCGGGGCCTGGCACCAGATCCAGGCGCTGGAGCCCTTGCGCTTCCTCTGCTGCTGCGCCCCGCCCTATGCCCACGACGACACCTATGTCTGAGGCGGCCCGCTAATTCCGGTGCCGCGAGGCCTTCGGTAGACAGAGGAATCAGGAAAGCAGGAAAGCAGGGGAAGAGGGTTCGATGTGCGCTTTTTGATTTCTGCCCGCCTGTTTTCCCAATTCAAAATTGCTACTGGTTGAGCAGCATCCAGATTGGTTGCGGCCAGATGCCGAAGAGCAGCACCGCGATGGTTAGGATGGCGATGCAGGTGGCGCTGAGCGGCGGCAGTCGCAGCGGAGTGTCAGTGGCGGGCGGCGTCCACCACATGGCGCGGATGACTTTGAAGTAGTAATAAAACCCGGCGCCCGCGGCGATGGTGGCGATGGCCAGCGCCCACCACAGGTGGGCTTGGACGGCCAGACAGAAGACGAAGAATTTGCCGATGAAGCCGGCGGTGAGGGGCAGCCCGGCCAGGGCGGCGAGCAGCACGGTGAGGGCCAGGGCCAGCGGCGGATTGGTTTTGCCCAGGCCGTTGAAATCGGCGATGGATTCGCCATCGCGCTGGATGCGGACTTGGGCGAGGACGAAGAACACGCCGAGGGTCATGAGCAGATAGGTGGCCAGATAGAACGAGACGACCTTGGCGGAGCTGAGTTCGGCCGCGAGGGGCTGCCAAGCGGCGAGAGCCAGCAGCAGGAAGCCGGCGTGGGCGATGGAGGAATAGGCGAGCAGGCGCTTGAAGTTGGTTTGTGGGATGGCGGCGAGGTTGCCGAACAGCAGGGTGGCGCAGGCGAGGATGAGCAGCAGCGCAAGCACCGGGCCGCGGGTGAGTTCGCTGGCGAGGAACGGCTCGAGGAAGCGCAGGGTTAGAATGAACCCGGCGGCCTTCGAACCCACCGAGAGAAAGGCCGTGGTGGGGGTCGGCGCCCCCTGATAGACATCGGGGATCCAGACTTGCATCGGCACGGCTCCCATCTTGAAGCCGAGTCCGACCATCACGAGGGCGACGCCAAAGAGCAGCGCGGTGCGATTGATGGGGTCGCTGGAAGCGCCGGCGTTCCCGATGAGTTCGCCGATGCCCGGCAGGCTCAGCGTGCCGGTGGCACCGTAGATCCAGGCGATGCCATAGACCAGAAAGCCGGTGCTGAGGGCGCCGAGGATGAGATACTTCACCCCGGCTTCGAGTGAGCCGACATTGCGGCGCATGTAGGCGACGAGGATGTAAAAGGTGATGGTGACGAGTTCGAGGGCGACAAAAGCCCCGGCCAGATCGCGGGCCGATGCCATCCACATCATCCCGGCGCAGGCAAACACCGGCAACGCGTGGTATTCCCCGGTGCCCGCTTGCGAGCCCGGATGATCGGTGAAACGGGCCAGGATTTGCCGGTAATCCACCGCCATCAGCAACACCAAAATGGTGCATAGCAGGGCGAATATCTTATAGAAGCGCGCCAGGCCATCGAACGCATAAAAATTCCACAGTGGCCAGTGCGCCCACGCGGCGGCGGGTTTGGCGGCGGGGCCGATGGCCAGGCAGGTCAAGCCGAGGATGACGGTGAGGCCGAGCGCGGCAGCGATGCCAACCCAGCCCTTGTCTCGGGACGGGACAAAGGCTTCGGCCATCAGCAGCGCGATGCCAAGGGTGACGGTCAGGGCTTCAAGATAGTAGGCGGGCATGGGGGGAGGGGGTGAATTCGAAATCTTAAATTCGAAATCCTAAACGGAAGAGCAATAGAAACAGCCAGGATGGATTCTTGGTTTAGGATTTAATGCTTGGGATTTAGTGCTTTATTTGAGCAGGTTGAGCAGCAGGTTCGGATAGAGGCCGACGGCGAAGAGGGTGACAATGAGCAGCAGCGCGGCGGCCCTGTCTGATAGGGCGAGGTCCGGGGCGGTGGCGGTGAGGTTGACCGCCGGCCCCTGGAAGATGTTGCGGTAGGCGCGCAGCATATAGACGGCGGAAATGACCACGCCCCAGATCGAGGCGATGCAGGCCAGTTGCACCGGTGCCAGGCCGGCGGTGCCGGTGTACGATTTGAACGCGGCGAGGAACACCAACACTTCGCCGGCAAAGTTGGCCAAGCCGGGCAGGCCGATGGACGCCATGGCGGCAATCCCGAACATGAAGGCCAGCGCCGGGGTGGCTTTGGCCAGCCCGCCGAGATCGGCCATCTCGAGCGAGCCGGTGCTGCGCTCGATGCGGTCGGTCAGGTCGAAGAGCAGGGCGATGGAAATGCCGTGGGCAAACATCAGGACGATGGCGGCGGATCGGGCCAGCGGGTTGTCCGGCATCGCGATGAGCGCGGCGATGGCGAGGAAGATATACCCCATGTGCATCACCGACGAGTTGCCTAACAGAAGGTCCAGCCGCTTTTGCGACACCGTGACGTAGCCGACCCACAGGATATTGCCCAATAGCAGGAGGAGGAGTGGATTGAGCCAGACCTGCAGGCCGTCGGGCACCAGCGGGATGGCGAGGCGCAGCAGGCCGTAGAGCCCGAATTTTTTCAGCACGCCGGCATGCAGCATGGCGATGGGGGCGGGTGCGCTGGCATAAGCCGGAGCGGCCCACGAGTGGAAGGGAAAGAGCGACACCAAAGTGCCGAAGCCGACGAGGAGCAGCGCGGCGATGGCTTTTTGTGCGGCGGGGTCGATGTTGCCTGCGGCGGCCGCCATCTTGCCCATGTCGAAGGTGCCTGTGAGGTTGGCGAGCCAGACGAGTCCGGCGAGCAGGACGATGGAGCCGAGGCCCAGATAGATGGTGATTTTCCAGGCGGCGGCGCGGCGTTCGCCGCGGCCGAGGATGCCGATCATGAGGAAAGTGGGCAGCAGGGCGAGTTCGTGGAAGGCGTAGAAGAAGAACAAATCGGTGGCGGCGAAGGCGCCGAGCGCGCCGCCGGAGAGCAGCAGTGAGGACCCGAAGTAGAGGGTTTCGCGGCCGGCCGGGGCCTTGCCGGAGAGGACGGCGGCGAGGGTGACAATGGCGGTTAACAACACCATGACCACACTCATGCCATCCGGGAAGCCGAAGGCGAGGTTGATTGCGGGCTTGGCCAGCACCGGCACGGAGAATGCCCAGCTGCTGCAGTGCCAGCTGCAGGCGGCAACCAGCGCGAGTGTCAGGTTGAGCGCGGCGGCGCCGATGGCGGTGAGCCGGGCGGGCGCGCCACACAGGAGCGCCAGGAACGCGGCGATGGGCAGAAGGACGAGGAGGGCGAGCATGGGAGTTAGATGAACACGGTGAAGTAAATCACGAGAATGACGCCCAGGCCGAAGACAAAGGCATAGCCTTGGAGGCTGCCGGACTGGACGCGGCGGAAGAGGTTGCCGAAGCCCTCGGCGCTGCGGCTGAGACCGCCGACCAACAGGCCGTTGATGAGGAATTCGTCGAAGAAATGGATGATGGAGGCCAGCAGATCCTGGAAGTAGCGGATCAGGATGGTGTCATAGAACCAATCGAATTTGAAGCGCTCGCGCAGCAACGGGATGCAGATGGGGTCGTGGTCCTTGCCGGCATAGAGGCGCCAGCCGGCCACCACACCGATGACCAGCGCGGCCATCGACACGCCGGCCACCAGGTTGAAGTGGAACTCCCCGGCGTGATGGGGGAGGGCGGGGGCGAAGCGGTTGAGGAACGAGTAGCCGGAGGAAATGGCGAGGAGCGCCAATACCGCGAGCGGTACTAACATCAGGGGGCCGACTTCACGGGCGTGAGCGGCATGGTCAGACCGGGGCTTGCCGAGGAAGGCGACGACAAACAGGCGGGTCATGTAAAATGGGGTGAGCACGGCGACAAAGGCGCCGACCCAGAACAACGGTGAGCCGGCTTGGTAGGCGGCGTCGAGGATCAATTCCTTGGAGAAAAACCCCGAGGTGCCGGGCACCGCGATGAGTGCGGCGCAGCCGGCGGCGAAAGTCAGGGTGGTCAGCGGCATGGTTTTCATCAGGCCGCCCATTTGCCAGATGTTCTGTTGGTGGTGGCAAGCGAAGATGACCGCGCCGGAGCCAAGGAAGAGCAACGCCTTGAACCAGGCATGCGTGAAGAGATGGAACATCCCCGCGTCGCCCGCCACAAAGCCGACCGCCATGACCATGTAGCCGAGTTGGGAGAGCGTCGAGTAGGCGAGCACCCGCTTGATGTCATCCTGTTGGGTGGCCATCAGCGCGGCGAGCAACGCGGTGATGCCGCCAGTCCAGGCGATCACATCGCTGGCCGGAAGTTGTTGGAAAACCTCGCAGCCGAGAGTGAATTGCACGCGGAAGAGCATGTAAACACCGGCCGCCACCATGGTCGCCGCATGAATGAGTGCCGACACCGGGGTGGGACCTTCCATCGCGTCGGGCAGCCAGACGTGCAGCGGCACTTGCGCCGATTTGCCCACCGCGCCGCAGAAGATGCACAACACGGTGGCGGACAACACGCCGACCCAAATGGTGGGATTGGCGCACTGGAAGGCCTCGAGGCCGGGTTTCATCTTGTCAAATGAGAGTTGGCCGGTGATGCCCCACAGCATGAGGATGCCGATCATGAAGCCGAAGTCGCCGATGCGGTTGGTGATGAACGCCTTCTTGGCGGCGTCGGCGGCGCTGGGCTTGCGATACCAGTGGCCAATGAGCAGATAGGAACTGAAACCCACCAGTTCCCAGAAGATGAAAGTCATGATGAAATTGTCGGCCAGCACGATGCCCGTCATCGAAAACATGAACAGCGACAGCCCGGTGAAATAGCGGGCTTTCCCATCATCATCTTTCATGTAGGCCAGCGAGAACACATGCACCGGCAGCCCGATGCCGGTGACCACCAGCATCATGCCGGTGGAGAGCGTGTCGAGCTGGAGGCCTATATCGAGATGGAAATCGCCAATCGAGGCCCAGTGGAAGGCGGCGCTGCCTTGCGTGCCTAGCAGCATCACCGCGAGGATGAAGGTGGCCAGCGCGGAGGCCACTGACACAAGCGGTGCCAGCCCGGTCTTTTTCAGTACGAGCTGGTTGGCCAGCGAGGCGGCAAACGGGAGAAATAACAAAAGCCAGGCGAGATTCATCGGGAATTTATTTGGTAATGGTGACAGAAACCACGGATTTCGGTTCTAGCCCCGCATTGAGGTCAGGTCGTCGGTATGGATGGTCTGGCGGGCGCGGAACAGGGCGACGATGATGGCCAGGCCGACGGCGACCTCGGCGGCGGCGACGGTGATGACGAAGAAGACCAGCATCTGGCCGTTGTAGTCCGGCAGGCCATGGCTGGGGTGGAAGCGCGAGAACGCGACCAAGGTCAGGTTCGCCGCGCTGAGCATGAGTTCGAGGCACATGAAGACGACAATGATGTTGCGCCGCAACACCACGCCAGCCAGGCCGATGGCAAACAGCAAGCCGGAAACAAGGAGATAGTCGTTGAGAGTGGCCATGGGGGGGAGAGGTATCAGTTATCGGTCGGATGGGTCGGATGGGTCGGATGGGTCGGATGGGTCGGATCGGTCGGATGGGTCGGATGGGTCGGATCAGTCGGATCAGTCGGATCAGTCGGATCAGTCGGATCAGTCGGATGGGTTGGTCTTTTTGGACAGCGCGACGCACCCGACGGTGGCGACGAGGAGGATGACGCCGAGGATTTGCAGCGGCAGGTTGTAGTCGGTGAACAGGGCGCGGCCGATGAGATGGACATCCGGCAGGCGGCCCGCATTGAGCGCGGTGGCGATTTTGCCGCTGGCGGCGATGCTGCCCGAGTTGACCAGAGCGCTGGCGGACTCCGCCAGCGTGGCCTGGTCCAGGGCCGGGGCCACGGTGTCGGGGCTGCGGGCGAGCACCCCGAGGAGTTGGATCACAAAGGCGACGACCAAGCCGAGGCCGGCGAGGATCGGGGTCATCGGCTTGGCGCGCTTGGCCTCATCCTGCAGGTTGAGCAGCATGATGATGAAGATGAACAACACCATCACCGCCCCGGTATAGACCAGGATCTGAATGACTCCGACAAAGAAGGCGCTGAGGCCGACGAAGAGCCCGGCGAGGCCGACAAAGCAGGTGACGACGGCTAACGCGCTGGCCACCGGATTGCGCAAGGCGATGACCGCGCCGCCGCCGATGAGCATCACCGCGGAAAACAGCCAGAAGAGGTAGGAGGGCATGGGGGAGAAGTTATCTGTTATTGGTTATCAGGAAAGAGGCAGGGGAGGAGTTGGGAGGGGTATCGGTGTGACTGGAGAGGAGCGAAGGGCGGACGGGGCGATTGATTGCTCACTGATAACCATTAACTGATAGCCTACTTCAATTCATTCCATTTGTTGACGAGGCCGGTGCGGACGCCGCCGATTTGGTAGAGTTTGTCCTTGTGGTGGACCATTTCCTTGCGGTTGAGGCCGGTGATGACATAGTCCTTGCGCAGGAAGATGGCTTGCTCGGGGCAGACTTCCTCACACATGCCGCAGTAGATGCAGCGGAGCATGTCGATATCGAAAGCGGCGGGGCGCTTTTCGACCTTGGCCCACGGGTCGTCGGAGGGAATCTCGGCAGGAATGATTCTGATCGCCTTGGGCGGGCAGATGAATTCGCACAGTTGGCACGAGACGCAGCGCTCGCGGCCTTGCTCGTCGGTCACCAGCGCGGGGGCGCCGCGGTAGTATTCGGGCAGATGGTCGTCCCAGGTTTGCTCCGGATATTGCATGGTGACGCCGAGGCCGGAGGAGGCGAGGTCCTTGGCGCCCATGGATTTGCCCAGCAGCGACTTGACCGCATGGCTGAGGGTGAGGAAGAAGCCCTTGGCCAGCGCGGTCAGGTAGATGGCTTCACCTGGGCCGAGCTTGGGGCGTTGGAGTTTTATGACTGCCATGGGGGGATGTTAGCGGTTAGCGGTTAGCGGCGATCCGGAGGAGTCAGGCGCGGAGGATTTGGGGCTTGATTTCGGACACCCTGGCAACCCAGATGATGGCGGCAGTGACGGCGATGAGGAGCAGGGCGCCCACGGCGATGATGGCGCCTTGCAAATGCGGTGCGGCCACGATCAGGGCGGCGAGGAAGACATTGACCAGCGCCGCCTCAAAGAAGATCACCCAGCCGAGCTTCATGAGTTGGTCATAGCGGAAGCGGGGGATGGTCCAGCGCACCAGAATGAAGAAGAGGATGAAGGCGAGCACCTTGGCCAGGAAAATGCCGAGATGGAGCAAGCCGCCGACCCCAAAGCCGGCGATGTTGAGCTTGGCGATCCAGGCGTCGGTGCCGAAGCCCAGCGACCAGCCGCCGAGGAAGACGGTGACGATGAGGGCGGAGCCGATGACCATGGCGGCGTATTCACCCATGAAGAACATGGCGAACTTCATCGAGGAATATTCGGTGTGATAGCCGCCGACCAGCTCGGTTTCGCACTCGGGGAAATCGAAGGGCATGCGGTTGGTCTCGGCGAAAATCGAGACGGTGAAAATCAAAAACGACACCGCGGCGGGAAACCAGAACAGCAGCTTTTCGGTTAGGGGGTGGGCCGCGTCATGGCCCCAGAGTGGCAGTAACAGCCAGCCGTGGTCGGCTTGTTGCTGGACGATGGCGCTGAGGTTGAGCTCGCCGAAGTAGAGCAGCACCGGGATGAGCGAGAGGCCCAGGGCGATTTCGTAGGAAATCATCTGGGCGGTGGAGCGGACCCCGCCGAGGAACGGGAATTTCGAGTTGGAGGCCCAGCCGGCAATGGCGATGCCATAGACGGTGAGGGAGGCGATGGAGAAGATGAACAAGGGGCCGATGTCGATATCGGCGATCACCAGCTTTTCGGTGTGGCCGAAGAGGGTGACGTCGGTGCCGAAGGGAATCACGCAGGCGGTGATGAGCGCGGGGGCCAGCGTGAGCGCCGGGGCCAGCCAGTAAAACACCTTGCGCACATGCTGCGGCGTGAAGTCTTCCTTGAGAAAGAGCTTGATGCCATCAGCGACGGGTTGGATCAGCCCGCCGATGCCGAAAATACTGCAATCCTTCTTGAAGCCAAACAGGGTCAGCGGGATGCCCACGCGGTTGGGCCCGACCCGGTCCTGAATCACGGCGCAGAAGCGCCGCTCGAAAAAGACCGCGACCGGCACCAGCGGCAACACCACGCAGAAGGTGAGCACGACGATTTTGAGGATGATGATGAGCATCGGAAAAAGTTGAAAGTTGAAAGTTGAAAGTTGTCAGGAAGAAAAAGAGGAAGAGTTTACTGATTGTGGGCGGAGCGTTGTAGGTATGAGATGTAACCGTTGGTGAGCTTGACGGCGGTGCTGATGAGTTCGCGGCCCTCGTCGAGGAGGGAGGTATCAATAAGGTCTTCGTCGTTGGCAGTGATGAGATGATCGAGAGTCTCTAACCATTAATCCGTCCCGCGGCGGTGCGGGCGCGTTCGGTGTCGAGGAGTGGGATGGAGTGGCCGGTGTCGAGGAGGGGGATGCCGGCGGGGCTGATGGTGGCCAGGCTGAGGCCGGCAAAGGCCGGGATGGTGGCGGCAAGCTGGGCGAAGACCTCGTCGATCTGAGCGGGGGCGGCCGCGGCGCCGGTGAACACATGGGTGAGGTCGCGCAGAATCTCCCAATCGTCGCGGGCTTGGCCGGGCAGGGCGGTGGCGCGGTTGAGGCGCTGCAGCCGGCCGGTTAGATTGACCATTGAGCCGCGTTTTTCGGTGAAGGCGGCGGCGGGAAGCACGAGGTGGGCGGCGTCGGCGGTGGGATTGGCGAGGAGGTGGGTTTGCAGCAGGAACTCGAGTTTTGTGAGGTCGGCGGTGGCGAAGCCGGCGTCGCTGATGAGGTCTTCGCCGAAGACGAGGAGGGCTTTGATGGTGCCGGCGCGCACGGCGCTGCGGATGGCATCGAGGCCGGCGTAGGGATCAGCGGATTGCAGCACGAGTTTGGCGCCGGTGGTGTTGGGGTTGCGGTCGGCGGCGATGAGCAGGGCGTCGGGAGCGGCGAAGCGGGGGACCAGTGCGAGGTGGGGGGTGCCGAGTTGTTGGGCGAGGAGGCGGGTGAGGAAGAGTTCCTCGTTGGTCATGCGGCCGGAGGCAATGATGGCGATGGCTGGCGCGGCGATGGCTTTGAGTTGCGGGGCGATGATTTGCAGCGCCTCGGCCCAGGTGGCCTGGCGGTGATGGTTGCCGGCCTTGGCCAGCGGGTCGGTGAGCCGGGAGCTACTATCGATATAGTGGAAATTGAGGCGGTGGGAGTCCGGCATCCAGTCCGAGTTGACGTCGTTATTGCGGCGCGGGGTGATGCGATGGATGGTGTTTTCGCGGGTCCACACGGTGATGTTGGTGCCGGTGCCGCAATTGACGTCGATGGTGGGGGTTTCCTTGAGGAACCACACGCGCATGTGGAAGCGGAAATCGCTGGCGGTGAGCGCGCCGACCGGGCACAGGTCCACGGTGTTGAGTGAATAGTTGGAATCGAGCAGGCGGCCGGGATGGACGCTGAGGGTGGTGTGAGTGCCGCGTTGGGTGAAGCCGAGCACCGGCTCGCCGGCCACTTCGTCCATGAAGCGGATGCAGCGGCTGCACAGGATGCAGCGTTCGTCATCGAGGCGGACGCGCGGGCCGATGGTGACGTTTTTGGGTTTTTTGACTTTGCGGTCGACGAAGCGCGACACGCCGCGGCCATGGCCGAGGGCATTTTCCTGGAGGCGGCATTCGCCGGCCTGATCGCAAATCGGGCAATCCAGCGGGTGGTTGATGAGCAGAAACTCCATCACGCCGGCCTGGCAGGATTCGACCAGTTCGCTGGTGGTGCAAATGCCCATGTTTTCGCTCACGGTATTGGCGCAGGCGATGACGGCGCGGGGGCTCCAAGTGATTGGTTCGTAGCCGAGTGCGTCGCGCTGCGGTTGCTGGCCGGGTGCGGGGCGCGGTGGCATGCCGATTTGCACCAGGCACATGCGGCAATTGCCCGACGGGGTCAGCTTCGGGTGGTAGCAATAGTGCGGGACGGCGACCTGCACCTGGCGACACGCTTCGATCATGCGGGTGGCTTTGGGGAAGTGGTGCCATTGGCCGTTGATCTGCACATTGACCCTGCCCATGGCGGCTGCCAGGTCTTTGGGTAGTGTGATTGGTATCGTCGCCGAAGGGGTGTCGCTCATGGGTCGTAACGCGGGCCGGACGTGGTGCGCTTGGAACGCCCGGTGCTAGTCGGCGGCCAATATGCCGGTCCGCGCCGAACCCGGCAAGCGTGGTTTTTGGGAAAAAAGCCGTGCCTGCCCGCCGCGGCGGTGGGGATCTTGGCAGCGATTCAACCGGGTCAGCTCAAGCATTCTAGGCAGGCGGTGGTGAAATCGCCGCCGGGGTGGCCGGCTTTGGGGTGGGCGGTTGGCGGGGCAAGCGGGGGCGGGTGAGCAAGGCGAGGGACAGGCCGAGCAGGGCGACGAGGATGATGCCGCCATCGCCGATGAGCGCATAGAGGGTGACGGACGGTTTCAGCGGCACGTTGAGCTCTGCCAGCAAGCAGCCGCGGGTGAAGTGACTGCCCTTGGCATCGGTGATAATCTGGGGTGCGGCGGTGTCCGGGTGGGCGGTTGAGCCGCAGCTGTTGATAGCGGCGCTCACCCCGGTATTGGCGCAGCGCAGCATCGGGCGGCGCAGTTCGATGGCGCGGAAGCGGGCGTTGGCGAAATGTTGGGCCGCCGCCACCGATTGCTTGAACCAGCCGTCATTGGTGACGTTGATGATCACCTGCGGGCCGGGGCGCACGAATTGGCGGGTGAGCCGCGGCACGGTGTCTTCAAAACACACGCTGGGAATGACCCCGATGGAGGTGGCGTCGGCGGTCACCGGCAGGGGTTCGAATGAATCCCCGGGGGTGAAAGAACCGTTGTATTCGGCTCCGGCTTGGTTTTCATAGATTTGCTTGAGAAAGGGCAGCGACTCCACAAACGGAATGGTCTCGCCGAAAATGACCAGATGGTGCTTGCGGAATGTCTGCAACTCATCGTCGGGCGACATCACCGCGAGTGAATTGAACATGCGGCCACCGGGCGTGGCGATCACTTGCCCGCCCTTCGGCTCCGCGTCCAATTCGTTGGCACCGAAAATCAGCGTGAACGGCCCGGCGCTGCGAACCTGGGCGATGGTGTCGAGGTTGGCCTGCCACGTCCCCCAGCCGCCGTCGGCGGTGCGCAGAATGCGCCCGCGCAACGCGCTTTCCGGCCACAGCACCCAGTCCGGCCAGCGCAGCGCGACCTGCCCCTCGTCGGATTTTGCCAGCGCCTGTTGCAGGGTGGCTTCGTCGGTCTTGGACAGCGCGTTGAGCGCGTTGAGGGTGTCCTCCTCGTAGGCGCGGTGGATCGTGAGGTCGTCCCACTGCATCGCGGCGGCATCCTGCGGGATATTGAGCTGCACCAGGAGCGCCTTGAGTCTAACGTAATTGTGGCGCCCTTCGGTGGCGATGCGCAGCAGGCCGTAGCCCATGACCAGAGCGACGAGCAGGGCGGCGACGCCGAAATCCCAGCGTGGGCGGCGTTTGCCATCGCGGGTGCTCTGCACCAGGCGCTGGCCGGCTTGCACCATTACGGCTTGGAAAAACACCAACAGCAGCGAAAGGCCGGCCACGCCTAACAGGTCGGCCGCCTGTGCCATGACCAGGGTTTCATGAAACGCCACTCCCAGCCCGTTCCAACCAAACCCGGTGAACAGCCAACTGCGCAACCACTCCAACCCCGCCCACACCGCAGCATGGCAAAAGGCGGTCCGCAGGCTTTCGCGCGCCGCGCTCGGGGCGCTTGCCGGATCCACCGTGAGCATGCGTTTGCGCCGCGCCGCGCGGGGGGCGAGCGGGGCGTGGGGGGCGTGGGGGGCGTGAGGTGCGAGGGTTGCGCGGCTGCGGTGGGGGTGCCAGGGGTTGCCCAAGGTGGCGGCAAAGGCGCCGAACAAGCCCCAGAAACACCCCAGATAGAGTGGCAGCAACACTGCCGCCAGCGAGGACACCTCCGCCAGCCAGAAAAATTGCACGCCACTGCTCACGCTGCCGGCCAGCCAGCCCAGGCCGAAGCCATGCCAGCCCGCGCGGGGCCCGCCGAGCGACCACAGCGCGGGCAGCAGCGGCACCAAGGCCAGCCACGCCAAGCCCACCGCGTTAAACGGCGGAAACAGTCCGGCCACCAGCAAGCCGCTGCTGAGGGCGCCGGCCAATCGAATCACTCCTGCACGGTTCGGCATGCCCGCAGCATGTGGCGAAGCCCGCCGCTTGGTCCACTGTAAATTGGCGGGCTGCGGCCTTGGCAAATTGCGGCGATGTGTCAGAGTCGCGGCGGATGGCCGACATCATTCCCCCCCAGGTCTTGCTCAATGCCTATGCCCAAGGGGTGTTCCCGATGGCAGAGGCGGGCGCGATTTCCTGGCATCGCCCGGCAATGCGTGGGTTGTTGCCGCTGGATGAGCGGTTCCACATTCCCCACACGTTGCAGCGCGCGCTGAAGCGCCGGCCCTTCGAGGTGCGCTGGAACACCGCGTTCCGCGAGGTCATGTTGGGCTGCGCGCAACGCGATGAAACGTGGATCGATGAGGTGGTGGTGGACAGTTATGTGTGGCTGCACCGCCTCGGCTTCGCCCATTCAGTGGAATGCTGGGATGAGGAGGGCTTGCAGGGCGGGCTGTATGGCGTGGCCCTGCGCGGGGCGTTTTTCGGCGAGAGCATGTTCTCCAGAAAATCCGAGGCCTCGAAAATCGCCTTGCTGGATCTGGTGGCGCGACTGCGCCAGGCCGGGGTTGTTTTGTTAGATACGCAGTGGATGACCGACCATCTGCGCCAATTCGGCGGCTACGAGTTGCCGCGCGCGCAATATGAGCGGGCCTTGGCTGCGGCACTCGAGGTGGACGTCAGCCTGTTGCCACCCTGCTGCCCTGGATGACGCCGCGGCGCAGGATCGCCTGATCGATGTGAGTCTGGATGCGGACTTTTTTGAGGCCCCAGTTTGGGGCGATGAGCAGCTTCCAATCGGAGATGCCAAACAGGCGCTGGACCACGATGTCCGGGCGCAGCAGCGGCAGGAACTCGCACAGGAAATCGGTGTAGTCGTCCAACTCAAAGAGCTGGAACGGCGCGCGCTTGTAATGCACGGCCAGGATCGAACCGGCCACAATGTGGAGGTGGTGGAGTTTGACGAACTTGATTTGCGGGAAGCGGTTGATCTCGCGGGCGTAGGCCAGCATCATGTCGCGGGTTTCCCCCGGAAAGCCAAAGACGGTGTGGACGCAGAGGTTGAGCGGGCTGTTTTCTAACTGGTCAAGGACGGTGACCAGATCCTGGTGGGTGCAGCCGCGGTTGAGCTGGAGCAGGGTCGCATCATAAATCGATTCCATGCCCATTTCCAAATCGACCATCAGGTTGTTAGTATAACTTTCCAGCAGGGCGATTTTCCCGGCGTCGAGGCAATCCGGCCGGGTGCCGACGGCGAGGCCGACGACGTCTTGCGGGCAGATGGCGAGCGCCTCGTCGAAGAGGGCGCGGAGGGTGGCGACGGGTGCGTAGGTGTTGGTGTTGGGTTGAAAATAGAGGATGAATTTCTCGGCGGCATAGTTCGTCCTGGCCCGCGCCATGCCCTGTTCGATTTGGGCACGGATGGCGGCGAGCGAGCGCGGCAATTGCGGGGTGAACGAATCGACATTGCAATAGGTGCATCCGCCATAGCCCTTGCTGCCATCGCGGTTCGGGCAGCTCAAGCCGGCATCGACAATGACCTTGAAGACGCGCCGCCCGGCGAATCTCTCGCGCAGATAGACCCCGTAGTTGTTATAGCCCTTGCGCGGCGGGTGAGCGGAACTGCCCATTTGCCGTGTTAGGATGAATGCTGCGGCGGGTTGTCGGTGTCGTCGGTGACGACCAACGTGGACTGGGCGGGCGGGGCCGCCGCAGGGCCGAGCCCGGGGATGACGCGGCGGATGAGTTTGCGCAAGCCGGAGTCGGCCGCTTCCACTTCGGCCTCGGCCTGGCGGACCGCCTTTTCCCAGGCGGCGGCGAAGCCCGGGGCTTGCTCGCGCAGGGTGCGGATGGCGGCCTCGTGGATTTGGAGCAAGCGTTGCTCGGCGCGGCCGGGTTTTTGTTGGAGCGCGCCGAGGTTGACGCGGAGGTTTTCGTTTTGGCGCCGCAGCGCCTCGAGTTCGGTGTGGAGTGTTTCGTTGCCGGACGCGTTGATTTTGAGTTGGGTATTGAGGTGGCCTTGGAGTTCGCGCAATTCGCCCTGGACGCGCCGCAGGTCCGCGGCGGCATGGCGGCGGGCGGTCAGGGCGCTTTTCCACAGGAAGCCGGCGATGAGCAGGCCGAGCAGCAAGCCCCAGATGAACGGGCTATGGAGGGCGGATTGGAGCGAGTCCATGGCGTTGGGCGGGGGCGTTAGGCCATGTGTTTGATCACCGCATCGGCAAAGCCGGAGCAGCTCACTTCGATGGCGTCATCCATCTGCCGGGCAAAGTCATAGGTGACCGTCTTGGCCGCGATGGCCCCGTTGACCCCTTGGATGACCAGGTCCGCCGCGGCGTCCCAGCCGAGGTGGCGCAGCATCATTTCCCCCGACAGGATGACCGAGCCGGGGTTGACCTTGTCGAGGTTGGCGTATTTCGGGGCGGTGCCATGGGTGGCTTCAAAGATGGCGTGGCCGGTTAGATAGTTGATGTTGCCGCCGGGGGCGATGCCGATGCCGCCGACACAGGCGGCCAGGGCGTCGGAGATATAATCGCCGTTGAGGTTGAGGGTGGCCACCACGCTGTAGTCGGCAGGGCGGGTGAGGAGTTGTTGGAGGAAGGCATCGGCGATGACGTCCTTGATGATGAGGCCCGCGCCGGGGTGGCCCTGCGCGATGACGCACCACGGGCCGCCATCGAGTTCGACCGCCCCGTATTCCTGTTTGGCGAGTTCATAGCCCCAGTCGCGGAACGCCCCTTCGGTGAACTTCATGATGTTGCCCTTGTGCACCAAGGTGAGCGAGGGCTTGCCGGCGGCGATGGCATAGTCGAGGGCGGCACGCACCAAGCGCTTGGTGCCCTCCTCGGAAACCGGCTTGATGCCGAAGCCGGCGGATTTCGGGAAGCGCACCTTTTCGTAGGCCTTGGGAAAGGATTTTTTGAGGAACTTGCGGAATTCCCTGGCTTCGTCGGTACCTTCCTGGAATTCGATGCCGGCGTAGATATCTTCGGTGTTCTCGCGGAAAATCACCATGTCGGTGAGCTCCGGACGCTTCACCGGACTGGGCACCCCGGTGAACCAGCGCACCGGACGCAGGCAGACGTAAAGATCCAGAATCTGGCGCAACGCCACATTGAGCGAGCGAATGCCGCCGCCCACCGGCGTGGTCAGCGGCCCCTTGATGCCCACCAGATATTCGCGGAAGGCCGTCAGGGTGTCCTCCGGCAGCCAGGCTTTGCCGGGATCCTTCACTTCGTCTTTGAATAAGTCATACGCCTTCTCGCCGGCGTACACTTCAAACCAGGCGATTTTCTTGCTGCCCCCGTACGCCTGTTGCACCGCGGCATCAAAGACCCGGCGCGACGCACGCCAGATGTCCGGCCCGATGCCGTCGCCTTCAATGAAGGGAATGATCGGATCGTTGGGAACTTTGAGCGTGCCGTCCTTGATCGTGATTCTCGAGCCGGCGGGTGGGGTGACGTTGTCGTAGGAAGCCATGGGAATGAGCGCAGGTTGCGCGCCGCGAGTCAAGCAAACCGCCGGTCGAACCGTCAAACCAAAAGCGCCGAATCCCTAAATTGCGCGCCGCCCTGGCAGCGGCAATCCCGCTTGTGAATAACTTGTTGAGAATGTCGCCGGACCCGCGCCGCGCCAGCCCGGGCGGTTCCAGCGAGGGGCGGCATTCCGGCTTCACCAGTTGCGTGGCGGCGCGCTTTCAACAGGCGGTTTCAAACAGTTGTTCACCGCCCGGAACCCTTCAAACACTCCGGACACTGGCGTAAGTGGTTGGTTTTTAGTGAGATATGCCGCATAAATCGTGTTACCCCAAGCTGTTGACAAGTTATTCACAAGTGTCGGCGCGACTTGGAAAATGGCTGGAACCGCAGTGGGCGGTGGCTGGTTGGAGCGCGGGGCTGTGCGCTGCGGGGCGGCGTGGTGGGCACCAAAGGCGTTGTGAATAACTTGGGAAAAGCACTTTCACGGATGGGGCTTGCTTTTGCCTGCCGGGTGATGGCAGATTCGCTGCCTCGACCGATGCCAGATCTTGAAATTTGCAAAATCAACCTGCTCCGCGGGCCAAACGTATGGGCCAATTTTCCAGTGTTGGAGGCGTGGGTGGATCTGGGTGGCTTGACCGACGCCTCATCGGATGAGGTGCCGGGATTCAACGAGCGGCTCAAGCGGTGGCTGCCGGGACTCATTGAGCACCGCTGCAGCGTGGGCGAGCGCACGGGGTTTTACCAGCGCCTGGAGCGCGGGACCTATCCGGCGCATGTGCTCGAGCATGTCACCCTGGAATTGCAAACCATGGCGGGCCATCAACTCGGGTTTGGCAAGGCGCGCGCCACCGCGGTGGATGGGATCTACAAAGTCATCGTCCGTTACCTCGATGAAACGCTGGTCGTGGCCTGCCTGCGCAGTGCCCGCGCGTTGCTGTTGGCGGCCTATCAGGGGGAGGCGTTTGATGTCGCGGCCGAGGTGGCACGCCTCCGCGGGCTGGCGGCACGCCATGCGCTGGGACCCAGCGCCATGGCCATCGTGAATGCCGCGCGGGATCGCGGCATTCCCTGGTGCCGCTTGCGCGAGGATCTCAGCTTGGTGCAATTGGGCCACGGCGCGAGGCAACGCCGGGTGTGGACCGCGGAGACGGACCGCTCGGGCGCCATTTCCGAATATATCGCACAGGATAAGGATCTGACTCGGATGCTGCTCCGCCAGGCCGGGGTGCCGGTGCCGGTTGGGCGCAAGGTGGACGATCCCGACGACGCGTGGGATGCGGCGGATACCATCGGCATGCCGGTGGTGGTCAAACCGCTGGATGCCAATCATGGGCGCGGGGTGTTCATCGACCTCGTCACTGAAGCCCAGGTGCGCAATTCGTACGGCTACGCGCTGGAGGAAGGCGGCGGCGTGGTGGTGGAAAAATTTGTGCCGGGCACCGATCACCGCTTGCTGGTGGTGGGCGGCACGATGATTGCCGCCAGCAAGGGCTACCCGGCCATCGTCATCGGCGATGGCTCCCATACGATCCGCAAGTTGGTGTTGTCCCAACTCAAAACCAGTTTGCAAAGCGGCCGCCCGGAAGAATGCCCGTGGAGCAAAATCGACGATGCCGCCTGGGAATCCTCCGTGTTGTTAGACCTGGAGGACCAGGGCTACTCGCTGGATTCGGTGCCGCGCGATGGTGAGCGGGTGATGGTGGCACGATTTTCGACTTGGTGCATTGATGTTACCGATGAGGTCCATCCGAGCATCCGGGCGCACGCGGAGAGCGCTGCGAGCGTGGCGGGCTTGGATATCTGCGGCGTGGATGTGGTCTGCCGCGAGATTGGCAAACCCTTGGAGGAGCAAGACGGGGCGATTGTGGAACTCAACGCCGGCCCGAACCTGCTGATGTTTCTGCAACCCGCGATGGGGGTGGTGCGCCCGGTGGGTGAGGCCATCGTCAACATGCTCTTTCCCGCCGGCCACGATGGCAGGATCCCAACCCTCGCGGTAAGCGGAACCTGTGGCAAAACCGCCACCGTGCGCTGGCTCGCCCATTTCTTGCGGCTGGCGGGCCCGTGCCTCAGCGTCGCTTCCAGTGACGGCATTCAAATCGGCACACGGGTGTCCCGCACCCCGGATGGCGACCGCTACGCCGGCGCGCGCGGGGTTCTCCTGCATCCGTGGACCGAAATCGCGCTGTGCGAAGCCGGGGCGGAGCAGATTCTGAGCGACGGGCTCGGGTTTGACCGCTGCTCGGTGGCGGTGGCACTCAATGTGGGCACCGCTCATCTCGGGCATGCTCACCTCGATAGCATCGAACAGATGACCCTGGCCAAATGCTGCATCGTCGATGTGGTGCTGCCAACCGGCACCGCCGTGCTCAATGCCGATGACCCGCTGGTGGCTAGCATGGCTGATCGCTGCAAAGGCAGGGTGATGTATTTCACCCGCGACGCCGACAATCCGCTCACCACCGCGCATCGCGCCGCCGGCGGCCGCGTCGTGCTGCTGCGCGATGGGGTGATTTACCTGACCGAAGGGGCGGCGCAACGGGCGCTCGGGCCGCTGCCGGCTGGGGAAGCCCACGCCGAGAATGTGCTTGCCGCAGTGGGCGGCGCCTGGGCGCACGGGCTGGACGAGGCGCTGCTCGCCGCAGGGTTGCAGCGGCCGCCGGCCGCGACTTGTTAGCCAAGGCCCCGCCGGTCCTAATAGTAGCGCTCTAACTTCTGGCGGCTCTTGGGGTCGAGAGCAGCGGGATCGGTGATGAGGTAGCGGGTGTTGCGCTGATCCATCACGACAATGCTGCCGCCAGCCAGCGGCTGGATGCTCTCGTCGTTCTCAACGGTGAAGTGGGTCTTGCCCCGGTTGGTCGTCACATACCATTCATAGCCGTGGGCGGCTCGCCGGATGGTGTGAATGGCTTGGATCAATGGCACGAAATCACGCTGTGCCAACGCTTCGGCCAACAGCATTCTAACATCCTCCGGGAGCGCCGCCGGATCCTCGATGCAGACAAGGTCGTGACCCGCGGCGCTGGTCAGGGCAATCCAGTGGGCCGGATCGGTTAGGGGGAACAGCCGCACCACCAGCACCTTGTCATGCACCACTCCCGCGGCATCGGTGAAGACGAGGTTTCCGGCCTCGGTGCGCTGCAAGTCGACATGGGCGGTGGGCGTTTTCATGCGTGCGAAACATCTTGCATGGCTTGGTGCAGGCGGGCGTAGGTGCCGCTGGTCTTGAGGAGTTGCTCGTGGCTGCCGATCTCGCTGATGCGCCCGTCCTCCAGCACCACCAGCCGATTGGCCAGGCGCAGCGTGCCAAGCCGGTGCGCGATGGCGATGGTGGTGCGGCCGTGGACCAAGTTGTCCAGCGCGCGCTGGATCTCCCGTTCGGTCTCGGTATCCACCGAGGAAGTGGCCTCATCGAGAATCAGGATGGCCGGATCAATCAACAAGGCACGGGCAATGCTGATGCGCTGGCGCTCGCCACCGGAAAGTTGTTGGCCGCGTTCGCCCACCATCGAGTCATAGCCATCGACGAGTTTCATGATGAACTCATGGGCGCGGGCCGCTTTGGCCGAGGCGATGATTTCCGCGCGCGTGGCACCCGGTTTGCCATAGGAGATGTTGTCGGCTATCGTGCCGAAAAACAAATACGGTTCCTGCAATACCAGGCCGATGTTCTTGCGGTAATCCTCGACGTGGATGTCGCGCAGATCCTGGCCATCGACCAGAATCGCCCCCTCGCTCACATCGAAAAACCGGCAGGCCAGATTGACCAGCGTGGTTTTGCCCGCGCCGCTGGGACCCACCAAGCCGATCATTTCCCCGGGGGCGATGTCGAGGTTGATGCCGCGGATGATCTGGCGTGAGCCATGGCGGAACTTGATGTCACGAAACTCGATGCGCCCGCTCAGCCGACCAATGCGCCGCGTCCCATCGGTGGCCGCCATTTCCGGCTCGACGTCTAACACTTCAAACACGCGGTGGGCGCTGGCCGCCGCACGCTGCGCCGAAGCGAAAAAGCGGCTCATGGCTTCCAAGCGCCCGTAAAAGCGCGTCGTATAGGTCACAAAAACCCACAGTACCCCTACCGTCAGGGTGCCTTGAGCCACGGTCAGCGCGCCGACCACCCAGATGATCAACAGTCCCAGATCGGTGAACATTTCAATCATCGGGCTGAAAAACGACCACGTCCGGTTGACCCGGTCATTGGTGGCGAACACATGGTGGTCGGTCTGGCGGAACCGCGCGATCTCGCGCTCCTCCTGGGCGAAGGCCTTGACCACGCGCACCCCGGGAATGGTGTCGGATAGCACGCTGGTCATCAGCCCCCACGCCCGGCTCGACGCCGCGAAGCCGCTGCGCAAGTGCCCGCGCACGCACTTGACCAGCCACGCCACAATCGGCACCGGCCCCAACGCGGCGAAGGCTAACAGCGGGTTGATCTTGAACAGCAGAAACGCCGTGAAGAGAAATTGAAAGACATCACAGACGAAGTCGATGAAGGTCAGGGAAATGAACAGCGAAAGCCGGTCCGTGTCCGAACTGATCCGCGAGATCAGGTCGCCGGTGCGCTTCTTGTTGAAGTAGATAAGCGAGAGGCGCTGCAAGTGCTCAAACAACTCGCGCCGCAAGCGACTGGTTACCAACTCCGCAATGCGGGCCACCACAAAGGAGCGGCCCCACTTTAACACCCACGCCACGATGGCCGTGGCCAGCAGCATGGCGGCATAGGGGAGGAGTTGTTGGATATGCAGATCCTGGCCCTTGGTTTGCAGCGGGATGAGCAATCTATCCACCAGGAGACCGGTGATCCATGGCGATAACAAGCTCGCGCTGGTGGCCGCAACGGTGAGCAGCAGGCCTAACCCGATGAGCCGCAGCCATGGCCGCGAAAACATCAGCAAGCGCAGCAGCGGATTGCCCCGCGCGGCTTCCGGCATCAGGTCGGTAAAGTCCAGTCCCTCGTCGTCGGGTCCGTCGTCCGGGGTCCCGGTGGTGTCCGCCGGCGTGCCGCCCACCAGCGTCCGCTGTTGATCCATGAAGCGAGCCACGAAGGTGTCCGCCTCCTTGATGAGCCCGGCGGTGAAGCGCCAGTGGCAGCAGTTTGGTTGCTGCGCCGCCATCAGATGGAGGGCGCCGGTGGCCCCCATTTCCTCCAAGCTCAGTTCCTTGATCTCCGCGAGCTTCCAATCCCGGAATGGTGCCGCCCCCCCTTTGTTTTCCTCGAGAAAGAGCAAGCGCCGGGTGGTCAGCACCAGCAGTCCCTTTTGAAATTGCAGGTGCAGGTCCAAGTCGGTTTGGAACTTGGCGACGACCCGTTCCCCGGGCTCCAAGCGCTTTTCAATCAGCGGGGGCGTCGCGGGATCGGCAGGCATGGAGGTCGATAGACGAATGGCTGGGGAGGGGGTGCGACCACGGATGGTGCTGTTGGGTGGCATTTTGTAAAGCGTAACTGGCGAAATGCGAAAATTGGCGGGTGCCACAGCAATCTCTTGCGAATTTCCTAATCTATGATCATCTTCCCCCGGCACCGCGCTTGATTTTCATCAGTCGCGGCTATCCCAGTAGTTCTGACCACGGCTCCCTCACTTTGAGTGCACCACCTTCCGACTCTCGGCAATTCACCAGCATCCACAAGATCCTTGCTCTGCGAGGACCCAATCGCTGGACCCGTGTCACCGCACTCGAATGCTGGGTGCGCTTCCTCGCGCCGGATACTTGCGCCCCCCAGTGGCAAGCGCAGTTGGTCGCGTGGCTGCCGGCACTCGCGCCGCAAGTCCAGGCCAGCCTTCAGCCGGACGCGCCGGCGCTTGCCGCGCTGTTGCATGATATCACGTTGTTGCTGCAGACCCGCCCGGATTTGGACTTGAGCTTCGCCAAGGTCATGCCCACGTCGCAGCCCGGCCTGCTGCGTATCATCGTCCAGTATGACGAGGAAACCGTGGCGCGCGCCGCCTTCGATCTGGCACGCCGGATGGTCGATGCCGCACTGGCTGGCGCACCGCTGGATGTCGCCGCCGCCATCGCCGAGCTAACCGAATTGGCCGATAACTTGTGTCTCGGCCCCAGCACCCGCTCGATGGTCGATGCCGCACTCAGCCGTGGCATCCCCGTGCGCAGGCTCACCGCCGGCAGTTTGGTCCAGCTCGGCTGGGGCTGCAAACAACAGAAAATCCTCGCCGCCGCCACCAGCCAGACCAGCGCCATCGCCGAAGACATCGCGCAGGATAAAAACCTCACCTGCCGCCTGCTGTGCGAAGTCGGCCTGCCCGTCCCGAAGGGCCGCCCAGTCGAATCCGCCGAAGATGCCTGGCTCGCCGCGCTGGAAATCGGCCTGCCGGTGGTGGTCAAGCCACTCGACGGCAACCAAGGCCGCGGCGTCGCCCTCAATCTAACAACCAAGGAGCAGGTCAACGCCGCCTTTGATGCGGCCTCCGAGGAAAGTGATTCGATCATAGTCGAGCAGTTTGCCGAAGGCGAAGACTATCGCGTGCTGATCGTTGGCAGGCAGTTGGTGGCCGCCAGCCGCCGCAAACCCGCCCGCGTCATCGGGGATGGCTGCCACACCATCAACGAACTCATCGCCGAGGCCAATCTCGACCCCCGCCGCGCCGCCGCCCATGCCGCCGCACTTAGCAAGATCCGCATCGACGCCGTGGCGCTCGGCGTTCTCGCCGAGCAAGCCCTCACTCCCGAGTCCATTCCGCAGCTTGGCCGCACCGTGTTGATCCGGCGCAATGCCAATCTAAGCACCGGTGGCACCGCCGTGGACTGCACCGATGAAGTCCATCCCAGCATCCGCGATGCCGCCATTGAAGCCGCTCAGATGGTCGGCCTCGACCTCTGCGGCATCGATATCGTCGCCATCGATATCTCCCAGCCGCTCAGCGAGCGCAACGGCGTGATCATCGAAATCAATGCCCGGCCCGGCCTGCGCATGCACCTCTATCCGTCCGAAGGCCGCCCGCGCAACGTCGGTGAGGCGGTCATCAGCACGATGTTTGCGCCGGGTGAAAACGGCCGCATCCCCATCGTCGCCGTGACCGGCGTCAACGGCAAGACCACCACCACCCGCTTCATCGCCCACTTGTTAGGTGAGAACGGCTGGCGCGTCGGCCTCACCAGCACGGATGGCGTCACGGTGGGGGGGCGGGTGCTTGACACCGGCGACTGCAGTGGACCCAAAAGCGCCCGAGCCGTGCTCGCCTATCCGGGCACCGATGCCGCGGTGCTGGAAATTGCCCGTGGCGGCGTTCTGCGCGAGGGCCTGCCGTTTGATTGTTGTGATGTCGCTGTGGTCACCAACATCGGGGAAGGCGATCATCTCGGGTTGGCTGAAATCCACACTCCTGGCGAACTCGCTGCGGTCAAACAAACCATTGTTGCCGCCGTCTCCGCCACCGGCACTGCGGTGCTCAACGCCGCCGATCCATTGGTGGTCAAAATGGCGGAGGCCCACCCATGTCGCGCGCTCTTTTTCGCTATTGATGGCAACCACGAGGTCATCCGCCGCCACCGCGCTGTGGGCGGGCGGGCTATCTTCGTGCGCGATGGCTGGGTCATGCGCGCCGATGGTGCCAGCGAGTCGGCGTTCATCGCGTTGCCGGAAATTCCGCTCACTCACGGCGGGCTCATCACCTTCCAGATCGAGAACACCCTGGCGGCACTGGCTGCCGCATGGGCACTGGGCCTGGACGATGCCATCATCCTGCGCGGCGCGCGCAGCTTCAGTTCCAGCGTCGACCATTGTGCCGGTCGCTTCAACATGCTCGATTTCGCCGGCATCAGTGTCATCATTGACTACGGGCACAATGTGGATGCCCTCCGCGCCCTGTTGGATGCCCTGACCCATTTTCCTAACAAACGGCGCATCGTGGTGTACACCGCCGCCGGGGATCGCCGCGATGCCGATATCATCGAACAAGGCCGCATGCTCGCCCCGCACTTTGATGAAGTCTGGCTCTACGAAGGCGACTATGCGCGTGGCCGCCGACCCGGCGAAATCATGAACCTCATCAGGGAAGGCTTGAATGGTGCGTTGCGGGCACGGCGCATTGAGTGCATTCAAGGGCACCTTAAAGCCGTGGATCTGGCCCTGGCCTCCGCCAAGCCCGGGGATCTGGTGATGATTCAAGCCGACACGGCCTACGAAACGGTTCAACATCTGCGTGGCAGGTTGACTTCCGGGGCGGTTCTTTAAGCAGGCCGCCGGCCTCTTGCCTCGGGCTCATGCCGCCTGACATGGCTGACGGGAGGGAACTCCTGATCTAACGGAAAATGGCGTACAGGGCGACAAACGTGACTAACACGACGCCGGTGAGGATGCGGTAGTTGCCCATGCCGTGGCCGTGGGCCTCGCCGCGCAAGGGTTCGCGCCAACTGTCCCAGACGAGCAGGCGCGCCTCCGCCTTGAGCGGTTCGGGCATCCGCAGTGAGGCGACAATCTGGATGAGGACGCAGAGACAGAACATGCCAAACGAGGTGAGCATGAAATCACTGAGCACGCCCCGGGCAAACCAATCAAACGCGGCGGTGAGCGCCGAATCGGGCGGCAGGAAGCCGGTGGGTCCGGAGATGGAGTCCTTGTAAAAGTCCGCCACAAAACAGATCGCGCCCATCGTGGCACCCGCAATCATGGTCAGAAAGGCCGCCCGGCCACCGGCACCGCGCCAAAACACGCCGATGAGGAAGACACAGGTGATGGGCGGCGCGACATAGCAAATCAGGGTGGTCAAGCCCTGAATGATCGTGTTGTAGTGGCCGAAAATCGGCGATAACACAATGGCCAGAAGGGTGGCGGTCACGGTGGTCCAGCGGCCGATTCTAACCAGCTGGAGGTCGCTGGTCGCCGGTCGCCAGCGTTTCCAGATGTCATAGGCAAACAGGGTCGCCGAGGAGTTGAGCGCGGCAGAGCAAGTCTGCATCGCCGCGGCAAGCATCGCCGCCACCACCAGGCCTTTGAGGCCCACGGGCAGCAGGTGCGTGATCATGAACGGATAGGTGTCCTTGGAGGCCAGCGGCCCGATGCCCTGGCCGAAATACCCTTGTTGTACCAAGGCGACACAGATGACGCCGGGCAGCACAAAGAAGAACACCGGCAGAATCTTGATGAACGCGCAGAACAACGGGCCGAGGCGGGCGTGTTTTTCATCCTTCGCCGCGAGCACCCGTTGCACGATGGTTTGGTCGCAGCACCAATACCAGATGCCAATGACCGGATAGCCCAGCAGAATCGAATACCATGGCACGTTACCGATGACGGTGGGGTCGTTGCCGGAGTGTAACATGCTCAAAAAGGAAGTGGTGGCAAGTGCCGGGCCGCCTTCCTTGCCCAGCAGCGGATGCGGGTTGTTAGCCAGGGTTTGTGCCAAGGCGCTCCAGCCGCCGACGGCATGGTAGCCAACCACCGTGATGCTGACGGCGCCGACGAGCAGCAGGACGGTCTGCACGCTTTCGGTCCACACCACCGCGAGCAAGCCGCCGATCACGGTGTAGATGCCGGTGACCACGCCCAAGGTGACGATGAAGAACATCATCGGCGAGAGTCCCAGGATTGTCGCGTGGTCGTGGATGCCGAAGATATAACACAACACCGAGGCCGCGGTGTAGAGCGCCACCCCGATGTGAATGACGATAGCCGAGAACAGGGAAATGATCGAGAGCGCGTCGCGGCAATTGCGGTTGTAGCGGCGTTCCAGATAGTCCGGCAGGGTTGGCACGCGGCTCCGCAGATAAAGCGGCGCGAAAAACAGTGACAGCAGGACCAGCGTGAAACCGGCCATCCACTCATAGTTGCCATAGAGCAGACCGGAGGTGTAGGCGGATTGCGCGAGGCTGACGAGATGGACGGTGGAGATGTTGGCCGCAAACATGGCCAGACCGATGAGCGGCCACCGCAACGAATTGTCGGCCAGGAAGTAGTGTGCGCCGGCGCCGCCCTTTTGCCGCACAAAGCCCGCCAGCACGCCGATGCCAACCACGGCCAGCATATAGACGGCGATGATGCCCCAGTCCAAATAACTCATTGTGCTAGTCATGTGCGATGGTGGACCGGGGGGGCGATGGTTAGTAGAGGCATTCGCTGGCTGCTGCCGCGAACGCTTTCAGGTTGTCGACCGGGGTTTCGAAGAAATGATCCGACGCCGAGCAGATATAGCCGCCGTGTTTGCCGAAGCCATCGAAGAGACGCAGCGTTTCGTTGCGGATCTGCTCCTTGCTGGCATTGGTCAGAATGTTGAACTGGTCCATGCCGCCGATCATCGCGACCTTGCCGCCGAAGACTGCGCGCACCGTTTCCGGGTCGGTGATATTGCCGCCCACGCCGGGCGGCGCCAAGGTCTCGGTGGCGTCGGTGTGGTTGGCGAGGATGAGGTCGAGAATGTGCATCATGCCGCCGCAGGTGTGGTAGGTGGAGCGGTGGCCCAAGGAGTGCAGCGCGTCGTGAATGCGCTGGTCATAGGGGAGGCAGAACTCGCGGTGCAGTGTCGGTGAAATCACCGTGTCGCTGCCCGCGCCGCCGCCAGTTTCGATGAGGTCAAACTTGGCGCCGGTGAGTGACTCGTCGATGAAGCGCAACTTGCGTTCCAGCAGGGTGCGCAGCAACCGGTGCACCCAGTCGGGGTTGTCGATGCACTCCAGGATCAGCTCCTCTTCCGACATGAGACAACAGGCATGCTGCCAGCAGCCGGCCTGGTCGCCCCACACAAACCCGCGCAGAATGCCGTCGTCGCCGATGCGGTCGTACTCTTTGGCGATGGCGTGTTTGCTCAGCTTTGCCACCGGCATGTAGCGTTCGATCAACTCGACGTCCTCATGGTTCTTGATGAGATATTCGGTGATCCAAGTGGTGGTGCGATTGCCGCCGGTCTTGTAGGTCAGGCGGCCGCCGGGGGTGGTGATGGTGTGGTTGAGGAGTTTGTCGTCCGGATTGTCCTGGACGATATCGATTTGCTCGCGCCAGTCGGGGGTGGAGACGATGAAGTTTTCCGCGTTGGGAATCCAGAATTGACCCATGGCTTCGAAATATTGGATCGAGGCGTCCAAGCCGCAGGTCTTGCAGGCGGCCAGCGCATCCATGCCGCCAAGGTAGGTGTCGAGGTGGTACTGTTGCCACTGGTGAACCGTGACGGGCAGACGGTCGGGCTTCTCGCGGGCCAGCGCCCGCAACATGCGTTCCTTGGAGGTCATTTGTTGGTGGGGTGAACTAGGTCGCCGGCAACCCGGCATTCCCGTCGGGGCGCACATGAGAAATCCGGGAAGCCGGGCACGTCAAGGAAATATGCAGGTCCCAATGGTTTGATGGAGATGGGTGCTTGCAGCGAGTCGGTCTGCACCTGGCTGGCGGTTTTCGATTAGGACATCTGTCCAATCCATATCTTTGCTGCCGCAGGGCGGTTGATGGGCAGGGGCGGTGGTGTTGTGTTTGTGAGCCAGCGGACGACCTGGCATCAGGTGGTTGGTACAAACACGCAACACAACACCGTGGTGGGCACATTCGTTGCTGCTCACGGCTCGCGCTTGATGGTATGGATAACGGTGTCCTCCTTGCCATCCGGGTGGGTGACCAGGAATAAAACCCGGATTTCCGTATCGGCGGAGAAAAGGACGGGCGTCCATTCCACCACCCCCTCGGCAGGCTTGTAGACCACGCCATCCGGAGCATCGGCAAGGCGGGCAGTGTCGCCTTGCGGGAAGCTGACTTTAGAGCGGATCGCCGTGCTCGCAACGGCCTCTTCCTTCACTTTGGAAGCATCCGCGGGCGGGAGTTCACGGGTGGGCGCCTCGGGGATCAGTTGGGGATGTGCGGCTGCGAGTAGTTGCATTTCCACGATGGAATGGCCGTCATTTTTCGCTAGCATCGCCTCGACCAGGTCTGCGGGGAGCACGCCGGAGAGTCGTTTGACCTGGAGTTGGTCGTCAAATGAAAGGGTGCCACCGAGAATTGCCTTGGACCAGGAAATGAGATAGAGCGTGCGGAGGGCTTCCCGGCGCCCGCTTGCCAGGGTGATGGCCTTGCGGCAGACCCCGGTTTTCTGCAACTCGTTGGTCACCGCGCCCAGCAGCGGGAGGCAGGCCAAGTATTTGTCGAGGGCACCGTCACCGTCATGCAGTTCGTCGCAGATCGTCGCCAGCGCAAAGCGGAGGACGAAATTCGCCGGATCGAGACATGCCGCGTGTTCTGCGTAGGCGCGGGCGGGTCGGAGCATCCCGAGGTGGCGGAAGGTTTCCGACACCAAGTGCCAGCGGTTGGCATTGCCGGGGTCCTCGCTCAGGGCTTCCCGGAACAATTGCAGCGCCATCAAGGCGGCGGCGGCATCGCCCCCGCCAAACACATCCTTGGCCAGATAGGCGCTGGCCTGCTTGTCGAGAAGGTCGGCGGCGGCCGGGTTGGTCTGGCGGTCCTTGGCTGCGGAAAAATCCTGCATCCGGATCGACGCCACGGGAATGGCCAGGCCCACCCGGTTTGCGCCTTCGTAACGCAGCGTCGGAATGCCAACCACGATGCCATTGGCGTTGACCAGCGCGCCGCCGGAATTGCCCGGACTGATCGCCGCGTCGATTTGGAGATAGGATTTGCCCTCGATTTCCCGGTGGGTGGAGTTGATGATGCCCTGGGTGAGCGTGAGATCGGATCGGGTTTGGCCGGGAAGGAACGGGAATCCGAGTGCGAAACACGCCTCGCCAGTCTTGCAATCCGCCTCGCCTTTGGCCAGCCGGGCAGGAATGAACCGACACTCCGGCGCATCGATCTTCAACAGCGCCAGATCGCTCCGCTGGTGCACCTTGTGGAGATGAAGCCCCTCGAACGTCCGCTCGACCCGTTTGCCGGTTTGCTCGACGGTCACCGTCACGCTGAGGGCAAGCGGCGTGTTAGCGACATGCAGGTTGGTGAGAATCAGACCATCCGCTGCGATCACGATTCCGCTGCCGATACCCTCGGCGCTCGAGATCAGGACGATGGAAGGCCGCAGGGTTTCAAACAACCGGGTGGCTTCCGCCGCGACGGTGGAGGCGGGGCAGGCGATGAGACAGGCGACGGCGCAAATCGGTTTCAGGCTCATGGTCGTTATGTCCAAGTTCATGGGGTCGGTCCCGGGGACGCGAGTTCTCTCTCGATGGCCTCGCAATCGAGATCATAGACGAAATGTCCGCTGCCAAGGTGCCCCAGTGTCACAAGGGTCTTGGTGCTCGAAATCAGATGAAATCCGCCGGAAGTAACCCGCCCGGCATAGTTGATCTTAAAAACCTCCTTGAATCCATCCGCCAGCCTGCGGACCGAGACGCTGCTGCTTTCCGTTTTGAGATTGTAGTCCGTGACCAGGAGATAGCGACCCGAATGGTCGAGTAGCAGGGACGAGCCTGCGCTTGCGCCGGGAAGGTCCTTGGCCTGGAGCTTTTCGGACGGTGTGCGACCAAGATCCATCACGCCTGTGTGGTCCACCAGATAACGCCCGGAGGCGTCGGGGCTGCCCTCAATCGCCCCATTCGACTGTTTCACCGTGACCCGGTCTTCCTGCCGGAAAATTCCGCATGAAAACGACCAGCAAACCGAGCCCGAGGCATTGGATTGCAGGCGATACGTGGGTTGGGGCGGGGTTCCAGTGCCGAAGTCGAGCAGTTCGAGTGCGAGGGTCTCGCGGTCGATCTGGGCGAAGTAGCGCTTGTCATGGTCCACCGCGATCGCAACCAAGGGGCCTCGCGAGGCGCTGCCGGTGGTGAGGTAAACGAGGCCCTGCTGGCTGCCATTCGACGCGTTGCCGAATTGCTTGCTCTGGAGCAACTTGCCGGTCCGGAGGTCATAGCCCGAAAGCAGGCCATTCCGGTCGAGCCCATAGAGGCGGTCCGCATCGCCGAAGCACTGGAAGAACCGGTGGTCAATTTCACAGAGCCGGTGACCATCCACCAAACTCCAAGCGGAGGTTTTGTCGCCGTCGGAAACCAGCAGGACATGGCCCGCGCCGGCAATTCCATGCGAGTTTCCCCGGTTGGAAATCAAGGTCCGGCGGTTGAGTGCGATGGCCCGTGACCCATCGGCGGAAACGACGACCGGTCGCGGCGGAGCCTGGCGCGTCGAAAAATCCATCTTGCGGGTCATGGCACTGCCCAGTTCCCCGGTCCAGTCTAACTGCAAGGTTGCCGCGACGCGCGACAACTTGTCGGGAACCCGCCAGGTCAGCGTTTTACCGGCGATGGCAACGTCGTCGCCGCCGCTCGACGTTGCGCGATGACCGGTTCCGGGTGGCAAGGGGATTGCCACAGTTTCACCGCTGAAAACGCAATCCGGAACCAACGCGGCAACCTCCGGCAGCTTGAGGTGGAGGAGATGGATTTTGGCCGCCTCCGGGATCAGCAGCACCTCGCAACGGGTATCCAGATAAAGCCGCCTGTCGCACGCAAGCACCGCCGCCGCGTCCCTCCGGGAGAAGGCCGGCACGAACGGAGCGGATTCCAAGACGCCGACGGCGCCCCTGCCTTTCTCGGTTTTGAACTCGATGGAGCCCGGCAGGGCCGGAAATGCCGCATATCGTCTCTCCACGGTAAGCGAAAGATCGCCACCGCCCTGATCTGGAATTATCCCGTAGTTACCCTTCAGCAGATTTCGGCCGACCGACGGCAGATAGGTCGGTCCGTCGACGGTTTCATTCGCGACCACAATCCCGCCGGTCATATGCATCGAAACCGTACGCAATGTGCTGTTGCTGCTTTCCAAGTCCATCCCGGAAAGGGTGTAAATCGCACCATCGGAGGTTGCTCTCACCCGCAGCGTGGCCGGGTCCAATTTCGGCAAGGCTAGTCGATTGTCCTGCGCTGGTGAAAACACCGGGGCTAGGTCGATCCAGCAAGGGGTGACCTTGAAAGTGGCTGGATTGACAAAGGCGGCGGTTTGGCTGGTGGCAACCAGCACCGGACATCCGGGTGCCAGTTTGGGGGCGGCAAGCGAAATGAGCTCCCCCGGGAGTGCCAGCAGCCGGACGGTTTCCCGCTTGGACGACGCATCGTCCCAGATTTCGACCTCCTTGGTCTTGCGGTTGGCGACGTAGGTCTTTCCCGCTTGGGTGGCGACCAGCGTGTCGGAAGTCGAAGTCCACGGAACCTTGCCTACAGTTCCGGTCTTCAAATCCAGAGACGCCCAGAACGGCGGCTGATCCGTACGCACAAGCAGCAATGCCGCGTCCGCAGTGGAAATTAGGTCGAGTACCGTCCCGCCGGTTTCGATTATGGCGCGGTCCTTCACCAGATCTTCGGGCGTGTCCGTCCTGCCTTGCGGAATCTCGATCAACGGCGACGGCGGCTTGACCCATTTGGCGACGAACGAGTTGTCATATTCGAGCGAGATCGCCTCATCAATGAGGGGCTGGCCCGGAGTCGCGCCGTCCATGACCCTGATCCAAAGGGTGGTTGGCGCGCCGCTCCAGGTCAGGCTCTTCGTGATTTCCAGGTTGGATCCGGACGGCCGGAACGCTTCCGCCGCCACCTTGGTGAGGCGCTCCTCCAGCGTGCCGCCCGCCTGCGATTCGAGTTCGTGGGTGGTGGCCGCCACCAGCGAAAACGACGCCGACGCAGGCGGAATTTCCCACTTGAGCAAGCACGTCAACTGCACCGATGAGTTGGTGCCGGTGATCATGAGCTTCACTCCCTTGGGGCAGGCCGGGACGGAATCGAGAGCCTCATCGATTTTCACCCACTGGCCACCATGGCGGATGGCGAAAACCCTCAGATCCTGCCCGACGAGGACGGTGTTTTCCCATGCCGCCTGGGAACCGCTGAGTTTCTCGACCGTGCTGCCCGCAGCGGTCTCGGCGGCGGCTATGGACTGACTGGCAAAATTCAATTGGGCCTTGAGGCGGTCCGCCTGGTCGAAAATCTCGGTCATCCGGGGTGATCTTGGTTGCCGCGCCCCGCTTGCGGTTCGAGGGCTCGCGCGCCGCTGCTCGGCTTCCGCCCGCAACTCTTGATTCTTTTCCTGCAGTTTCTGGTCCAGCTGCTCCCGCAGCACCTTCGCCTCCGACGCGGCCTGCGGGCCACTTGGCGACAGCCGGATGGCATGAAGTTCAATGCCGGGCGCGGCGGCGTGGCGTTTGAACCCAGCCAGCCTCACGGTCGAGCTGAAGCCGAACAGGCCAAGACCGTTTTTCAGCCGCCCCTGCCTCACAGCGGTGGAAAACTCGGCTTTTGCCGAGCCCATCGCGAAATCGATCCGCTTTTCGCTGTCGGGGGCCGCCGCGAGAACCACATAGTCATACCTACCGCCCGTCGATTGCCCGGTCTGGATCACAATCCCCTGCCGGTGGGTGCCGTCATTCAAATGGACGATTCCCCAGGCGTTCGCAACCCGGGTGAGGGTTGTCTGATCGAGGGGCGCGACCTCGCCAGCAGGGGTGTTTGCGGTTTCCCCGCCCCCGGCGGCGGTTCCCTTTGTGGATTCCTTGCAGGACGCCAGCAGCGCGAGCAAACCCACCACCAGATGCCGGGTAAAGCCAAGGGTCCACAACCCCAAGGAGTGGGGGGAACCCGCCGGACTGGGAGATTTGCTGGTGGTTTGATAGGAATGAACTGCCATGATTGACTGCGATGAATTGTTGGCGGCACGAGACTCCGGCGAAGGCTGGAAGGTGGCGGGATCGGCGGATTTCATAGATGGCATCGCCGATGCTGTTAGCCTGGCCGCCCGCGGCTGCTTGTCAAGAACTCGGTAGTGAAATCGGCGCGGGTGCCCAGAGCCATTTCATCTGTTTTGAGTGAACTGGTGCGATCTGTTAGTGTTCTTCCTCAAGCAGGCGGTCGAAGTCATCCCGTCCTACCCGCCTCGTCCACGAGGAGGTCGCTCACCGCAAGCCGAGGGGGATTCTTAAATCCCTCGGCAAACTGGAAACGGAAATCCACCAGGGCATGAAGGAATTGGCGGGATGCTTGCATAATTCCATGTGATCCTATAGCTTTCCCCCATGAGCGTGACATTGACCATCGATGAAGCCCTGCTGCGCCAAGCGGAGAAGGCTACTAACATTCACGATTGGCCAACGCTGGTCACCACCGGGCTGAAAGCCCTCTGCCAAGACCGTCCGTCGTCGCAGTGGGCGGCGTTCACGAATTTTGATTTCGATGCCACACTCGCCGCCGCCGCCGCACTTCCCGACCTGACCGATGACGAGTTTGATCAGTTCGAGAAAGAAATGAATCGCCCGCTTCCTCCCGCCTGGTCCTCATGCGAGTGATTGCCGATAGCACCGTCCTCATCGACATGTGGCGGCTGCGCCGGACGCCTCAGCGTCTGGCCGGACTTCGCCCGCATCTTACTGATCCCGCGCTGGCGTGGCAGGGGGTCTTCCAATGGCCCAACGGGCCTACATATCATAGCCCAACTGGTAGCCATTCTGGAAGATGTCCGGCAGCGGGCGGTGATTTGATTGCGTGCCACGCCGATGCTTGGTGGATCATCCGTTTGTTCCGGCGTGCTATAAGCAGAGGTATAGGACAGGCCTCTGAGCTTTGCAACTCATTGAAACTCAGGCAGTGGAGGCGAGGGGAGTCGAACCCCTGTCCGAAACGCCATCAACACAGGCATCTACACGTTTAGCATGAGGTCTGGGATTTCGGACAGGCTGGGCCCTCACGCGGCGTTGCTGATCCTAGGAACCTGTTGGATCTCGGCAAGAGGCCCGGTTACCCGGCTTCCGCCCAGCCTGCTAAGGTGTCGCCATCCCCCCCAGCAGGCGTCAGGGTTCAGACGTGACTGTCAATTAAGCAGCCAGTGCGAGCTCGTTAGAGTTTGCATTTGTTTGTTTTGAGCGGCTTTTAAGGAGGCCAGCCGATCAACCTCCACGTGCAGCCAGCGCATCAGACATCCCGTCGAAACCAGAACGCCCCCTGTGCCAGAGGGCAGAAGGATGCACGGGGCGGCGGGCGATGCAAGGATAAATTTTTAAAAATGGCTTGGCTTAGGCCCTGAGCGGATCTAGGTTACGGTATGAAGCAGAGGGAGAGGGGATGGGCGTCGAGTCGTTCCGATGCGCTGCCACGCATCGCCTTTCTGGGTAATTACCTGCCGCGGCTGTGCGGGATAGCCACCTTCACGCATGACCTGTGTGAGGCGGTGGCGTGTGCGGCACCCGACTCGGATTGTTTTGTGGGAGCGGTCAATGATCGTGCGGAGGGGTATGCGTACCCGCCGCGGGTGCACTTTGAAGTGCTGGAAAAAGACTTGGATTATTACCGGCGGGCGGCGGATTTTCTCAATTTCAACAATGCGGACGTGCTCAGTGTGCAGCATGAGTTCGGGATTTACGGTGGTCCGGCGGGCAGCCATTTGCTGGCGCTGCTCAAGGAGCTGCGCATGCCGGTGGTGACCACGTTGCACACGATTTTGAGCCAACCCAATGCGGCGCAACGGCAGGTGATGGGCGAGTTGGTGGAGCGCAGTGACCGCCTGGTGGTGATGGCGCGCAAGGGGGCGGAGATTTTGCGCGACACTTACGGGGTGGCGGCGGCTAAGGTGGACATCATTCCGCACGGGATTCCGGATTTCGGGTTCATTGAGTCGGGGTATTACAAGGGGCAGTTTGGGGTGGGCGGGAGCAAGGTGCTGCTCACCTTCGGTTTGCTCAGTCCGGGCAAGGGCATTGAGCATGTCATTGAGGCTCTGCCGGAGATCGTGCGGCAGCACCCGAACGTGGTGTATCTGGTGTTGGGTGCCACCCATCCGCAGCTGTTGGCGCGGGAAGGCGAGCGCTATCGCTTGAGCCTGGAACGCCTCGCCGAGGATCGCCAGGTGCGCGGACACGTGATTTTTTACAACCGCTTTTTCTCGGCGGATGACCTCAAGCAGTTCATCGGGGCGACCGACATTTATCTGACGCCCTATCTGAACGAGGCGCAGATCACCTCGGGCACCCTGGCCTATGTTTTCGGTGCGGGCAAGGTGGTGGTGTCCACGCCGTATTGGCACGCACAGGAGTTGTTGGCCGACGAGCGCGGGGTGTTGGTGCCGTTCAGAGATGCTCACGCCATTGCCAAGGCGGTGTGCAGCTTGCTCGAGGATGCCCCGCGCATGGAGCGCATGCGCCAGCAAGCGTACGTGCTGGGGCGCGACATGATCTGGCCGGTGGTGGCGCAGCGCTATCTGGGAGCGTTCCAGCATGCCCGCGCCGACCGGCGGGCCACGCCGCGCGCGGCCTTTGCGGGGTGGACGCTGGGCGGCCGGCCCTATCAGTTGCCGCCGGTGCGCCTCGACCACCTGGTGCGCATGACTGACGGCACCGGCATCTTCCAGCACGCGATTTTCAATGTGCCGAATTTTCACGAAGGCTATTGCACGGATGATAATGCCCGCGCCTACATCCTGTGCACGCTGCTGGATGAACTCGGCGATCCGCTGCCCGCGGAAAACCTCGACGCCTTGGCCACCCGCTACCTCGCCTTCCTCGCCGCGGCCTTCAATGCCGAAACCGGCCGCTTCCGCAATTTCATGAGTCACGGCCACCAGTGGCTGGGTGAGGTCGGCAGTCAGGACTGTCATGGCCGCGCGCTGTGGGCCACCGGCACCGGGGTCGGGCGCTCGCACAATGAGGGCCACCGCAAGCTCGCCATCCAGCTCTTTGAGCACGGGCTGTCGGCGGTGGCGTTGCTCACCTCGCCCCGGGCGTGGAGCTTCACCTTGCTGGGCATCCATGAATATTTGCAGCGCTTTCCCGGCGCAGCGAAGGCGCTCGCCATGCGCGAGTCCTTGACCGAGCGGCTCGTGGCGCTGTGGCGCAATTGCGCCACGGAAACCTGGCCATGGTTTGAACCCAAGGTGACGTATGACAACGCCCGCCTGTGCCAGGCGTTGATCCTCAGTGGCCGGTGGCTGGGGCACGGCGAAGCGCTGTCCATCGGGCTGAAGTCGCTGCGCTGGCTGGCGTCAATTCAGAAGACCCAGGCCGGCCATTTCCGGCCGGTTGGCAGTGACGGGTTCTATCATCGCGACGGGGCGCGGGCCTACTTTGACCAGCAGCCGCTGGAGGCACAAGCGATGGTTGCGGCCTGCCTCGAAGCGTTTCGCGCGACGCAGAATCCGACCTGGCCGCGCAAGGCCCGGCGTGCCTTTGAATGGTTTCTGGGGCGCAACGATCTTGGGCTGCCGCTCTACGATTCCAGCACCGGTGGCTGTTGCGATGGCCTGCACCCGGAGCGGGTGAATGAGAACCAAGGCGCGGAATCCACGCTGGCGTTCCATCTCGCCCTTGCCGAAATGGCCTTTGCCGAGCATTTGATCACCCCCCCACCCCTTCCCACCTGATGAAACCTATCCGCCTCCGCCGCCACGAGTTGACTCTCCTGCCCGAGTGCACGCGGGTCATCATCCGTCCCTTCATCCCGGCGGAAACCCATCGTGTAACCACCACGATCGGTCGCGCCCTGGCCCTCACCGAGGAAGAGGTCGCCCGCGAGCTCAGGAGCGTCTGTCAGGAGTTTGATGAACGGCATTTCGACATCAACTCGCTGCTGCAAGCGCACTACGAGAAAGTGCAACATTATGTGTTCACGCAGCGGCCGCTTTCGCACGAACGGCAGTTGCTCATCGGGGCGCTGTTCTCCGGCGAATACGCCTTGGAATCCGCCGCCATTTTCAATCCCTCCATCGTGCCCCATCCCGACCAGAGCGGCGTGCCGGCCGGCGGCCTGCGCTTCATCATGAGTCTGCGCGCCACCGGCGAGGGGCACATTTCGTCGATTGAATTCCGCGCCGGACTTATCGGGCCAGATAGCCAGATCACGATTGAGCCGGTCTCGCGCTTTGTCACCGAGCCCGAGATTATCCTTAATCCCAGTTACAACAAGAAACGCTTCATCATCAAGTTGCGCGAGATGGGTTTTAACGACGCCGACGTGGTCATCGTGATGGCCCCGCTGGCCGAGAGTTTCACCCGTGACGACTTGAACAAAAGCCTGAGCCTGGTGCTGCACGGCACCCACCCGGTCTCGCGCGACCTGCGCCGCACGCTCGAGTGTTTGCAGTGGCTGGCCGACTCCAACTACGAGTTGTTGTTTCCGGAAGAACTCGCCATGAGCGAACGCATCATCTTCCCGGTCTCGTCTAACGAAACCAACGGCATCGAAGACGCCCGCTTCGTGCGCTTCGTCGAGGACGATGGGGCGCTGATGTATTACGCGACCTACACCGCCTACAACGGCCGGGTGATTCTGCCCCAGCTCATCGAGACGGAGGATTTCCTCCATTTCCGCATCCTCACCTTGAATGGCAGCGCAGTGCAAAACAAAGGCATGGCGCTGTTTCCGCGGCGCATCGGTGGCCGCTACGCGATGCTGTCGCGGCAGGATGATGAGAACCTCTTCATCATGTTTTCCGACAGTCCGCACCATTGGAATGACCCGCAACTCATCCTGCGGCCGGCGGAAATGTGGGAGGCAGTGAAAATCGGCAACTGTGGCTCACCTATCGAAACGGAAGCCGGTTGGCTCGTTATCACTCACGGCGTCGGGCCCATGCGCAAGTATTGCATTGGTGCCGCACTGCTGGATCTGGAGGATCCCACCCAAGTCATCGGGCGCTTGCGCACGCCGCTGTTGTCGGCCGAGGGCAACGAACGCGAAGGCTACGTGCCCAATGTGGTCTATAGCTGTGGCTCGCTGCTTCTCGGCCGCGAACTCATCCTGCCCTTTGCCATCAGCGACCGCGCCTCGGCCATCGCCAGCGTGGCACTGGACGACTTGTTAGAAGCGCTGCTTGCGGGGCGGTGAACGGGTCTCAGCGCCGGGCTGTGGCCGTTAGGTCAAATTCTTCGTCTCGGGTTTCGGGTCTTGGGTCTGAGGCGAAGCCTCGCTGGCATGTCAGAAACTCCAATCGTGTTTGTCGAGTTCGCAGACGCAAGCGGCGAGCAGCAGGATGCAGGCGGCGAGGTCGTGCTTGTGGCAGGACTCGATGCTTTGATGGATGTGGCGGGTGGGAATGGACACGGCCCCGGCGATCGAGCCGCCGCCGACCATGCGTTGCAGGCTGGCGGTATCGGTGCCGCCGCCGGCGAGGATTTCCGGCTGCCATTTGATTTTGTGCCGTTTGGCGGCGGCCTTCATGAACTCGATCATGCGATAATCGCAAATGACGGAGGAATCCATCAGCTTGATGGCGGCCCCGTCGCCGAGGGCGGTGCATTGTTCCTGGGGGGTGGAGCCGGGAATGTCATAGGCGATGGTGGTGTCCAGGCCGAAGCTGAAATCGGGTTGGATTTGCAAGGCGGAGGCTTGGGCGCCGCGCAGTCCGACTTCTTCCTGCACGGTGAAGACGGCGTGGAAATCGTAGGCGGGCTTGCGTTTGGAGCGTTTCAGTTCGCGCAGGGTTTCGAGCAGCACAAACACCGACGCCCGGTTGTCGAGGGACTTGACGTTGACGCACGCGCCCAACTCCATGAGCGGCGAGTGGCGGGTGACAAAATCCCCGACCGCCACGATTTTGGCCACGTCCTTCTTGACCATGCCCACATCAATGAAATAATCCTTGATCTGCGGCACCTTGTTTTTCTCCTCCGCCGACATCAGATGGACCGGCTTGGAGCCCATCACGCCAACCAGATCCTTGCGCCCGTGGATGATCACGCGCTGGGCGGTGAGCGTTTTGGGATCGAAGCCGCCGACCGGATTGAAGCGAATGAACCCCTTGTCATCGATATGGGTGACGATGAAGCCAATCTCGTCCATGTGCGCCGCGGCCATGGTTTTCTTGGCTGCCGAGCGGCCTTTTTTCCAGGCAATGACGCTGCCCAGATTGTCGACGCGGACCTCATCGGCGAGTCCCGCCAGTTCGGTGAGGATGAGGGTGCGGATGGCCTTTTCGGAGCCCGGCGCGCCGGGAGCTTCACAAATTCTGCTGAGCAAGGAGATATCGATGGGCATGGCGGAGAGCAAGCTACCGGCACCACGGTGCTTGGCGAGTGGAAACTCTGCCAACGGGAAATCCCGCCTGGCAGCGCCGCAAGCCGTACCTCAAACCGGCGGCAATCGCCCCCACCAGCCATGCCAGCGCGCCGCCGGCAACAACCAAGGCTGCGGCAGGAAGCCGATGCGGGCAAATTGCGGTTGCCGGGCGGGGGCGGACGGGTTAGCCTCCGCCCATGAAAAAACGTTTGATTGTCGACTTGGCCAGCTTGCCGGAGAGCGGGAAACGCTTTGTCGGCGAATTGCCGCCGGAAATTTTCGACCTCCCGGCAGGCGATGCGCAACCCGCCGGGCCGCTGGGCTACGAATTGTGGGTCCAGCGCTTTGGCTCCGAATTGCTGCTGACCGGTTGGCTGACTGCACCGTTTGAATTCACCTGCGTGCGGACCCTTCATCCCTTCATCCAGACCGTCCAGGTGGAGCAGGCGGCGATTTCCTTGGAAATCGCCCAGGAAGGCGACCTGGATGTCACGGAAGCCTTACGCGAAGAGGTTTTAATCCACTTTCCGGTCGATCCCAAATGCGAGGATGGCGACATTCCGCAGGCGTGTGAAATCGATTCCCGATATTTAGCAGTGGACAAAGCTGCGGAAAGCGGGCAAGAGACCCGGCCCCGCGTCGAGGGCGACGACCGCTGGTCAGCACTCGACATTCTCAAGAACCTCAAGGATCAACCCTAAACACACGAAATACCATGGCCGTTCCAAAGCGCCGCCAATCCAAAAGCCGTCAGAAAATGCGCCGTGGCGCAACCCGTTGGCGTGCCCCAATCTTCAAGAGCTGTCCCGAGTGCGGAAGTCGTGTGCCATCGCACATTGCCTGCCCGTCTTGTGGGTATTACCGCGACCGCCAGGTGCTGGACGTGGAGGCCCTCTGAAGCGCCCGCAGGTGACGCACCGCAGGGGTCGGGTCGGGTTGTCCCGGCGCGCCGCAGCATTGTGGTGTAAATCCCGCCGCGGTCTTTCCTCATCCGTATGAAACTAGCCTTGGACGCCATGGGCGGGGATCACGCGCCATCGATCAATATCGGTGGGGCCAGCGAGGCGTTGCGCCTTTACCCCAGACTGAAGCATTTGTTTTTGGTCGGTGATGAGGCCGTGTTGCGCGAGGAATGCACCAAGCAGGGCCTCGATCTGAGGGACCCGCGGGTCAGCATCGTGCATGCCCCTGAAGTCATCGGCATGTCCGAACCCGGGGCCAAAACCGTGCGCCGCAAAAAGCTCTCCTCGATCAATGTGGCGATGGATCTGGTCAAGGACGGCCATGCCGACGCCTTCGTCTCTGCCGGCAACACCGGCGCGGCGGTGGCTGCCGCCACCTTGAAGTTGCGCACGCTCAAGGGCGTGGACCGGGCGGGAATCGCCACGGCCATTCCCAATGAACACGGGTTGTGCAGCATCCTCGATGCCGGGGCCAATCCCGAGGCCAAACCCGAACACCTCGTCGCCTACGCGGTGATGGGCACCGCCTTTGCCCGCCATGTGCTCGGGGTCAAGAACCCGCGGGTGGGCCTCATGTCCAACGGCGAGGAGGACGAAAAGGGCACCGCCTTCACCAAGGAAACTTTTAAACTGCTCCAACGCACCGCCGGAATCCATTTCATCGGCAACGTCGAGGGCCACGATCTCTTCGAAACCGAACTCGACGTCGTGCTCTGCGACGGCTTCACCGGCAACGTCATGCTCAAAACCGTGGAATCCACCGCCAAAGCGGTCTCCAAATGGCTGAAAGCGGAAATCACCGCCAGCCCGCTGCGCATGCTTGGCGCCCTCATCGCCAAGGGCGCCTTCACCGCACTCAAGGAAAAAAGCAGCTACGAAACTTACGGCGGCAGTCCCTTGCTCGGCGTCAACGGCGTGGTCATCATCGCCCATGGCTCGTCGTCCGCGCTGGCCGTGCGCAACGCCATCCGCGTCGGCATCGAGACCGTCTCCCATCGCGTCAACCCGCGCATCGAGGAGGCACTGGCCGCCATCCATCAGGTGCCGGTTAACGGGATTTGAAATTTAGCGGCTGTTAATTAACTTCGCGCTTGTGAGTCCGGCGTTGGGGTTTCAGTCTTCCGCCGCATGAGTGAATTGACGACCGCCCTTCCAGTCTGTATCGCAGGCACCGGCAGCTACGTTCCTGAGAGAATTCTCACGAACGCCGAGCTGGCACAACGCGTGGACACCAGCGAAGAGTGGATCCTGAGCCGCACCGGCATCCGCGAACGCCGCATCGCCGCCGCCGATGAAACCACCTCCCAGATGGCCACCCAGGCGGCCCTGCGGGCGCTGGACAACGCCGGCCTAACCGCCGCGGAAATCGAGCTCATCATCGTGGCCACCATCACCCCGGACACGCCCACCCCGGCCACGGCTTGTTATATCCAACAGAACCTGGGTGCCAGCCGGGCGGTGGCCTTTGATATTTCCGCCGCTTGCTCCGGCTTTCTCTATGCGATGAAAATCGCCAAGCGCCTGATTGCCTCCGGCGCGTTCAAGAATGCCATTATCATCGGCGCGGAAAAGCTCTCCTCGGTGACCAACTGGGAGGATCGTTCCACCTGTGTGTTGTTTGGCGACGGGGCGGGAGCCGCCGTGTTGCGCCTCGCCGCGCCGGGCGAAGGCTCCATTCTGGCCACCGAGATGGGCACCGATGGCAACCTGACCCATCTGCTCAAGATTCCCGGCGGCGGCACCGCCTGCCCGATCACCGCCGCCAACGTCAATGACCACCTCTTCACCCTCAATATGCTCGGCAAGGAGGTGTTCAAACATGCGGTCAACCGCATGAGGGAAGCCGCCGAAAAAGTCATCGAGCGCGCCGGGTTGACCGCCAGTGACATCGCCTGCGTCATCCCCCATCAGGCGAACCTGCGCATCATCGATGCCATTGCCGACCGTCTCGCCGTGCCCAACGAGCGCGTCTTCATCAACCTCGACAAGTATGGCAACACCTCCGCCGCCGCCATCGCCATCGCCCTCGACGAAGCCAACCGCTCCGGCGCATTCCACCGCGGCGACCATATCGTGCTCGTCGTCTTCGGCGCCGGCCTGACCTGGGCTGCCGCCGCCATCCGCTGGTGAGGCCCCGCTCCCGCCATGTCCCGCCGCACCACTGCGATTGATACCGAGCACATGCCACCGGGCATTCCCTGGATCATCGGCAACGAGGCGGCCGAACGGTTTTCGTTTTACGGCATGCGGACGATCCTGGTGGTCTTCATGGCGAAGTATCTCTATCTGATGGATGGGCCGGGCGGCACGCCGATGGCGGAGGCCGAGGCCGTCGAGCACTTCCACGCGTTTGCCGCCTGGGTGTATTTCACGCCGCTGATAGGTGCCTTGCTCAGCGACATTTTCCTGGGGAAATACCGCACGATTCTGCTGCTGAGCCTGGTTTATTGTGGTGGCCACGCGGCGCTGGCGTTGATGGGGACGCGCGGGCACTCGCCCTACTGGTTGTTTGCCGGGTTGCTGCTCATCTGCATCGGTTCGGGCGGCATCAAGCCCTGCGTGTCCTCCAACGTGGGCGATCAATTCGGCCCCGCCAACCGCCACCTGCTGACCCGCGTGTACAATTGGTTTTATTTTTCGATCAATCTCGGGTCGTTTTTTTCGACCTTGCTCACGCCCTGGCTGCTGGATTGGTATGGTCCGCACTGGGCGTTCGGGGTGCCGGGGGTGTTGATGGGCCTGGCCACGCTGTTGTTTTGGATGGGCCGCCACAAGTTCGCCCACATCCCGCCGGGCGGCAGCAAGTTCTTCCGTGAGTTGGGGTCGCGCGAGGGGCTCGTCGCCCTGGCCAAACTCATTCCGTTGTTTTTGTTTTTCGCGGTGTTCTGGTCGCTCTATGACCAAACCGGCTCGTCATGGGTGTTTCAGGCCGGCCAGATGAATTGCAAGTTCCTCGGCATCACCTGGCTCGAAAGCCAGATCCAGGCGATCAACCCGATCCTCATTTTGGTTTTCATCCCGTTGTTCACGCTGTTTGTCTATCCGTGCATCAACCGCTTCTTCCCGCTCACGCCGCTGCGCAAAATCGGCACGGGCATGTTTCTGGTCACCTTGTCATATGCCCTCACCGCGCTGGTCCAGTCCTGGATCGATGCCGGCCACTGCCCGTCGATTGGCTGGCAACTCCTCGCCTTCGTCATCATCACTGCCGCCGAAATCATGGTCTCCATCGTCGGCTTGGAATTCGCCTACACCCAGGCGCCCCGCAACATGAAGTCGATGATCATGTCGATATTCCTGCTCTCCACCTTCATCGGCAATATGTTCACTTCCACCACCAACCGCCTCATCCAGATCCCCAGCGCCAGCGCCAAACAAGCCGCCGCCGCCATGGCCGCGCTGCCGGCGGTGTCGCGCCAGACCCCGCATACCCTCACCCTGGCCGGATACGATGGCAGCCCCGGTACCGCGGATGACTTCATCCTGACACACAAGGCTGACGCCAGCCCCGATCTAACCATTCCCGGGCAGCCCGCCTTCGCCGCCGCCGCCGCCCGCCTCGAAGCGAAAATCCTCGAGCTCGATGGCAAGCTGCCACCCGGAGATGGCCCGTCCGACGCTTTCGGCACCGATCTCTGGGGCAATCCGATCCGCTATGAAATCCTCAACGCCGACCGGTTCCGCCTGATCAGCGACGGTCCCGACAAAACCCCTAACACCCAGTGGGACCTCGGCCTGATCGTCGACCTCAAGCGCCCGCCTGCCGCACCGGAAACCTCCTGGCTGGACCGGTTCCACCCCGCCGCTACCTGGCTTGAGCGCCGCTCTAACGCACTCGGCGTCACGCTGGCAGCCGAGGCTCCAGCCGCCGGCCTCACGTTCACCCGGCGGGCGTTTTGCGGGGGCCAGACCAGGCTCCACGGCGCCGCTTACTTCCGCTTTTTCATGTGGCTGATGCTCGCCACGGCCATCATCTTCGTGCCCTTCGCCATGCTCTATCGGCCCAAGGCCTATCTGCAATGAGATGCTGCCGGCTATTGTCCTGAGGTCACCAGATGCGCCCCTTGCGATGGCCGCGACGCGAAGATTTGCGGGCTGATGCCGGTGGCCGCGGCGTAGTCGGCGGCCAGCGTGGCGGCAATCGCGGTGGCTTTGCTGGCGTCGCACAGGGTCACGGTGGAGCCGCCAAAACCGCCGCCGGTCATGCGCGCGCCGATCACGCCCCCGGCGCGACCGATCTTGCGGGCGATTTCCACCATGATGTCCAACTCGCTGCACGACACCTCGAAATCGTCGCGCAGCGAATCATGGCTGGCCGCCATCAGCGGGCCGAGCGCCTCAAAGTCGTTTCTCGCCAGCGCTGCGGCGGCGGTAATGGTGCGGGCGATTTCGCCGACCACGTGGCGCGAGCGGCGGTTGACCGGATCGCCGAGTTGGCTCCAGGCGGCGGTGACGTCGGCCGCGGTGACATCGCGCCACGACGCCTTGCCGAGGATGGCGAGGCCGTCTTCGGTGTGTTTGCGGCGCAGGGCATAGCCGCCGTCGGATAGTTCGTGGTGCACCATGGTGTTGGCGATCAACACGGTGAGATCCGGGTTTTCAAACGGCACCAGTTCCGGTTCGCCCGACTGGCAATCTATCAGAATGAGCCGGTTGGGCTTGCCGAACGCCGAGGCAAATTGATCCATGATGCCGCAGGGCACATGCACGAAATCATGCTCCGCCTTCTGGCACAGCAGCGCCTTTTCCTTGGTGTCTAACACCGTGTCCAGCAGCCCTTCCAGAAAGGTGGCCGTGGCGCACTCGAGCGCCGCGGAGGACGACAGGCCCGCGCCGCCGGGAATCGAGGAGATGATGAACGCGTCGAAGCCGGGAATGTGATGGCCGCGGTCTTGGAAGCCGCGAATGACCCCGCGCAGGTAGTTGCTCCATTTGGGCGTGCCGGCTTGCTGCATCGCGGTCACGTCCAACACGGCCATCCCGGGCAAGGTGTGGTCGCAAATGCGGGCCTCGTTGGTGCCGTTGGCGCAGCCGGCAATGACGATGTAGCGGTCGATGGCAAAGGGCATCACAAACCCATCGCAGTAGTCGATGTGTTCGCCGATGAGGTTGACTCGTCCCGGCGCTGCGGCGGTGATGGTCGCGGTCGCTTGCAGTCGCTGGCGCAGCCCGGCGGCGGCATCCGCGACGAGGTCGGTGAGGTTCGGATTAATCTGGAGCATGGGCGTGGCCACACCAATGGCTCAAAACCGCAGTGAAGTAAAGCGGGAAACGCGGCCGCTTAGAAATCCAACGACGCGCGGATGCCGAAGATCTGCGGGTCGCCGGGGGAGCCGGCGTTGATCTGCGGATTGATGAAGGTGTAATACTCCTCATCTAGCAAATTGCGGCCGAACAGCGCCACCGAGAACTGTTGCGCGGCATACCCGATCTCGGCATCCCAGCAAAGATACGAACCTTGGCGGAATGCGTCGTGGTTGGCCTCATCAAAATAGGTGGCGCCGGTCGCCCGCACCGAGGTTTGCATATAATAGCCCTTGGGCAAATCATAGCGCAGCCCGAGGCTGGCGGTGAACTCGGGCACAAACGGCACCGCGTTGCCAGCATAGGGGGCATCGTCGAATTGCGCGTTCACATATCCCGCGCTGCCTTGCACGGTCAGCCCGGCGAGGGGTTGCCAACGCAGCTCGGTCTCCACTCCGGGCGAACTCACCGCGCCGGCATTCACCGTGAAAAAGTCGGTCGAATACACATCCGGGCGGTTCACCTGATAGTCGTTGTTGCGGTTCCAGAAACCCGCCAGCGAAATTGTTAGGTGCTGCTCCGGCACGGCCACTTCCACGCCCACTTCGTTGGTCCACGCCACGTCCTCGTCATAGCGCGCCTGGGCAGGGGTGCTGGCAAAGGCGGAGAACCCGCCCGGCTTGATGCCGATGGCGCTGCGCGCGTACAGCCGGGTGGTGTCGCACACCGCATAGGAGGCACCGAGTTCCGGCGAGACATAGCAAGCGCCCGTGTCGTCGTTGACCACGCTCGGCGGAAACACCAGCGTGCTTGACTTGGTGCGCTCGATCTGGGTGTTCGCATATTCCAGCCGTGCCCCGGCTTGCAGGCTCAGCTGCGGGCTGACCGCATACGAGGCCCGGCCGTAGGCCGCCACATTCCACTGGTCGAGTTGATAGACAGTGCGTTCGGACATGGGCATCCACAGCCCGTAGTCCACTTCCACCGGGAACGCCCGCGTCGCATCGCCACTGCTCGCCTGATTCATGAAAAACACGCCCGTGCGCCACGACCACGGGCCGGCATCCTGCGGCGATTCCCAACGGAATTCCTGGCTCCACAGCTGCTCGTCCTGGATGATCGTCGAGGACGACTCGTAGCCCGGATAGCTCGCTCTCAAATCCAGATCCGTCACGCTCGGGTCGAGTTTCCAGTCCTGCCAGGCGGTGATTGATTTGAAGCGGCCCCACGGCCCTTCCTTGGTCCAGTGCAACGACACCTGGTGGCGCTCCATGGCGGTTTTGCCGGCGATTTCCGAAGTGACGCTGAACGGGTCCGGGCTGGCTAACGAGCTGAGCCGCTGGCCGCCGTCATCGGCGCGCTCGGCCAGCACCCGCAGCCGCCACGTGCTATCCGCAGTGGGCTGCCAATACAAGTTGGCCAAGCCGCCGGTGAGCTCGCGGTCGTCGATGGCGCGGCCGAGGGTGGGGTCGTCGATGAAGCCGTCGCGTTGCTGGTGATAGAGTTGGAGCGTCTGGGCGAAGCCGCCGCCCAGCGGGCCGCCGGTGCGCAGGCGCGCGCCCCACGCATCATACGACCCGTAATCGGTGGTCAAATGCGTCTCGCTCTTGGGTCCCGGTGGCGGGGTGGTCATGTCCAGCATGCCCGCCGCGCCATTGCGGCCATAGATGGTCCCCTGCGGGCCGCGCAGGATTTGCACTTGGTCCAGTTCCAATAATCCGGCCGGATAGCTGGAGGTGTCTCCCAGCGGCACATCATCGACCATCATCCCGACCGCCGGCGCGGAAAAAAACAGGGTGTTGGCCGAGCCCCGCATGCTGATGATGTCGCCATAGCCGCGGGTGTCGCTGGTGACCACCGCGAAGTTCGGCACCAAACCCGTTAGGTCGGCCACCGAGTCCGCTTGAAACAGGTCGAGCTCCCTGCCTAACAGAACGCTCCCGGTCGAGCGTTCCGCCGTCACCACCAGCGGGTTCATGGCGGGGGCGGGTTCGGCCGCCGGCAGCAAGCCCGGCGGCAAACCGCCAAGCAACAAGGTGGTGACAAGGGTGACGCGGGGATGGCTTCGGCGGGTCATGTGGGGTGGGGTGTAAGGGCTCTCGGTACGCGCAGGCGCGGCGGCTTGTTGCACGGCAAGTGCATCGGAGGCAAGCACAACCCGGGCGGAAGTGTCGGGCAAGATGCTGGCATCTCAGAGTTGATAGCACATCACCTTGTCCTGTTCGCGCAGATAGAGCCGGCCCCCGGCCACCACCGGATAGGCCCACGATTCCTTCTCTTGGAACTGCGGCGTGAAGCTGCCCTTGACGCGGAATTCCTTGGGTGTGGCCTCGACCAGCACCACCAGGCCGTTTTGGTAACGGAAAATCAGGTGGCCATCGGCGTAAGTGACGCATGCCGAGCCTTTGCCGGGGGCCTTGATCGGGCCCCACATGAACTTGCCGGTCTTGAGCTCGAGGCACACCAGGTCGCCGCCGTTTTGTTTGTGCCCGCAATAGATATAGCCGTCCACCAACACCATGCCGCCGTGGTGGTTTTGCAGCACGTCGGGTTTGAGGAAATACACCTCGGTGGCCTTCACGCCGGCACCGTCCTTTTCAAGTTTCACCAAGCCCGCGCCGGCGCCGTAGGCGGTCGAACTGAACACATAGTCGCCCTCAATCACCGGGCTGGAGATGTTAGCCACGCCGTTGGCCGTGTGACCGTAGCCCCACAGAAACTTGCCGTCGGCCGCGCGCACCCCGATCACTCCGCGGCCGGTCATTTGCACATATTGTTTCACCCCTGCGCCCATCGAGATGACCACTGAGCTGTAACCCGCGCCGGGTTTGCCGTTGCTGGCGAATTCCGGCACCTGGCATTTCCACAATTCCTTGCCGCTGTCCTTGTCGAGTGCCACCATCATCGCCTCGGGTCCGCCCGGGGTGCAGATTGCCGCCTTGCCATCCACCAGCACCGATTCCGCAAAGCCCCAGCCCGACATCATTTTGCCGCCCCATTCCTTGTCGAAACTCTTCTTCCAGAGCACCTTGCCCGCCGTGCTCAGGCAGGCGATCATGCCGTCGGAGGTGGTCACCCACAACTGGTCGCCGACCACCGTGGGGGTGCTGCGCGCGCCTTCGTAGCCGTGCTTGGGCACCCCTTCGGTCAGCACCGTGGTCCACACCACCTTGCCGTCCTTGGCATCGACCGCCACCACTCCCTGGCCGTCTTTGAAGTCGCCGCAGGTGTAGATCCGCTCGCCCACCACGGCCAGGCCGGCATAGCCATTGCCCAGGCCTTCGCCCATCCAGCGCAATGCCGGCGGCTGTTGCTCCCAACTTTTGATGATGCCCGTCTCGGTTGATTTGCCGTCGAGGTTGGGGCCCCGGAACTGCGGCCAATCCGCGCCTGCGGCAGGCAAACTCCCGATCCCGAAAGCCGCCATCGCCACCACCATGCCCAACTCAAATTGCTGCCGTGTTTTCATGAGTGTTTTGTTTGTGAGACCATCCCCTACGCTGCCTCCAGCCAATTCTTTCGCGGAAAATTCCCCTGGCTGGGGCGAGGCGGGGGGGAGGCGTTCCTCGTGACGCAGGCTTATCGGGCCTTTCAAGCCAGCCTTTGCGGTTTCACCTACACCATCGGGCATCTCGGCGGCGAGTTCATCTTCTCCCACGACATCGTCCGACAAGTCCGACAAGTCCGACAAGTCGACTCTTCTCTGCCTCTTGTCTTGCGTCTTAGCAAAACCCAAGTCATTGAAAATCAATGAAGTGCCCCCGGCAGGAATCGAACCTGCATTTAAGGTTTAGGAAACCTTGCGAACTCGCCACAATCCCCTTTGTTTGCAAGCCTTTCAGCTTGACGGCAATTTCGATACGGCTAGGATACGGCATGGCAATTACGAGTCTAACTCCTTACAAGGTCAAGGTGCATGGGAAAGAACGCTGGAGGCTATATCTGGGGCGGCAGGATGGCAAGGACCGCTACGAGACGTTTGCGATCAAGGAAGATGCCGAAGCGAGGGCCCGCGAGCTCAAACCACGGCGGCGGAAGCAAGGCGAAGAAGCTGCCAAAATTCCGGCAAATGACCTCCTCCGCTGGGATAAGATCAACAAACATCTTCTGGAATTGGGAAGCTCTTTGGCTGCCGTAGGCGAGAAGGCGATCACGGATCTCAAGAAAATCACGATGAGGGGCACCCTTGGCGAGATGCGGGCGGCTTTCTTCAAGTCCGAGAGCAACGATTTGGAAGACGTCTCCTTGCGTGACATCCGGAATCGGGCAGTCTTGCTGTGCAAAGCCCTCGGCGGCGATTCCAAACCCGCATCTGTGGCAACGCGCCAAGCCGTGTCGGCGTTCCTCTCCTCACTAAAAACGGGACGCCAAGATCGGATTAATTATCGCAGGACGTCAAATCGTTGGCTTGGGTGGGCGGCCCTTAATGGTTGGCTGCCGGAGAATCCGGTGCCCCCTCCCCCTAAGGGCAAAGCCAAGGAAAAAACACGTGCCCGAGGCAAAGCAGTTACTCTGTCACCTGCCGAGGCGCGGGGGCTGCTTAAATTGGCAATTGAGTCCGGGGATCTTCAAGTCGTTTCGCACTTGGCGATTTCGCTATTCGCGGGACTTCGTCCGGCGGAGTTCCGAGGCAGATTCAAAATCAACAACGTTTCAAGGACGGTTACGACAGATTGGGAAGACCTCCAAGAAGGCATGGTCCACGTCAAAGCGGAGTGTAGCAAGATTCGTATGGGACGGCAGTTTGATGCTCACCCGACCCTGACCGCATGGCTCGACTGGATTCGGGCACAAACCCCTGGCAACGTGTTGAAAGGCCCGATTCTCTCCGGATATTGGACATCCCGATGGCGCAAATGGCGGTTAAAATACGCCAAAGATCTCCTGGGAAACATGCGCGGTCGGGGAAAAGGGGTCTACGACGGAACCATGGTGGATCGCCGTGATGTACTCCGCCACACATTCGGAAGTTGTCGATACGCGGATACAAAGAGCTTGGAAATAACCGCCAACGAGATGGGTAATAGCCCGGACGTCGTTTCCCAATACTATTACGACTACCGATCTCATGGAAAAATTGCCACCGAATTTTGGACGCTTACTCCAGCGGTGGTCATGAAGCCAATGGAAAACAACAGCCAGTAATTAAAGGACCCGGCAGAATCGACCTGCTCCGGGTCCACGCACGCCAAGGGCGCATCACCGGGATCAGGAACTTTTTCCGGGAGAACCCGTCGAGTCCGCTGGAACCAACAGAAGGCGGGAAATCGACGCGGTGAGCTGATCCAGGAGAGGAGCAGGAATCAGGCGGCATGGCTGGTCGCCAACCAGCCACTCGGCAGCGATTTCCTCGGCCAAGGACGGGGTATCGGACAAGATACATGGCGCCAGGTCGATTTGGTCAAGGCGTTCGATCATGGCGCGAACCGCACAAATCGATCCGTGCCGGAGTTCCTCGTCTCCCGCCCTCGGCGGCCCGTTGGATTCGTGAAGCTCCTCCAGTGTTTCGAGGACAAGCGGCAGCCTGTGTAGGATTCCGTTGATGATCAGGGCGACTAGCTCTCTGGGTGATATGGACGTGCTTTGTGTGGACAAAACCGGTACGATCACGATGAACCAACTCGCCGTGACCGGAGTGATTCCGCTGGAGCACGCGTCTGAATCCGATGTGATGTTGGCAGGCGCACTCGCGTCACAGGAATCCGATCAGGATCCAATTGACCTCGCGTTTCTAACCGCCGCGAAGGATCGGCATGTTTTTGACGGCATCCCTGCGGTAACGCCGGTCTCTTTCATTCCGTTCGATGCGAAGACCCGCCGAACCGAAGCCGTGGTAGAACAGAACGGGCAGCGGTTCCATGTGATGAAAGGCGCCGTAAGAGCCGTCGCTGAGATCTGCGGACTCCAACCACCGGCGATCAGTGCGTTGGAAACGAGAATCAGTGAATCGGCACTGAAAGGATACCGGACCCTGGCGGTCGCGAAGGGTCCCGAGAGTGGCCCCGCCGTCTTGCTTGGCTTGGTGACGTTGTATGACCCGCCCCGACCGGATGCCAAGCAACTCATTGCCACACTCCACGACCTCGGCGTACCGGTCAAGATGCTCACCGGCGACGCGTTGGCGGTCGCGAGTGAAATTGCCCGCGGCGTCGGTCTGCCCAATATCCGGCGCGTGGCGGATTTGAAGGGCGCCGGCGGCAAAGCCGGCAATGAAACCGTTGATTTGTTAGCCGGGGCCGATGGATTCGCTGAAGTCTATCCGGAGGACAAATACATCGTTGTGCAGCACCTTCAGGCAGCGGGGCATGTGACCGGCATGACGGGCGACGGGGTCAATGATGCTCCTGCCCTCCGCCAGGCCGAAGTCGGCATCGCTGTCAGCACCGCGACCGACGTGGCCAAGGGCGCGGCCAGCGTAGTTTTGACGGAACCAGGGCTGACTAACATCGTGGCGCTGGTTGAGCAGGGGCGGACGATTTACCAGCGTATCCTGACGTGGATTATCAACAAAATCAGCCGGACGATCCTGAAGGCGGCCTTCGTGGCCATCGCGTTCGTGGTGACTGGCAAGTTCGTCGTGTCGGCTTTCGCCATGCTTCTGTTAGTATTCATGACGGACTTCGCCAAGATCGCGCTGGCCACCGACCATGTCCGATCCTCCAGGAAACCGGAAACATGGAACATCGGGGGCTTCATCACCGTGTCCATCGTGCTTGGAATAGCGATGGTTGCGGAGTCGCTCATCTTCTTGTGGTTCGGATGGTCACGGTTTGGTTTGGCAACCAACAACAACGCCCTCTACACATTCAGTTTCCTCACGCTACTCTACTTTGCTGCATTTTCGATTGTTTCAGCGCGGGAGCGGCACTGGTTTTGGGCGACGATGCCCAGTAAAATCCTCGTGGCGGCGCTCATGGCCGATGTGTTCACGGGCACCATCCTGACACTCGTGGGTCTCCCGGGACTCATGCGATTGCCTTGGTGGCAAACGCTGGTGATATTCTGTTATGCGATGATTTCCTGCCTCGTGGTGAATGACGCCATCAAGGTTGCAATGATCAAATGGCGCGTTCCCGGATCGGTTTCCTAACTCACGGTGTTTCCGTTCGCAATACCCGGTAGAAACGGCGGGGTAACTCAAGGTCGCTCCGCCGTCAGGTGACTTCAAGCGGTTGTGAAATGGTCAGGAGTATTCGTTGAAATCGAATACTGCCTGCTGCTTGTCAAAGTCGGATTCCCCCGTGAGTTCGCGTTTCGCTTGCTCGTAATCGAACTGCTTGATCTCGTATGAAGCCCTGCCTGCCAAGGAAGCAAGCTCAATCGTACGTGCATATACCATCTGGCGTGTGACCGGACGGATGAGAGAGACGGAGCCTTGCATATGTTTCCCGGATTGACTGTGAATACAAATCCCCGCTGCTGTTATTTGGCTACCGACGCAAGGGGCGAAACCGTTTGCTGATGGTAGTCCAGCGTCTCGGGATGGGTGCCGTTGAGAATCGCTTTAGCATGGACCACCTCATCCGCGGAACCGTGGGCGATCAGGACGAACTTGTCGGCCTTGAGTGCGGTTTCGTATTTCAGGACGCTGTTTTCGGGAATTCCAAGGCTGAAAAGACCGGCACCAAGCGCGCTCATGCCGCCAACCACGGCCGCGCCTTCCAGCGCGCCCAGGATCCAACCGACCAAAGGCCCCGCAATGAGCAACGGACCAACTCCCGGAATGAGGAAAAACGCCGACCCAAAAAGCATTCCCCAAATGCCGCCCCAGAATGCGCCCTGAACACCCCAGTATTTCATCCGGTCTCCGGCATTGTAGTAGCCCACCACATGCTCCTCCGTCTGATAGTCTCGGCCCACGATGGAGAGTTGTTTCATCTCGAATCCGGATTGTTGAAGCTCTCTGACAGCAGCTTCGGCTTCGGAATGTGAATTGTAGATTGTGACGACAGAGTTGTTCTTGTTCATGATGATGGTTGCTTCTCTTGATTGAAACGATGTCCAATCTAGCCCCGCGTGCCGGGCGTTCGCCATGGGGTCTTCACCCCTATTCTGTTTTTCGGATGACCGGTTTCCAAGTCCGTCAATTTTCCCGAGCACCGCGATGTCCCGTAAGACCTTGAGGAAGCAAGTAGGATGCTCGTGGGAGACCCCTGCCTTGCCTCGTGGTGAATGACGCTCTTAAAGTTGCCATGACTAAATGGCGTGCTCCGGCGTCGGTTTCCTAGTCCTAAAGAAGGCGGGGCTGTTTCAGGGGTTCGGGGTGTGAATGTGCCAGGCCTTCGGCCAACGCCGCAATGTGTGAGGAATCCGTGCCACAGCACCCGCCCAGCACACGCAGGCCAAACCGGTCCCGCAAAGCGCACATTCCCGCAGCGAAATCCTCCGGAGCCTCCCCTGCCAGTTCATGAGAACCATCCAGTTCCTCGGGACTCTTGGACGATGTATTGGCCTGGAGGCCCAGCAGCCTGCCAGTGTCAAGGGCACGTTGTCCGGCTGGAGCGCAAAGGACTGTATCGAGAGTTGAGCTGTGGACACAGTTCACCAAGTAGCCAAGGGGGCGCGGAACCACTTGATCGTCGATATGTGCGATGGCCTCATTGATCGGCGTCCCGTCCAGCAGGCTGCCCGTGGGGCGAACGATAAAACTCACCAGGTAGGGACAGCCGGTTGATGCGAGCGCTTTAGCCATGCCGAGCGCTTCGTGGATCTCGGGCATGGTCGATGCCATGAGAAAATCAGCTCCAGCGTTCGCCAGTGCTCTGGCCTGGACCGAATGAAACGCTTGCGCCGCTGCAAGCGGCAGGGCCTCCTGTGGTTTATAGGCATCGCTACGACAGCCCATGAGTCCGCCGATGTATATCTTCGCTCCATAATCGCCGCAGTCGTCCCGGATCTGTTGGAGGAAGCGCACTGCGTCCACGTTGATGTCGCGTCCGGAGAATGCGGACGCGGCGAGCCGTTCTGGATTGGCGCGCCATGTGGGAGTGAGGTTGAGGACGGGCAGATCATACAATCGCCCGATGTCCATGTATTCCCTATAGATTTGGAGGAGGAGAGTGCGGCCTGCTTCGCTGTAAATCAAGGGCGCGTTCATGAGCAGGGTATCTAGCAGCTCTGGTGCGTCGCGCCGGACACGCTCCACCACTGCGCCTTCCATGAGCAATGGGATTCCGTCCGACAGGAGTTCCGCCAGAGGCACCCGCTGTTTGGTCGATGCCGACTCACGGTGTTTCCGAGCGCAGGACTCGATAGAAACGGCGGGGCAATCCTGATGCTGCATCTTGAAAGGTGAGCGTTTGATCGACAAGAATGGTGGGAAAGGCCGAACCGGTCAAGTCCCTGCGCCAGTCGATGAGGTCGTTGGAGTATTCGATCTGATAGTCGAAGCCTTTCTGGCCGGGCCAGGTGAGTGTCGTTGTGGCGGCGGTGTGTATGAAAGAACTTGGTTTGAATGGCTCAATGCCGAGCGGGGCACTACGCACCACGGTATCAGCCACCAGCATCCAGTTGTCACCGTAACCTGTGGCAGTGGCGGCACCGAGTTGCCATTCGTAGGCGAGATACCCGAATCCGACGGCGCGGGTTGTGGCGGTGAAGGGTGCGTCTTCAAACAGCGGAATGCCATCGAGTTCCGCACTCCAACGGTTGGTCGGCAGGTTGACGGTAAAACTCAGCAAATGCAGTTCGCCACGATAGAAGATCACCCCGGTGTCGTGGTCGGCATTGGCACCGTCGGCACGCCAGATTCCATAGGTGGCCGGACGGTTGTCGAAGCGGATTCCGGCAAGATAGCCGCCGCTGCTGTTATAGACGCTGACAAAGAAGCTGTCGCGGGTCGTCTTGGCGATGGAGTCCTGAATTCCAACGAGCGTCTCGACCCGGACGAGAGGCAAGTCGCCGGGTTGAGGCGAGTAGTTGATCGGCTTGGCAACGAAAGCAAGAGTGGAACTGGGAAGACTGAAACCGATGAAGGCGGTCTTGCCGAGTCCACCGCCTGCAATGACATCCTGATCGATGCCGTGAACCGCACGACCGGTGTTGTTGCCGATCCAACCGTCGGTTCCCACCCATTTGTCATCGCCGCTAACGAAGTTCTCGAAATCGGTGCGGTACAACAATCCGCCCTCGGCCGGCAGCACGACCAAGGGCATGCTTGCTAGAATGAATGCAATAATGTGGCGCGGGAACGGGTGAATCATGGAATCGGGCGAGGTGGATGTGGAACCGTCGCGATCCGGCATGACCGGATCACCTTGGTGGGGGTGAATGGCTGGACGGTGGTGCGGGATGTGAATGTTCTGACGTCCATACGCAGTCCCTTGAATAGGTTCGTGGTATGGATTGCCTTACAGACTTTTGGCTCAACCCCGACAGTTGTCGGTGGTTGAGCCATCGCCTGGGTGCTCCGGGATTTGCGAAGCTTGTTCATCGGCTACAGTCCCGCCGCATCGACGAGCGGTTCGTGGGTAGTATCGGGATCGCCGCTGAATCCGCCACGCCAGCGACCGGTGGTATCCAACCAGGGCTCCACCGGCGATTGCGGCGTCGCCTGCGCCAGCAATGCCGTGCGGACGGTTGCCGGTGTGGCGGTAGGATGGTGGACAAGATAGAGGGCGGCGCAACCGGTCACATGCGGCGCGGCCATGCTCGTGCCAGACATGGTCGCATAACCTCCATTCATAAACGTGGAGTATATGGTAACACCCGGCGCGGCAATATCCACGACCGCGCCGAAATTGCTGAACGAGGCGAAAGTGTCGTCCGCACCGTAGTAGGTGGCCAGACCGTCACCACCGCAGTCGCCGTCCTCGTCTGCAACGGCCGATACGGTGATCACGCTGGGATGGTTGGCGGGACTGAATGTCGCCGCATCAAGTGCGTTGTTTCCAGCAGCCACCACATAGGTCACGCCGCCGTTGACCGACTTGGTGATGGCGCTGTTGAGTGTGACGCTGGTGGAGGTGAAACCCAGGCTCATGTTGGCTACTTTGATCCCCTTGAGTTTGGCGTTCTTGGTGACCCAGTTGACGCCGGAGATCACGGCCGAAAGCGTGCCGCTACCTGTATTGTTGAGCACTTTTACCGCGAATAGCTTCGCGTTGGGGGCCACCCCGCATACACCTAAGCCATTGATTTTGGCGGCGGTGATGCCGGCCACATGCGAGCCGTGACCATTGTCATCGTTGGCGGAGGCGATACCGGTGACATACGAGATTCCCCCCGCGACATAGAGGTCGGGATGCGTCAGGCTGATCCCCGTATCAATGATGGCGATGCCGACAGACGAGGCATCGGTGCAAGAATTCAGTTCCGCGTCGATGCGGTCCACTCCGGTTGGTACCAAGTCACCGGCACTGGTGACGGTAGCGGCGGTGAGCCCAGCCGTCACCACTTGGCCGAGGATCGCCACCTGACGGTCAGGCTCCACGGCTTGCACGCGCCGGTCGTTCTGCAACGCCTGCAATTTGGCTGCGGAGAGCGGACCGGAAAAACCTAACACTGCCGTGTCATAGATCTGTTCGGCTCTAACTCCATGCTCAATTGCCACACCGTGTGGATCATGTCCAGCGCGCAGCATGACGATGTATTGGCCTGGGATGACTTGGGCGGATGCGATGGAAGACAATGCTGCGACCGCGGAACTGATAAGGAAACGATTGAGGTTCATGATAGATTTGCTTTCGTTTTTCAGGGGGTGGGTATGATGTCCACCTGTCGGGACCGACGGCCCGATTGTAAAAGCGGTTACAACTATAAAAAACTGATCCTCGGTGATCACCGATTGGAATCGAGAAGATCGAACAAATTGCCGTCGTCACGTGCTTCCGGCGCAACCCGCTCCTCGGTGGCTGGCGCTGTCACTGCTGGGGTGGTTACGGCTGGCGCGGTGGATTCCTCCGTCGGAGCTGCGGTGATTGTCGCCGTAATACCACCGGTTGAGTCGATCAAGTCAGCCTCGAGGCGTGAGAGTGTGTCCTGCCACCACAGTTGGCGGTTCACCTCTTGGTTTTCGGCGAGCGTCTGCTGTTGGGGGTCGAGGACTTGGTGGATTTCCTCAGCGGCGGCGACCGGGGTATTGGCAGCGACCGGGGTTGTTGCTGTGAGGTTGCCGCCGGTGAGCATGACGGAGGCGTACCCTGGCGTCGAGCGGACGATCAACGGGAACATTTTGTCAATTTGTGCGGCGTTGAGATCAAGATCGGTGGTGAGTCGCTCCAGTTTCTTGCGTGCGGCACGTTCGACAGTATCCGTGCGGGTGCGCCATTCGGCTTGTTGCTCGGTTGGCAAGCCGTTGAGCCATGGTTCTGGGAGCGTCACATGTAATGACTGAACCTTGGTGGCAATCTCCTGATGATGTGTCTGGTTGTGGGGATTCCGGGATTTTGGGTCCGCTGTTGCCCCCGCCGTGCCGCCACGGGCGGCGAGGGCGCGGGGTTGGGCCATCTTGGGCGCGCCAATATCGTGCCGGGTGGTCTTGCCGGTGTCGACGGGCGCGTTGCGCATGGTAATCGAAGCGGCCAGGGTCGCCGCGATCACCAACAATGCAAATCCTAGAGTGAAGGTGGAGCGGTTCATGTTATCTTTCTGCTAGTTGTTGGAAGGATCATCGAAAGGAACGGGTTGGCGTGGAATCAAGGCGATCCGGCATTGCTGGATCGCCTCGAGGATTGGGTTTTGACGGACCGCTGTGGGTGGATAATTTTCCAGGAACCTGGCGCGATCCGGTGAGGAGGATGGTTCTATTTGCCGGAACCCGTGCCGGTGCCGGTGCCGTCGCGGGCTTGGTCGCATTGTTTCACGCAGGCGAGGAATTCTTCGAGCGAGATCGCGCCGCTGTCATCGGTATCGAGCCGGTCAAAGATGGCGACCACCACATCGGGTTTGTCCACCAGCTTCTTGGCCATGCCGGGCAGCAGGATGAACTCCTCATAGGAGAGGACTCCGTCGCTATCCAGATCGGCTTCCTGGAAGCGGGTGGTGCGGCATTCGGTGATCATGTCACGCAGACGGTCTTTGGCCTGGGTGCGTTCTTGATCGCTGATCTTGCCGTCGCCATTGGTGTCCCAATCGGTCCGGAGTTTTTTTTGAATTTGGTCGCGTGCCAAGTCCATGACCTGCTTTTCTTCCTCACTGATGACGCCGTCACCATTGACGTCGTATTGGGCGAGGTAGGCGGGCAGGCAGGTGCTGTCGCCGAAGCGCTTTTGTTGTTGCTGTGGTCCCCCTTGTGCGAACACGGCCGGGGTGAAACAGAGGGTGCAGATTACTAGCCAGTTGATTTTCATGTTGTGGTCCTTTCTTGATTTCCAGGGCGGGGATGATTTCCACCTTCATCGGGACCGACGGCCCGATTGAAAGAGCGGTTACAACTATTTTTCATGGGGCGATTGGTTCATCATAAATTCTCCAGGTTAGTGGTTGGCGTCGATTGAGCTTTCGGTGTCTTCATCTAAAGACATTTGCAATTGCTTCCGGCTTTCTTCGACCTGTTTGCGTTGCTTGTCATCCAAGTGCGGCAGCAGGCGTTGGTGGAGATCGATCAAAGCGCTGCGGTATTGGCGGATCGCCTGGTGGCGGGTGGTGGCGATGGTGGTGGCCGTCAGGCGGACTTCGCTGGCGACAGCGGTTTGTTGGGCGGCGGTCAGTGAGAGTTGGCGGGTCAGGCGCTCGACGGTGGCTGCGGACCAATCCGGTTGCGTTTGGGACGAGCCATCTGCGTGAGCGAGGCGCTGGCGGGTGGTGCGTTCACCGACGAGGAAGCCGATGCCATAGCCGCAAAGCAGAACGGCGAGGAAAGCGGCAATGATCGCGAAGTAGTCGCGAGGGGATGGTTTCATGAGGTCAAGGGGTGGGTTGCTGGAGTTCGGGCGTCTCAATGAGCGGGTCGCTGGATTCGGTGCAGCGATAGAGCATGAAAATCACAACAAAGATGACGAAACACAAGACCGCGACGGTGATTGACCAGCGTCGCCAAAACAGCACTCGGGCGAGGGCGATGATCGATTCGCGCAAGGCGACGATACCGGTGGCAAATCCGGGGGGAGGAGATTTCTTCGCGGCCGGGGGAGGACTGGTCCGTCGGGCGGCCTCAACGAGCTTTTGCCACTGTTGTTCCGGATCATTCATACGGTTTGGGATGAGGAGTTCATTTCCAGTCGCTGCATTTGTTCGGTGAGTTTGCGGCGGGCGCGCATGGCCGTGACCTTGACCTTGGATGCTCCCCAACCGGTATGGTTGCAAACATCCTGCACCGAGCGTTGTTCCAGATCAAGCAGGCGGATCACGATTTGTTCGCGGGGCGCTAGCGCGGCGATCATCCGGTCGAGCAGGTCGTTGAGCATGGCGGGCGTTTCGTCAGCGGGCGGCGTATCGCTGGCAAGTGTGCGCTGCAGGATCTCGCGCTCGTCGTCGGTGAGGTCGCTGTAGCTTGTTAGAGGCCTGGCGGCGATGCGTCGCAGCCAGTCGCGGCAAGCGTTCAAGGTGATCCGTGAGACCCAATGATCGAACGGTTGACGGCCGGCGTACTGGCCGAGGTTGGCGAAAATCTTGACGAACACCTCTTGGGCCACGTCGTCACGGTCCGCCTCGCGCCGCAGGTGGTTGCGGATGGTTCCAGCCACTAGCGGATAAAGTAAATCGACCAATTCCCGCCATGCGATCTCGTCCCCGTCACGTGCGGCTTCGAGCAGACTTCCGGGAATATTTGAGGAGTCATTGACCATGGTTGGCACGCGTGCGTTCAAGCCACGAACCGGCATCTTGCCTGACCGGTTCGGCATCCCTGACACCGAAAAATAGGGCGGTGAGATAAACCTCGCCCCCTCCGACACATTACAATTCGTTTAGAATCCATGGGGTTTGACTTTTTGCAGGTCGTCCGGTTGTTCATCGCGTGCCGCCCGCCCCCAAAGCTCCGAAGTCAGTCAATAAAAGGAATCGGGAAGTAAACACGGACGGCGGGAGGAGTTGCCTGTGCTCGATTTCAGCGTGTTCTCTGCCGCTTTTGGTCTGGATGCGTGATGTGCGGTGCCGACTGTTCCGCTTGTGCTCCAGGGCAGAAAGGTGAATTCTGGTTCTGCACCGACCGCAGGTCGCCGTGGCGGCTTTCCTACTGTGTAATCCAGAGGGCTGTGCTTGGAAACCAAACGAGCGCCACCCGGACGTCATGAAAATCCTGGTCATCGAAGATGAAAAGAAGATCGCCTCCTTCATCCGCAAGGGGTTGGAGGCGCAGGGCTTCGTGGTGGACGTGTGCCACCACGGCGATGAGGGATTCACTGCGGTCACGACACGACCGTACGATGCGGTGGTGCTCGACATCATGCTGCCGGGGCGCGACGGGCTGAGCATCCTGCGCAACCTGCGGGAACGCAAGCTGGCCGTGCCGGTGATTCTGCTGACCGCCCGCAGCGAACTCAACGAACGCCTCGAAGGCCTGAATCTCGGTGCCGATGATTACCTGACCAAGCCGTTTTACATCGAAGAATTGATCGCCCGCCTTCATGTCGTGACGCGCCGGGCAACGGGCGCGAGTCAGAGCATCCTTGCGGTGGCGGATCTGACGGTGAACCTGCTCACCCGCGAAGTGACACGTGCCGGGCGGAAAATCGATCTCACCGCCCGCGAATTCGAATTGCTGGAACATTTTGCCCGATCCCCCGGCCGGGTGCTGACCCGCTCACAGATCTGCGAACGGGTGTGGAACTACGACTTTGATCCCGGCACGAATCTGGTGGAGGTATACATCCAGCGCCTGCGCAAGAAAGTGGAAGGCGAAGGAGAGAAGAAGCTCATCGAAACCATCCGTGGTGTGGGGTATCGCATGAAACCGGAAGAATGAAAACGCCCTCGTTTCGTCTCAAGATCGCGCTGCTTTCCGCCATCATCTCCGGGGTGGTGTTAGTCGGGTTCGGGTTGGCGGCGTTCCTGATGATTTCCAGGCAGAAGACCGAAAGTCTGGATACGGAAATCCGTTCCATCGGGACACGGCATCCGGGGTGGATTACCAACCGCCGGGATTTCAAGCGCTTGGATGTAGCGCTCGGGTTCATTTTCGGCGAGGATCATCGGGACCAGGTCATTCTGATGGTCAAGAACGCTGCTGATGACACCGTTCTTTATACCTCTTCGGGATGGCCGAAGGAATTCGATCACGCGAAACTTGATTGCACGCTTGCGGTCGATCCCGACGCATCCGGTGTCGCCGCGACTCCCGGTGGCGATGACGACTTGAGCGTCGGTCGTGGACGGGGAGGTCAGGGACGCGGCCTGGGTCCGGGTGGCGGAGGCGGTCAGGTATCGTTCACCAAAATTCCCAAATTCCAGACCATCCGCACGGTCGCGGGTGAATGGCGTTTGGGCATGCTTGGCACTGCGGACACCACCTTGATCATCGGCTTGAATGCTGCTCAAACACGCGCCGAGTTGGATCGCTTGCGCAATGCTTTCCTGGTGGCATTGCCGCTGGCCCTGTCGCTCGTGGGACTTGGCGGGTGGCTGGTCGCCGGACGTGCCTTGCGGCCGCTGAGGATGATCGCTAGCACGGCCGAGCGGGTCACCGCCCGCGGGCTGGACCAGCGCATTCCCGTGTCTAACGAGGATCCGGAGATCGCCCGTGTCATCCTGGTCCTCAACAGCATGATGGATCGTTTGGAAAACAGTTTCCAACAGGCCACCCGCTTCAGTGCGGATGCCTCGCACGAATTGAAAACCCCGCTCGCCATCATGCAGGGGGAACTCGAGAACGCCCTGCAGGAAGCATCTCCCGGGTCGAGGGAACAGCAGGTTTTTAGCGGATTGTTAGAAGAAACCCAACGGCTCAAAACCATCACCCGCGGCCTGTTGCTGCTCGCCCGCGCCGATTCCGGCCAGCTCAAGCCTGCGGCGGAAACCGTTGATCTAACATCCATACTGGAGGGCATCATTGAGGACACCCGTGTGCTCGCGGAGGAAATGCGTCTGGATTTCGAGGTGAAGCTCGCGCCGGGAATCAACGTACAGGCCGACCCGGTGTTGCTACGCACCGCACTGCTCAATTTGTTCGTCAACGCGGTGAAATACAATGAACCGGGCGGCAAGATCCGGGTGGATCTCGAATCGTTGGCAAGTCAGGCGGTTCTAACAATCGGTAATTCCGGACCGGGAATCCCCGAGGATGACCAAACCCGGATCTTCACCCGGTTCCACCGGGTGGATGTGGCGAGGCAGCGGCAGGTGGACGGGGTCGGTCTCGGGCTGAGCCTGGCCCGTGAGATAGCGCGGGCTCATGGTGGTGATCTGGAACTGCAGGAAAGCCGGCCCGGGTGGACCAGCTTTGTGCTGCGCCTGAATGCGTGATGATTCAGCTTTGGAACTCAATCCCTCTTTTGTCCTTTGTTCGTAGCTTTGCCGTTCCCGGTTCCCAAGCCCTTGCCGCCGGGAGTGACGCCGGGGCCGCAGCCGGTCAAACCACAAGCCGCGCCGCACCCGTTTGTTCCACCGGTGCCGGCAAGGATCGCCTTGAAGTCGGCTGCGGGCAGCGCTTCCGGGGTGTATGCCCCGCCGCGTGCAGTGAGATTGCGGTGGAAGGCGCGGAGGTGGTTGTTCGATGCCGCTTCAAGTTGAGCAAGTACCTCCTTGTGGGCGGGAAAATCGGTTTGGGCTTGGCGCAGTTCCGCGATGTCATGATCTTCCAAGCGGACACCCGCACGGCAGGCGTCGGCCACGGACTTTTGTCCGTCGGCAAGCCATTGGGCAAAGGTTTCATCCAATCCGGCGGTAACAAACCGGTGACCTTCCTGTGGCTTGGGCACCTCGATGCCGTCGGCCTTGAGCACTGCGGCGAGGGCCTCGCGATGGCGGAGTTCGGAGTGCGGGATGTTTTGCAGCGGCATCACATCGGGGAATTTCTCGCCCAGTGCGACATACAAATCGTGAGCGAGGATCTCCTCCTCATAGAGCCGGATGAGAGTGGCGGGACCTGTGGCGCGGGCAAGCGGAGCGAGGAACAACAGGCCAAGTGTGAGAAGGGCGGCGGTTTTCATGGCAAGTGGTGTGTTAGTGGGACTCTAGGCGCGGGACCGGTGATTCAGGCGGCTCATGTGAACCGCCTGAATCATGCCGACGCATTCTATCAGTTTCCGGCAGGGCAGTTGCCGCCTCCACCGCGTGGGCCGCTGCCGTCGCGAGGACCACGGCGTTGCCCCTTGCCCTGGCCGTTGCCTTGACCATTCCCCTGGCCGTTGCCTTGGCCTCGGCACCAGCCTTTGCCCTGACCCTGGCCGACACACGCGCCGCCGTTCACGCAAGCGCCGCCATTTGCCTTTTGGCAGGCCTCTTGGCGGGCGGCACGTTCTTCGTCGGTCTGCGGCGGTCCACCGTATCCAGCGCCGCGGCGATTGGGGCCGCCTTGGGCCAGTGCTGTGCCTGCGGTCAATAATGCCACAGCTATCAATGTTGTGATTCGAATTGTTTTCATGTTGTTGGTGGTGTTCTTGGTTGGAAACGCCCCGTAGTGGAGCCTTTCAAGAGAATAGACCCCGGCCACATGAACCGGGACCACCGCGACGGATTACAATTCTGTTATGTTCGCGCTGCGGATGGGCCTGAAGGCCAATGTCGGCAAAAACGACTCCGTCATGGACACTGCTTCATGACCTTCAAAAAGTTGCCGCTAGAAAAACTCAATCTGCCACCCGCAGCTCGGGTTTGAAAATGACCTGTCGAGGTGTGATCAATTGGCGAGGTTCCGCGTCGGTTTCCTAACCGTGCATCAGGCATTGCTCCGGGGCTTGCCCGCGAGGAACAGCAACACATCGGTCTCGGTAACCACTCCAAGAAACCGGGAACTTGCATCGGTGACTGGCAGCCGCTGTGTTCCCACCCTGGCAAAGAAATCCAGCGCTTTGGTCATCGACATCTCAGGAAGAAGCGTGGGATGATCGTACCGCATCACGTCCTGGGCAATCACCAGCGTTTCCAGCTCCGGACGATCCAGATAGGATTTGATGTCGTGCAGAGAAATAGCGCCAAGAAAGCGCCCGTCATCGACCACATGGAGAAAGTCCTGGGTGCTGTGCATGAATTGGCGAACAATTTCCCCAAAGGGAGCCAGCGGGGAAATCGTACCTGGATCCTCGTGCATCAGATCGCCGATTTTCAGGGTGGCGAGATGCTGTGCCACGGCTGCAGCGCCTTTCCGAGCCAGCGCGTCCTTATACAGCGAACGTGATGTTAGAGATCGGCAGGTGTAATAACCCATCACGCTGGCAAGCATCACCGGCATCAGGATTTGATAATTGAGCGTCAACTCGAAGAGCATGATGATCGCCATCACCGGCGCACCCGTGGCCGCCGCGAGAAACGCCCCCATCCCAACCAGACCGAAAGCACCTGGTTCAAGCCCCCAACTCGGAAACAATGCGGCCGCAGCCACTCCAAAGAGATAGCCGAGCGCCGCTCCCGTGTATAAGGTCGGCGTGAATACGCCACCCACCGCACCGGAGCCGAAGGTCGCCCCGGTGGCGACGATCTTGAATAAGAAAATCATCGCCAGGGCCTGCCACGTTCCTGGATAATGAAGGATGCTGAAAACCAGGATACGGCCATTGCCCGTCACCTCCGGATGCGCCACTGCTAACAGGCCGACGATCAAACCGCCGAGTGCCAAACGTGCCCAATCCGGCAGTTTGAGTTTGCCAAAAGCGATCTCGCTCCATTTGAGGAACCCGAGGAACAACGGTGCCGCCGCGCCGCACAGCAAACCTAACAACATATAGGGCAGCAATTCCCAATTTTGATGGAGTGTGAAAACCGGCGCGGTGTACATCGCCTCCGCGCCGAAGTGCGCCCGGGTCACCAAGGTTGCCACCACCGAGGAAACCACCAGCGGCCCGAATGCATCCATCGCCAGCGAACCGAGCACGATTTCGGCGACGAAAAACGCCCCGGCGACCGGCGCGTTGTAAGCGCTGGCAATGCCCGCCGCCGCGCCGCACGCGACCATCTGCCGCTGTCGGGCCAGCGGGAATTTCAACCATCGGCCAAGCATGGAAGTTGCCAGCGCGGACAGCAACACCAATGGCCCTTCCCGCCCGATGGACGCGCCGGTGGCTGCGGAGAACCAAGCCGACGAACATTTAACCAAACTCCTCCTCACCGAAAGTTTGCCATCACCCACCACCACGGCTTCCATGTAATCCGTGGTGCTTCGTCGCCTTTTGATCCTGCTGCCAAAGTAGAGCGTCAGCCCGGCCAGCAAGCCACCCACCGTCGGCACCAAAATCCTCCGCCACCATGGCATGGCGGCAAAGCTCGCCACATACCCGGAATAATGCCCCGTGAAAAGCGAGTGCAACCACTCCGTCGCTTCCTTGAAACCAATGGATGTCCACGCTCCGATCAACCCTGCCAATGCCGCCCACAACAGGGTGGCGCGCATTTCGTTGCCCGAAATCCGCTCGCCCAGCCAGATTCGCAAACGGACCAGGCGTCTGGCTCCCGCACTCAATTCCGGGTTCATGTTCGCCGGTACATTCATCCGTTTACCGCAAGTGTTGGCGGAAGTTCGCCTCATCCGGTGCCGTCAGCAAGGCATCCAGCGTGCCCGGGGTTTTCAGCAAGCGGGTCAAGCGCGCCACCGCCGCCAAATACCCGCCAATACATTGGGTCGGAACGCCATACAGGAAAACCAGGCGGATCGGCACCTGATCGGGACCAAACGGCACCGGTTCCCGGCAGCGGCCAATCGCCAGGACGATCTCGGTGACCGCGGTCGTCCTCGCATGCGGCAGCGCCACCCCATTGCCTAACAACGGTGGCTGGAGCTTCTGGCGTTCCAGCACCGCCCGCTCCAGTTCCCGCAAATCCCGTACTTCCGCCCTGCCGGCCAACAATTGGATCATCCGCTTGATCACCGTTTCTTCGGTGGAATCCTCCATCCACAGCAGGACCGGCGTGTTGTCAGTGGATTTCAACTCAGGCATGCCCGCAGTCAACCAAGCGAAAGGACCCGATGCGAAAGAAAAAATCGCCAGCCCGCAAATCCTTGTAAATCGTGGATCAGGACGGTCCAAGGTGGGACAATGCCGGACGCCCAAAATGGAAAATCGTTTGACAAAGTTGGATACTTTGCCAAATATCAAATAATGAAGGCCGCCTGTAACCCCAAGAAAGGCAAAATCCCGGCGGATTTCCACTGGGTCTCCGAAGTGTTCAAGGCGCTGGGCAACCCGAACCGTCTGCTGATCGTGGATGCGCTTGGCCACGGAGAAAAGTGCGTGGCCGAACTGACGACACTGGTTGGTCTGGATATGTCCACGGTATCCAACCACCTCTCAGTGCTTCGCCAAGTCGGACTCGTGATGAACGAGCGCCGTGGGACCCAGATCTTCTATACCCTGAAAAACCCCTGTGTCCTGAAAATCTTCTGTTGCCTCGACGAATTTCACGCGCTCTCAGGCAGGTGAATCCGCGCCGCTAGCTTGGAATAGCCTGGCCTATCTAACTTATTTTCAACAATCTTCATGAACCGACCCACCATCCGCCGCCTTCTCGCCTGGCTCATCGTTGCCGCCGTTGCCGGGTTCGCCGTTTACAAGCTCAAGTTCGCGCCGGTGCCGGTGGTCGCATACACCGTGGCCCGTGGTGAAATCGTCGCCGAAGTCATGGGCGCCGGCACCTTGGAGGCACGGGTGAAAACGACGGTGAGCGCCCGCATCCAGGAGCGGCTGTTAGAGGTGCGGGTGGATCAGGGGGACAACCACATCAGCCGCCGCCACCCACCCGTTGTTCTCTCTCGACGGGAAGTCGCCGCCGTCCTGGCACATCTGGAAGACACTTGGAAACTTGCCGTTCAACTCATGTACGGGGCCGCCTCAGTCGCCGAGATTGTGCCGCAGCAAGGCGTCCAGTTGCAGCGGGTTGGTTACGGTGACGGCACTGCCCTTGACGCGGACCAAGGCGAGGCTACGCCATTTTGCCAGAGTGCGGGAGAGGGTTTCGTTGACGGTGCCGAGCTCACCTGCCAGCACCCGCTTGGTGCGACCGAGACGGATTTCGGCGGAAGCATCAGTGAGAGGACGCGGGCATTGCTTGAGCAGCCAGTGGGCGAGTCGCGACTCCACGTCCTTGAGGGTGAGGTCATCCAGGCGGCCGACCAACTCGCGCAGGTGCAGGCTCATGGCACCGAGCATGCGCAACGCCAACTCGGGGCTGCGGCGGAGCAGGTCGAAAAACGGGGTCTTGGGCACCAGCAACACCGTCGCAGCCTCCACTGCGCGGGCATTGGCGGGGTAACAGCCGGCGCTGTCCAGCGCCCCCTCGGCGAACGATTGGCCGGCCCGGAACACTGCAATGACCAGCTCCTTGCCCGCCGCGCTGATCCGATGCACGCTCACCGCACCGCTCTGGACGACGTAAAAGCCCTCGGCGGGCGCGCCTTCATGAAACAGGAAGTCGCCCTTGGCCAGTCGCCGCGGTACGCAGAGTTGCGCGATGGTGTCCAAGGCTTCCGGTGGCAGCCCGCTAAAGAGTTGGCAGGCGCGCAGGGTATGGGCATAGGCGGCGTGGCGGCAAATCTGGGTGCGGGAGGATGTCACGGGCGGTTTCTATGGGACGGCGGCGGCGCGGTCAAACTTACAAAAGTTTGACCTGCGTCAAGGCGTGGCGGGTGCGGCCACGGTAAACCTACAGTGCGAATGGCGCTGCCGCCCTGCGAATTCCAAACATCTCACCACCAAGATCCAACCACTATATTCTGTTTCCAATGTGAACAAACCTCCAAGGCAACCGCTTGCTCGGAATAACCAGTCCTACCTATCTGAATATTAACGATTCTCATGAAACGATCCACCATCCGCCGCCTTCTCACCTGGCTCATCGTCACCGCCGTTGCCGGGTTCGCCGTTTACAAGCTCAAGTTCGCGCCGGTGCCGGTGGTCGCTTACACCGTGGCCCGTGGTGAAATCGTCGCCGAAGTGATGGGCACCGGCACCCTGGAGGCACGGGTGAAAACGACGGTGAGCGCCCGCATCCAGGAGCGGCTGTTAGAGGTGCTGGTGGATCAGGGGGACACCGTGAAAGCCGGGCAGCTTCTCGCCCGGCTCGACGATGCGGAATCGAAACAGCAAGTCGCCATTGCCGCAGCCACGCTGGCGGCGGCGAAACAAACGGCGGAGCGCGTGCGTGCCGACCTCGCCCGCTCCGAGGCGGTGTTGACCCAGGCCCAACTTGATCACAAGCGCATGACCGGACTCACCTCTACACGAGCGGTTTCTCAGGCGGACGCAGACAAAGCTGCCGAAGCCTTGCGGGTGGCCGAAGCCGACCTCACGCGTTCGAACGCGGCCATCGCAGAAGCGGAAGGGCAGATCGTGGTGGCGGAGAAAAACCTGCTGTTTCGCAAGGATCAGCTCGCCTTCACCGAAATTCACGCTCCCTATGACGGGCTCGTCATTCGCCGGGATCGCGATCCCGGTGAGATGTTGGTCCCGGGGGCGTCCTTGATGCAGATGATTTCACTCGATGAACTCTGGATCAGCGCGTGGGTGGATGAAACAGCGATGCCTGGCCTGGCAGTGGAGCAACCCGCACGCATCGTTTTTCGCTCGGAGCCGGGACACGGCTACCCGGGCAAGGTGTCGCGACTCGGGCGCGAGACCGACCGCGAGACCCGCGAGTTTCTGGTGGATGTGCATGCCGCTGAGCTGCCGAAAAACTGGACCATTGGCCAGCGGGCGGAGGTTTTCATCGAGACCGGCCGCCAAGCCGATGCTGTGGTGCTGCCATCGGCCTTTGTCGTTTGGAAGGATGGTCGCGCCGGGGTCCTTGTGAACGCGAGTGGCAAGGCCCGGTGGCGCGAGATCACTCCCGGTTTGCGCGGCAAGGACCATCTCGCCGTGATCAAGGGATTGAAGGCGGGCGAACAAGTCGTCCGCGCACCTGATAGGCAGAAATCCCCGCTTACCGAAGGTCAACGCATCAAGCTGCCATGAATCTAGCCGTTCGCGACATCCGCCACAACGCGGGCCGCTTTGTCTTCACCACCGTGGGCATCGGAATGTTGCTCATGATCGTCATGGGGATGGGCGGCATCTATCGGGGACTCATCCACGAGGCCACGCTGCTGGTGGATCGCGTGGGTGCCGACCTGTGGATCGTGCAGGGCAGCACCCGCGGCCCCTTCGCGGAGATTTCCCGCATCCCCGCCACTCTCGAAGACCGCGTGCGGGCCGTGCCCGGCGTGGCACAGGCACGCCGCTTCGTCTCCCACACCATCCAGCGGGAGCACAACGGGCAACCGCTGCGCATGGTCGTGCAAGGGCTTTCCTGGCCCGAGGACCACGGCGACTGGGTACCGCTGGTCGCCGGGCGGGCGCTGCGTCAGGCGCATTATGAAATGATCGCCGACCAGTCATTAAATCTGCCACTCGGAAGTAGCATCCGTTTGGGCAAGGATGCCTATCAAGTCGTGGGGCTCACCCGCGGTATGGTCGGCACCGGCGGCGATGGCCTCACTTTTTTCACCGTCAGCGATGCGATGGCCATCCAGTTCGACCAACCGGGAGAGGCGACGCGCCTCGAACGTGCCGCCCGGCGGGCGAGGGTGGAAAATATGGATCTCGGCAGACTCCAGCCATTGTTGCTGGAGCGCGCCGCCGGGCTGTCCGGCGGCATTCCCGCGTTGGCCCCGCCGCAAGTCAGCGCCGTGCTTGTCACTCTGCAACCCGGTACCGATGAAGCCGCGGTGCGCCGCACGCTGGGCACCTGGCCGGACATCACTGTCTATTCCACGCAGGAACAAAAGGACCTCCTGCTAGCCGGCATGGTGGACAAGGCACGCCGCCAACTCGGGCTTTTCCGCGTCCTGCTCATCATCATTTCCACCATCATCATCGCACTCATCATCTACACGCTCACGCTCGACAAAATCCGCGACATCGCGTTGCTCAAGCTCATCGGTGCCCGCAATGGGGTCATCGGCGGCCTCATTCTCCAGCAGGCACTGCTCATGGGTGCCTTCGGTTACCTGTTGGCGTGGTGGATCGGCCAGTATGCGTTTCCGCATTTCCCGCGCCTTGTGCTGATAGAACCCTCCGATCTCGTCAGCCTGGCGATGATCGTCGTCGTCATCTCCACCCTCGCCAGCCTGCTCGGCATCTGGAAAGCCATGAACGTGGAACCCAACACCGTCCTCTCCGCATGAAGCAAGCGACAGATCCCATCATTCCCGCGGTCGAGGTCACCCACCTCCGCAAAGTTTACGGCAGCGGCCACACCGAGGTCGTCGCCATGCGTGATGCCACGCTCAGCATCGCCCCGGGTGAGATCGTTGGCATGTTTGGCCCCAGCGGTTCCGGCAAATCCACTCTTCTCACCGCCATGGCGCTGATCAATCCACCGACTTCCGGCCGGATCTCCATCGGTGGCAAACCGGTGATGGATGGGCCGCGGGCGCTCGTGGACCTGCGCGCCTTCCGCCGGGAGCACCTCGGTTTCGTCTTTCAGAAGGCGAACCTGATTCCGTTTCTAACGGCCCTGGAAAACGTGCAGATCGCCCTCGAAGTGAACGATACCGCGCCAAAGGCAGCCCGCAAGCGGGCCATGGAGTTGCTTGATTACCTGAACATCGGTCCGCGTGCCAACAATTTGCCCGTGGCCCTCTCCGGCGGCGAACAACAGCGCGTCGCTGTTGCCCGCGCCCTCGCCAACAACCCCAGCCTCATCCTCGCCGATGAACCCACCGCTGCCCTCGACGGCCCGTTAGGACGGCAGGTCATGGAACTTTTCGCCAAGATCGCCCATGAGCGTCAGGCCGGTGTCATCGTTGTCACCCACGATCACCGCACGCTTGATGTCTTCGACCGCATTCTGGATGTCGAGGACGGCATGATCCAAAGCCGTATTCCATAACAACCCACAAAAATGATCTGCGATTTGTAACTTTTCGGACTCTCGTGGCTCACTACTCCTTAGAAACGATGAAATCAGTCCCCGGCTTATGGCTAGCAGTATTGCTGGCTTCCTCCTGTCACAAAAACGATGAATCCGCACGGTCCAAGGAAACCGCACCGGCAATAGCGGTACAGCTAACACCCGCCACCCTTGAAGTGCATCAGGCCACGGAGGATGTGGTTGGCACGGTGCGGTCGAAACTCCGCGCCGTGATCGAGGCCAAAGTCAGCGGACGTGTCCTCCAATACCTGGTCGCCCCGGGCCAACTCGTGAAATCCGGCGATCTGCTCGCCGAGTTGGATGTGCAGGAAATCCGCGCCAAGCTTGAGCAAGCCAAGGCGATGTTGGATCAGGCAAAACGCGATTTGGGCCGCCAGGAAGGCCTCATCGCCAGCAAAGCTACCAGCCAACAGGAACTCGACAACGCCGCCGCCCGAGTCAAGGTGACCACTGCGGGTCTCAACGAAGCCGAAACCATGTTGGGTTACGCCAAGGTCACCGCGCCTTTTGATGGCGTCATCACCCGCAAACTCGCCGATGTCGGCGATCTCGCCATGCCCGGCAAGCCGCTGATGGAAATGGAAGCCCCTGCCAATCTCCGCTTTGAAACCGATCTACCGGAAAGCCTGCTAGGCGACGTCAAGTCGGGTGCGACCCTCCCGGTCACGATTCCGTCATTGCCCAAACCCCTCCAAGCCACCGTCTCGGAGATCTCCCCTGTGGCCGATGCCGTCAGCCGCACGTTTCTGGTGAAACTCGATCTGCCGAATGACGCCGGCCTGCGCCCCGGGCAATTCGGCCGTGTGGCCGTGCCGGTGGCTGAGGTCAAACTGCTGTTAGTGCCGCGTCAGTCGGTGCTCAAACGCGGCCAGATTGAGGCGGTCTTTGTAGTTAGACAAGGCCATGCCATGCTCCGCCTCGTCAAAACAGGCAAACTGTTGGGTGACAAGACCGAGATTCTATCCGGCCTCGAACCCGGCGACCCGGTCGTGACCAGCGATGCCTCACAGATCACCGATGGCCAACCCGTGACTTCCAAGCCATGAGCGATTCCCCATCCAAAACGCTTTCCCTGGGAATCGCGGGCCGCATCGCGGCCGCATTCATCGACTCCAAGCTTACGCCGCTCATCATCATCGCCGCAGTTTTGTTAGGCGGGGCCGCCATCGTGCTGCTGCCGCGTGAGGAGGAACCCCAAATCAAGGTGCCGATGGTCGATGTGATGGTCGCCATGCCCGGATCCAGTTCCAAGGAAGTCGAGGAACGGGCCACCCGGCCGATGGAGAAATTATTATGGGAATTGCCCGGGGTCGAATACATCTATTCGACCTCCCGCGACAGCGAGAGCCTGATCATCGTGCGCTTCAAGGTAGGGGAGGACCCGCAGGGCAGCTTGGTCAAACTCACCGAAAAGCTCCGTTCAAATTTCGACATCATCCCGCCCGGAGTTGCCCCGCCGCTGATCAAGCCCAAGAGCATCGACGATGTGCCGATTCTGGGACTCACCTTTCACAGTAACCGCTACGATCACCTCATGTTGCGGCGGCTCGCGGCGCAAGTTGAGGAATCGATCAAACAAGTTCCGTTAGTCGCCGAGACCACACTCATCGGTGGTGCCCGCAAGGCGGTGCGCGTGATTCTTGATCCGGCCCGCCTGGCGTCCCGCAGCCTCAGTCCGGCAGGGATCGTGCCGATGCTGCAACAATCGAACCGCCAGTACCGCGCCGGTGGCATCACCACCGCCAACCGTGAAGTGCTGGTGGAAACCGGCGCGTTTCTGAAAACAGCGGAAGATGTCGGCAATGTGGTCATCGGTGTGTTCAGCGGGAAGCCGGTCTATCTGCGGGAAGTGGCGGACATCCAGGATGGCAGCGAGGAAACCAGCCAATATGTGTTATTCGGTGCGGGAAATCATATTGAGGAACCGGCCGTCACCCTCAGTATCGCCAAACGCCCCGGTGCCAATGCCATTGCCGTCGCCGACGAGGTGCTGCGCAAGGTGGACCTGCTCAAAGGGAAGCTCATTCCCGCCGACGTGACGGTGGACGTGACCCGCAACTATGGCGAAACCGCGGCGGAGAAATCCAACGAATTGTTATTCCACATGGGCATTGCCATCTTCAGCGTCACGCTGCTCATTTGGCTCACCCTAGGATGGCGCGAATCGGGCATCGTGGCGGTGGCCATTCCCGCCACGCTTGCGCTCACCTTGCTGGTGTTCTATTTGTATGGTTTCACCCTCAACCGCATCACGCTCTTTGCGCTGATTTTCAGCATCGGCATCCTCGTTGATGACGCCATCGTCGTGGTGGAAAACATCGTCCGCCATTTCCATCTGCCGGGCAACCAAGGACGGAATTGGTCGGCCATCGCGGTGGAAGCGGTCAACGAGGTGGGCAATCCCACCATCCTGGCGACCTTCGCGGTGATTGCCGCAGTGTTGCCGATGGCCTTTGTCGGCGGCCTGATGGGTCCCTATATGCGGCCGATTCCCATCGGCGCGAGTGCCGCGATGTTCTGGTCGCTGCTCATTGCCTTCATCGTCACCCCCTGGGCGTCGATCCGCATCCTCAAATGGGGCAAAAAATACCGCCCCCCTGCCGATCAAAGCGCGGAGGCGGCACCTGCAACCGTTAGCCACGCATCGGACCATGAAGAGGATGCCTTCACCCGGCTCTATCGCCGCGTGATGGCTCCGTTGATTCACCATGCGGGCTGGCGGTGGACGTTTCTATCAGGGATTACCCTGTTGCTGTTAGCATCGTTCGCCACCGTCGGCCTCGGCTGGGTGAAAGTGAAAATGCTGCCGTTTGACAACAAGAGTGAGTTCCAGATCATCCTCAACATGCCGGAGGGCGCGTCGCTCGAACAAACAGCCGCCGTCGCCCGCGAGATGGGGGCCTCCATCCGCGACGAACCGGAAGTCACCAACTGGCAGATTTATGCTGGCGTGGCCTCGCCCTTCAATTTCAGCGGACTGGTGCGTCACTATTTCATGCGGCGCGGGGCCAATATCGCAGACATTCAGGTCAACCTGGTTTCCAAACACGACCGTTCTGCCCAAAGCCACGACATCGCCAAACGAATCCGTCCGCGGATCGCCGCCATTGCCGAGCGATACCAGGCGCGGGTGGCGATTGCCGAAGTGCCACCTGGCCCGCCGGTCCTCCAAACCCTCGTCGCAGAAATCTACGGACCTAACGAGGAGTCCCGACTCAAGCTGGCGGACAAAGTTAAAACCATTTTCAAGCAAACCCCTGGGGTGGTGGATGTCGATTGGTATCATGAGGCGGATCAACAAAAGGACCGCTTTGTCATCGACAAGGAAAAGGCAGCGCTCCACGGCATCAGCGCCGCCACCATTTCCCAGACCCTCCAGATCGCTGTGGATGGAGAGACCGTCGATCTCCTTCATCAACCCGCCGAAAAGGAAGATGTCGGCATCCGGCTTGAAATCCCACGCTCGTCCAAGACCACGACCGACGAGTTGTTAGCCCTGCGCGTGCGTTCGGGTGATGCCAATGCCCTGCCCGAACCGGGTGGCTCCGCCGCGCCGCTGGTGCCGTTGCGCGAACTCGTGAAGATTGAGCACGGCATTGTGGAAAAGAGCCTCTATCACAAGAATCTGATGCCGGTGACTTATGTCATCGGCGATGTCGCCGGCATCGTGGAAAGTCCGGTTTACGCGATCCTTGGCATGAACAAGGCCTTGAAAGCCCTCGACACCCGGGAGTTCGGCGGCAGTGGCGCGGAGTTGAAGATTCACAATGCCAGCATGCCATTTTCCGACGCCGAACCATCCATGAAATGGGATGGTGAGTGGCATATCACCATCGAGGTATTCCGGGATCTCGGCAGTGCCTTTGCCGCCTGTTTGATTTTGATTTACGTGCTTATGGTCGGCTGGTTCCGCAGTTTCATCACTCCGGCCATCGTCATGATTGCCATCCCGTTCTCGCTCATCGGTATCCTGCCCTCCCACGGACTGATGGGTGCATTCTTCAGCGCCACCAGCATGATCGGCTTCATGGCCGGCGGCGGTATCGTGGTCAGAAACTCCATTATTCTGGTGGACTTCATCGAACTGCGCCTGCGCGAGGGCATGGCCCTGAGCGAAGCGGTCATCGACGCCGGTGCCGTGCGGTTCCGCCCGATGCTCCTCACCGCGATGGCGGTCATCGTCGGTGCCGCGGTGATTCTGGCCGATCCGATCTTCCAAGGCCTCGCCATCGCCCTGATGGCCGGTGAAGTCGCCAGCCTGCTCATCAGCCGCATGGCGGTGCCTATCCTCTACTATGCCTTCAATCACCGCCGTGAGTTAAGGAGTGGCGAAAACTCCGAACCTTGATTCCAGCGGGTATGTAAAATCCCGCCTTTAGTCCGTGTCACGCTTGCTAGAGCAGTCCATGTCGATGGACAGACGGTAGTCCCAGGGCGGAATTGTCCCACCATCCAATTGTTTCATTTTATCAACACCATGATACCTCGCCTATTGATTCTACCCACCGCCATGGTCCTCGGATCGTGCATGCTTGGACCGGATTTCAAACTGCCTGATGCCAGCGGCGGCACCCATTGGAAGGAAACTCGCGCCACGTCCGGGACGCGCCTGCCCGACACATGGTGGAGGCTCTTCAACGACCCCGAACTGACGCGCCTAGTTGATCGCGCCTTGTCAGCTAACAACGACCTGGCAGCCGCCAAGGCACGAGTGGAAACCGCCCGCGCTCTCGTTGGCGTGGACCGAGCGAGAATGTTTCCCACCCTCAACCTGAATGGCTCGGCGGGCATTTCACGCGTCTCCGAAGGGACCGCCACCCGCAACATGCCACCGGGATTTGCCATCGATCTTGAAAGCCAACGCTACCGCGGCACCTTCGATCTCGCGTACGATCCCGACCTCTGGGGTCGCAACAAGCGCCTGATCGAAGCGTCCAGCGCTCAAGCCGCCGCTAGCGAAGCGTTGCTGGATTCCCAGCGTCTCGGGGTGGCCACCGAAGTCGCCCGCCAGTATTTTCTGCTGCGCGGCCTCGATAGCCAGCAAATCGTGCTCACGGAGACTATCCAGAGCCGCCAAAACACCCTGAATCTCCAGCAAAGCAAAACCGACGCCGGCATAATCGACGGACTGTCGTCCAGCCAAGCCCGCACCGAATTGGAACTCGCCCGCAATGACCTGGCCGCTGTCGAGCGCCAACGCGGCGCGGCGGAACACGCGCTGGCCGTGCTGTGCGGCACCCAACCCTCGAATTTCTCGGTCTCCAACCGCGCCTTGACCGGCGTACTGCCTGTCATCCGCGCCGGACTGCCCGCCGAGGTTCTCAACCGCCGTCCGGATGTTAGAGCCGCGGAACAAAACCTCCGCGCCGCCAATGCCCGCATCGGGGTGGCGGAGGCCGCGTTCTATCCAAACTTCAGCCTCAGCACGGGCGCGGGCTTCGAATCCATCGACGTGAAAAGTTTCCTCAATTGGGAAAACCGGGTGCTGGCCCTGGGTGCTGGCGTGGCCGCGCCGATTTTCGATGGTGGAACGAACAAGGCGAACTATCAGGCGTCGATCAGTCGCAGGGACGAAGCCCTTGCCAACTACCGCAATACCCTGCTCGTCGCCCTGCGCGAAGTGGAGGACGCACTGGTCGATCTCAAAGGTCTGGCCACCTCGCGCATCGCGCTTGACCATGCCCTCTCCAGCTCCAGGGAAACCCAGCACCTTTCGCAGGAACGCTATGACAAGGGCCTGAGCAGTTATCTCGAAGTGGTCGATGCCGACCGAACCGTGCTGCGGGTCCAACTCGTCCTCGACCAGGTGGACGCCCAACAACGTATCACTCTCGCCGCGCTGGCCAAAGCCATCGGCGGTGGTTGGAGCGGGAAATAATGGGCGCGATACCGACCCTGTCCGCCAATAGAACGAACGTAGCGAGTCAAATCCGCGATACCACCCCGCCAAAAACGATGCCGATCAGGGTGCTGATCCATGGATTGGCCGTGAGGGGGCAGGCGCCTGTGGAACACCCGACAAAATAGTATCCCGCATAACCGATCACGGCACCAGCAACTAAGAAGATTATGGTTCGTATTTTCATCGTGTGATTGGTGCTATCTTGCTCATCGGCTATCATCATCACTGAATTACTGCCAATCAGCTCACACCGTCTCCTTCATGATTTTGACAAGCGTGTCCTCAACTTCCTGCGCCACCCCTTTCAATTGGGGCATGTTGAACATCGCCAGAAGTGTGGTTGGCTTCAGTGTAGCTAGAATGGTTTTACCGCCCTCTTCGTAAATGGAGATTCGGCATGGCAGCGCGGTGGAGACACTCATGTCTTCATCGAGCACCTTCTTCGCTTGTTGAGGTTGACACACCTCGAAGATGAGACATTCGCGGGAGAACTCCACGCCTTTCTTCGCCATGGTCTCTTTGAGGTTGTGAACCTGCATGACGCCAAAGTGATTGGCTTGGACGGCGGCATGCAAGGCATCCGCAGCTTCACTAACGGATTTGTCGGTAAGCAATTTGAACAACATGGAATTTCGGTTCTCAGTTAAAAGTTCACTTTAGCGGCGCAGGGGATGACAAGACTGGCGGCAACCAGCAGCGCCCTGCCGGGAGGTTGCAAAGGAGAATCTGGAAGTCGGATCGTTGGCATGGCGTCAAGTCTTCAGGCATCATCCTAGTCAGCCCTGGCGCCGCCCCAAGGAAAATCCGTGGGTTTGATCGAATTCACTGAATCTCATGATCACCCCCTACCATCCGGTCCGGCTACCGGTCCTTACCACGGCTTTCACTCGGTAATGCGATTTCCAGCAATCACCCTAGCCTGAGATTACGATGACGTGAAGAGCTTCGTCGATTTGGTCGATGCCGACGAAAATCGGACCTGAGCCGCAGGCAGCCCGTGCAACATCGTGCGGGAATACTTGATGCCGGGACGTTTACAATCCATGCTCCGGGCATGAAGCAACTTGCAGCGGTATTTTCCATGTGCATCGCGGGTATCGTGATGGTCTCAGCGGCGGAGCCCGCCACCGTGTCTCCAGCACAGGCAGACACGTGGTTGGCTGCCACACCGAAGGCGCAGGTCTTGGACGTGCGCACCAAGGAGGAATTCGCCGGGGGCCATCTGGCCAAGGCCATCCTGATCCCCTGGACCGACAAGGATTTCACCGTCCGTGCGGCGAAGGAACTCGATCCGCGCAAACCTGTGCTGGTGTACTGCCTCAGCGGAGGACGCAGCGCGGAAGCCGCCGCCGCCCTCGTCAAACTCGGATTTACCGAGGTCCGCAATCTTGCAGGCGGTATCGCTGCATGGCAGCAGGCTGGAAAGCCCATCGACAAGGTCGCACCAAAGCCATGAGATCCCGGGAATGCCGCCGCGATCCCGCAACATTACGCCTTCGAAGCAGGCAAGCTCTATGGCGGCGAATTTCCCGGTTTGAAGAAGCTCCCCTATCAAAATCGCTGTTACAGCCATGAGATCATTCAAACCCTCCGCATTGCAACTGCTGCTCGCCGTGATTCTGCCCGCCATCAGCGCCGCCGCGACGCCGGGAAAGACCCGTGTCAGCATCGTCGGTGAGGACTTTCACATCAACGGCCAACCCACCTATGCCGGCCGCTCCTGGAAGGGTCACCGCATTGAAGGGTTGCTGCTCAACTCGCGGATGGTGCAGGCGACCTTTGATGACATCAACTCCGAAGCGGCGACGCGCTGGGCCTACGCGGATACCGGAAAGTGGGATGCGGAGCGCAACGTGCGCGAATTCATCGCGGCCATGCCGGAGTGGAAGCGACACGGACTGCTCGCGTTCACGGTGAATTTCCAAGGCGGCTCGCCGGAGGGCTATTCGTCAAAACAGCCATGGGAGAGCGGGGCCTTCACTGCCGATGGCGGGCTGCGTCCGGAGTTTGCGGAGCGGATGCGGCGTGTGCTCGATGCGGCGGATGAGCAGGGAATGACGGTCATCGTCGGCTATTTCTATTTCGGACAATCGCCTCGTTTCGCAGACGACGCAGCGGTCATTCGCGGGACGGACGAAGCCACGCGGTGGTTGCTGCAAGGCGGCTGGCGCAATGTGCTGGTGGAAATCAACAACGAGACCAATCCCGGCTACAAGCCGCCGATTCTGCGGCCGGATCGGGTTGGCGAACTCATCCAGCGGGTGCGCGCCACGAAAGCCGGCGATGGACACGCGTTGCTCGTGGGAACTTCATTCGGCGGGTGTGTTGTGCCAACGTCTAACATTGTCGCGGCATCGGACTTCCTGCTGATTCACGGCAACGGTGCGGTCAAACCGCAAGCCATCACGGAGTTGATCCAGAAGACTCGCGCTGTGCCGTCCTTCAAACCGATGCCGGTTTTGATCAATGAAGACGACCACGAGAACTTCGAGCAACCCGCGAACAACTTCACCGCCGCCGTTGCCGAGCACGTGTCGTGGGGTTGGTTCGACTATCGCCGGAAGGGTGAGGGTTCGGAGGCCGGGTATCAGTCGCCGCCGGTGAATTGGGGTATCAGTTCCGACCGCAAGCGGGCGTTCTTCAAGTCTTGCTCGGAAATCACTGGTGCTGAAAACCTTTGATTACTTCAGCCCGTTCACCTGACTACTTTCCAATTGACCCCGCGCCCCGCCCGGTGCATCCGTTTCCGAGACAATAGATTCGCCTATGAAACAAAGAATACTTGGAAATCAAGGACTTACCGTGTCGGCCATCGGATTGGGCTGCATGGGCATGTCGGAATTTTACGGAGCACGTGACGACCGGGAGTCTACCGCCACCATTCATCGCGCCCTCGACTTGGGCGTCAACTTTCTCGACACCGCCGACATGTATGGCTGCGGTGAAAATGAACGACTCGTCGGTCAGGCCATCAGGCGCCGTCGTGACGAGGTGGTGCTCGCCACCAAGTTCGGCAATGTCCGCGATGAACAGGGAAATTTCCTGGGCGTCAACGGCCGGCCCGAATACGTCCGCGAGTGCTGTGACGCGAGCTTGCTACGACTCGGGGTTGAACAGATCGATCTTTACTACCAGCACCGCGTGGATCCCAATGTGCCCATCGAGGAAACCGTCGGCGCGATGGGTGAGTTGGTCCGGGCCGGTAAGGTGCGTTATCTCGGCCTGTCAGAGGCAGCCCCGGCCACGATCCGCCGCGCCGCCAAAGTCCATCCGATCAGCGCCCTGCAGACCGAATACTCGTTGTGGTGCCGCGACGTGGAGGTGGAAATCCTAGCCACCTGCCGGGAGTTGGGGATTGGCTTTGTGCCCTACAGTCCGTTAGGCCGTGGCTTCCTCACCGGCAAGATCCGGAAGATCGACGACCTTGCAGCCGACGACTGGCGGCGGCACGGCCCGCGCTTCCAAGGGGAAAACTTCGCGCAAAATCTGTCTATCGTTCGCAGCCTCGAAGCGATGGCACAAAGGAAGAAATGCAAGCCGGCGCAACTGGCGTTGGCGTGGGTGCTGGCGCAGGGCGACGACGTGGCACCTATTCCAGGAACCAAGCGGCGCATTTATCTGGAAGAAAACGCGGCGGCCATGGAAATAGAACTGACCGCCGGGGATCTGGCGGAACTCAATCAAGCCGCTCCGGTTGGAATCACCGCCGGTGCCCGTTACCCGGAAAGCAGCATGGCCGCTGTGAACCGCTGAGGCGGGTTAAGGAATCAACGCTACTCCCCCACATTCTCCCGGTCTCTGATCCGTGCTTTGCATTATTTGTTCAATGCCATCCTGTGACTCATAGGAGAGCGTCAATTAGGCGTTTTTACGGGCGGATTCTCCACATTGTCCTGGCGGAACAGCAAAGGTGCGAAGTCCCGCAGGTATCCGCGCCAAACCGTCCATTCGTGCTCGCCCTTGGTGACCGTCCATTGTGAGTGGATGCCGTGTTTGTTCAGGAGGGAATGGAATGCCTCGGCATCCTTGAACAGGAAGTCATCCTTGCCGATTGAGATCCATAACAACTTGACCTCGTCATTGAAGTGCTTGTTTGCAAACCCTTTCGCCAAGAGGTCATCCGCCATGGGGACATAGGCGCTCATGCCGCCGATGTAGGCGAAGAGGTCGGGGTGATTGATGCCGATTTCCAAGGCTTGCATGCCACCCAGCGAGAGCCCGTTGATGGCCCTGCCCTCGGAAGTTGCGATGGTCCGATAGGTGGCATCCACCAATGGCAGCACCGAACCGAGCAGGTCCGCCTCGAATTTGAGAAAGTTGGCCTTGTGGTCGCCCTCTTCCTCATCGAGGTCGGCGTGTCCGTCGGGCATGACTAACAACATGGGAACGGCTTTGCCCGCTGCGATGAGGTTGTCGAGAATGAGATGGGCGCGGCCGAAATCCGTCCAAGTGGCTTCCGTGTCACCGGTGCCATGAAACAGATAGAGTGCCGGATAGCGGTGATTTGCGTTCAGTTCATAGCCGGGCGGCGTGTAAACACGCAACCGTCGCCGACGTTGGAGCGAATCGGAAAAGTAACTGTGCATGTGGACGGTTCCATGCGGGACGTTTTTCCACTGGTAAAACAAAGGAGTATCCGTGGAAATTTCGAGCAAACTCCGGTCGGGATTCGTCCCGGATCTCACTTCAGGATTGGACGGGTCGATCATCGGTTGCCCATCGACGATGAAGCAGTATTCGTAGATGCCCGGATCCAGATGGTCGATCGTGACCGACCAGACACCGCCCCGCCTGCGGGTCATTTCCTCCTGCGTGCGGCGAATACCCTTCAGCATGACGGTTTTTGCCTTTGGCGCTTTAAGCCGGAAGATCACCCGGCGGTAATTCACGATTTGCGGCGATTCGAGCGGATGATCATCGGCTGCTAGGGCCAGCGTCGAAAAAAGCCCGACCAAAATTGCAAGCAAGCGGCGATGAAACATGGGCGTACTCAAGCGCGATTTCCGGCGTTTTCCAGTCGAATCCCCGATTTTGCAGTTGCGTGCCGGTCAAACCGGGGCCGACCATGGGGATTGGGTGGCGGTTTGTTTTGCCTGTTTTGGCATGACGCGACGCGCCCGGCATCTGAACATTCGTTGTTCGGAATACGCGAGTTCGGAGTAGTGGCCGACAAATTTCAGGAACCTTGGCCGGTGATTGACGCATGATTGGGTAGATCTACAGAAATATTCCGTGGGGGGTGGCGCTTTCTCACCTGTTGCGGAGGCCCGTAGTCGCCGCCAAGAACCAAGCATCAGATGGACCAACAACCTGATCCAACCGATCCACCACCGTTAACGAACAAAGTGAGTGATTCGCGGCTGCCGTTGGGAAAACTGGCAGCAAGTTTGGGGATGGTTCTGGTGGTTGCCGTCTCCGACTACCTCACAGGGATCGAGATTTCGGTGACATTGCTTTACCTCGTTCCGATTTGCTGGTGCGCGTGGTTCGCAGGTCGTGGGGTTGGCGTGTTCATCGCCACGGTCAGTGCCGGAGCCTGGCTCGGTGCGGAGTGGCTGGAACGCTGGTCGACCATTCAGCCATGGGTGGTTTTCTGGAACACGCTGATGATGGGCGGCATCTTTGTGGTCGTCGCCACCTTGTTGGCGACCCTCAAAGCCACCCAAGCAAACCTCGAAGCGACGGTGGCCAGGCGTACCACCAAATTGGTAGCGGAAGTGACCGTGCGCCGACGGACTGAGGGCAAACTTCGGTTGGCCAATACCGAATTGCAGCGCACGCAAATGCAACTCATCGAAGCGGCCAAGATGGAAGCGGTGGGTCGTATGGCCGCCGGAGTTGCGCACGAAGTCAAGAACCCGCTGATGACCCTTGGCATGGGTGTGGATTACTTTCTCCAACGCCCTATTTCCGACGCGGACGATGCCTCTTTGCTCCATGACATGAAGCATGCGGTCCTGCGAGGCACCAAAATCATCAACCTGATGCTGGACTTCTCCAAGCCGCGCCCTCTGCAACCGTCTCCCGAAGATTTGAACGCCATTGTCGAGAATGCCCTCGGACTGGTTCGGCACCAGTTGCTCAAACATCGAATCGAGGTGGTGCGACAGTTGCAAGCCGGTTTGCCCATGTTGTCATTGGACCATACACACATGGAGCACGTGTTGGTCAACCTGTTCACCAACGCCGTCCATGCCATGTCAGACGGCGGCACACTCACGGTGCGGAGTTCGTTGCAGGCGGCTACCGACACAAGCATTGTCCTCGAACCCCAGGTAATCCTTGAAGTTGAGGACACCGGCCCCGGTATTCCCCAGGAGCAGTTACCCAATATTTTCGAACCGTTCCATACGACCAAGCCTCCGGGACAGGGCACCGGGTTGGGATTGGCAATTGTTCACAGAATCATCCAGATTCACGGTGGCAGCGTCACACTTGGAAATCGTCCTGAAGGCGGGGCCCGCGCAACTTTGACATTTAATCTGCAACCGAAACCACATCCATGACCAAGCATAGAATCCTCATCATCGACGACGACGCCAGCATCACACGAGGTGTCAGACGTAATCTCGTGGCAACGGGTGCCTACGAAGTGCGCCAGGAAAATCACGCCCTGGTAGCCGTTCAATCCGCCCGGGAGTTCATGCCCGATCTGATTCTGTTGGACGTTATGATGCCGGAGATGGATGGCGGCGCGGTGGCGGCCCGCTTGCGGGAAGACCCATTGCTGAAGGATATTCCGATCATCTTCCTCACGGCCATTGTATCGAATGAAGAAACCCACGGCAGCGAGGCCTACATCGGCGATGAGGAGTACCTGGCTAAACCGGTGGACTTGAACATTCTCATCCGGGTCATTGAAGGGCACCTGGAAGGATGAGTGACCAGATTCCCGGTCGGCGCCGTGTCATTTCCTCCCGGGTGCGCCGGATTCCTTCAGCATGATGGTTGTCGAACTCCAACGGCAACTTTGATTGCGGAGGCTGCGGTTTCATGCAAGGCTCCCCCGACCGGCCCACCCGAACCTGTGCCTCGGATAGGATTGGGCGCATGACGGATCGTTCATCAGACGGACAATTTTTATGACGGATCTCATGGCCCCGGAGACGGCAGACGACGAGTTGGTGGTTCGCGCCAAAGCGGGGGAGTTGTTTGCCTTCGAGAGCTTGGCCAATCGGTACGAGAAGCGGGTGTATTCCCTCGCTCTGCGGATGCTGAGGCACGAACAGGATGCCGAGGATGTGACCCAACAAACGTTCCTGAGCGCGCTGGAGCATCTGGACGGGTTTCGCGGCGAAGCGGGCTTTGCCACCTGGCTGCTGCGGATTGCCACTCACGCGGCGCTCAAAGTCATCCGCAAACGCGACGGCTTGGACACCGTTTCCTTGGAGGCGGCGACCGAAAGCACGGAAAGCGACGAGTCGATTCCCCACCCGGAATACATTGCCGATTGGAGCCAGTCGCCGGGCGAATTGGTGGCAAGGAACGAGACCCGCAGCTTGATTGAAGAGGCGCTCGCCCAGTTGGACGAGAAACACCGGATCGTTTTCCTGCTGCGCGACGTGGAGGGCTTGTCTGTCACTGAAACCGCCACCGCACTCGGCTTGAGCGAGGCCAATGTGAAGGTGCGGCTGCTGCGTGCCCGCCTGCAACTGCGCGAACGCCTCACGACCACACTCGGCGATCCGGCATCGCGCATCAAACAGGCACATCACCATGGCTGAGGCCCGCGGTGTTCCGTATTTCATCCCACGCCTCTAAAGCGTCGGCGGAAACCGCTTTGAAAATACCACCATTCTCCCTGTAACTTTTTTGCCGCTCACGGCTCAATCCAACTACCCACGCGATATGAAGTGCGAAGAAATGCTGGCAATGCTCAATGACTACGTGGACGGCACGATTGACCCGTCCGTTTGCGAGGAATTCGAGCAGCACATGGCAGGCTGCAACCCGTGCCAGGTCGTCGTGGACAACATCCGCCAGACCATCACGCTCTACAAAAATGACCAGCCGTATGAACTGCCCGTCAGGTTTAAGGAGCAATTGCACGAAGCATTGCGCGCAAAGTGGCAGGAAAAATTCTCAACGAAGTGATCGGTCTGGCGATTCGCTGACCGCGCACATCGGGGATTGCTGATGATCATGTCGCGAATGTCCGAGGTCGCAAAAGGTTTGTAACTTTTCTCCGATCTGAGGCTCTATCGAGCCAACGTTATGAATCTCACAAACGGAAAGCGATTGGTGATAGTTGGCGGCGTGGCCGCCGGAGCTTCCTGTGCCGCCCGCGCCAGGCGGCTCGACGAATCCGCCCAAATTACATTGATAGAGCGTGGTCCTGATGTTTCCTTCGCCAACTGCGGCCTGCCCTATTTCATTGGTGGAGAAATCAAGCAGCGCGACGCGCTTGCCGTGCAGACCCCGCAGACGCTCAAGGCCATGCTGGCTATCGACGTGCGCACCAGCACCGAAGCCATTGCCATTGACCGTCCGGGCAAGCGCGTGCAGTTGCGTGAGATTGCCGCCGGCACCACCGAATGGCTGCCCTATGACAAACTTTTGCTCGCGCCAGGTGCCGTGCCGTTGCGGCCCGACCTGCCGGGCATCGATGATCCCCGCCTGTTTACCCTGCGCTCGTTGCAAGACATGGATCGCATCAAGGCCACCGCCGCCAGCGCCCGGCGCGTAACCGTGATCGGCGCGGGTTTCATCGGCCTGGAAATGGCCGAGCAATTCGTACGACTGGGCAAACAAGTCACGTTGGTCGAACTCCAGGATCAAGTGCTGCCGCCGCTTGACGGCCCGATGACACACCTGATGGAGGACGAACTTCGCCGCCACGGCATCGAACTCATCCTTGGCGACGGAATCGCGGGTTTTGTCGGCGAAGCCGCGCTGACTTGCCGCCTCAACTCCGGTCGCGTAGTGGAAGCCGACCTTGTGGTGTTGAGCATCGGCGTGCGCCCAGACACCGCGCTCGCCCGTGATGCCGGACTGGAACTTGGTCTGCGGGGCCACATCTGTGTCAATCCATTCATGCAGACCAGCGATCCCGACATCTATGCCGCCGGCGATGCCATTGAGATCAAAGACTTTGTGAGTGGAGATGCGACCGCAGTTCCCTTGGGCGGCCCTGCCAATCGTCAGGGCCGGCTGGCAGCCGATCACATTTTCCATCTCGAACAAACCAAGCCATACCCGGGGGCACTGGGAACCGCCATTGTGCGTGCCTTTGATGTTGCCGCAGGGTTGACCGGATGGTCGGAGAAACGCCTTCGTGCCGCAGGCCGTATGTATCGCAGCGTCACCGTCAACGACAACCATCACGCCGGTTACTATCCCGGCGCGAAGCCGCTGCTGCTCAAATTGCTCTGGGATCCGGAAACCGGCCGCGTGCTCGGTGCGCAAGTCACGGGTTTCCTTGGGGTGGACAAGCGTCTGGATGTGATAGCCACGGCCATTACGGGCGGATTGACCATTGATGATCTAGCACAACTGGAACTGGCATACGCTCCGCCATTCGGTGCTGCCAAGGACATCGTCAACCTAGCCGCATTCACCGCCTGCAATGCCCGCGACGGTCTCGTGACTCCTATTGATTCCATCCCTAACGACCCGCTAGTGCAAGTGGTTGACACCCGTCCTGCCGCACTGGTGCAGGCGCATCCGTTGACCCAAGTGAGTTCGGTAAATATCCCGCTCGGGGCACTGCGCCAGCGCCTCGGCGAGCTGGATCGCAGTCGTCCGGTGGTGACCGTCTGTGCCCTCGGCAAGTCCGCCTATTTTGCCGCCCGCATCCTGGCGCAAAACGGCTTCCAGGTTTCGACGCTCACCGGCGGCATTCGCGCCCATTTCGATCCCCGCACGCCCGCCAAATTGCCCACACCCTGACATAGATTTTCACTCAAATAACAAAAATATGGATTGGACAATGATATGGATTATCGTCGGCGTGATGGTCGCAGTGTGGGTCTTCAAGCGAATGTCGTTCATCTCGCCGGATAACGCCCGCAGGTTTCTGCAACAAGGCGCGCTCGTGGTGGATGTGCGTGAGGCCGGTGAATACCGTGGAGGACACCTGCCCAAGGCGGTGAATATCCCGATGGGAGAACTCCGGAGCAGTTTGCCACGACGTGTGACGGACAAGGACCAGGTCCTGCTCCTACATTGCCTGAGCGGAACTCGCAGCGGCATCGCCAAACGGCAATTGAAAGGCATGGGTTACGCCAACGTATTCAATCTCGGCTCCTACGGCCGTGCCGAGAAAATCCTCAGCGGAGCTCGCGGCAACTGATGTCGCGGACGATCATTGTGAGGTTTCGTGCTTTCCGAAAATCACCTGCAACTTCCGAACCTTTCTTATGGACACCGTATTTTGGGATGATCGCTACGCCGCCGATGACTACGTTTATGGGCAGGACCCCAACGAATTTGTGGCAGAAATGGCAATGCACATTCCTGACGGCCCGGTGCTTTGTCTGGCAGAGGGCGAAGGCCGCAATGCGGTCTATCTGGCGAAACTCAGCCATCGTGTGACGGCAATGGATCAATCCGCAATGGGTCTGGCCAAAGCGCTCCGTCTCGCCGAAGCAAGCGGTGTGGCGATCGAGACTGTGCATGCGGATCTCGAATCCTTTGAAATTATGCCGGGTGCCTGGGCGGGGATCGTTGCGACATTCGCGCATTTGCCGCCGCCCTTGCGCCGCAAGGTCCACGCCGCAGTGGTCCAAGGCTTGAAACCCGGCGGTGTTTTCATTCTGGAAGCATACACGCCTGCGCAGTTGGCTTTGGGAACCGGCGGACCAAAGGTTCCTGAACTGCTGATGACTCTGGACAGCCTCCGTGAAGAGCTTGCCGGCTTGGAATTCATTGTCGCACAAGAGATTGAGCGCGACGTGACAGAAGGCAGCTTCCATCATGGTCGTGGCGCGGTCGTTCAAATCCTTGCCCGCCGTCCACAACTTCCACCCTGATGACATTCGGTCTTGCACTGGCGGCGCTGATTGGACTGTCGCTCGGGCTTCTGGGCAGTGGAGGTTCGATCATCACGCTGCCAGTGCTGGTTTATGTTGCGGGGATTCCCGCGCAACAAGCCGTTGGGATGTCGCTGGTCATCGTAGGCGGCACAAGTTCATTGGGTGCTCTGCTTAACATGCGGCGGGGAGCTTTCAATTTTAGAGCGGCAGCATTCTTTTCTTTGAGCGGAATGGCAGGTGCATTTGTGGGAGCTAAATTCACCCACCTGGTGTCCGCGTCGGTTCTACTGCTATTGTTTGGTGTGCTGATGCTGGTGGCGGGAACGCGTATGCTACGAAATGGTGCTACAACGATGCCATCCCATCAATGCCGTCCATCGCGCTGTCTGGTCGCAGGTATTGCTGTCGGAGTATTGACCGGATTTCTCGGGGTGGGTGGTGGATTTCTGATCCTGCCCGCGCTTGTGCTATTTGCGGGCTTGGACATGAAGCCGGCCATTGGCACTTCACTGGCCGTCATTGCGGTCAATTGCCTGGGTGGTCTGATCGGACAACTGCGATATGTGAATTTTGACTGGCCGCTCACCCTGGCTTTTCTGGGTGTGTCCATCGTCGGAATGCTTGCGGGTACGGCGCTTGCCAGCCGTATGCCGTCGATGCTCTTGCGTCGCGGCTTCGTGTGGTGTGTGGTGCTGCTGGGCATCGCGCTGATCGGACGAAATTTGATGGCTCTGGTTGGCGCACATTAAGCGGCTTGCGTCAGGACCGATTTTTTTTGAGGCCGATTTGTAACTTTACTGGCTCCCGTGGCTCAGTAGTGGACGAAGCAATGAAATCAAATACGCAAAACATCATCGAAGTGACTGAAGCATCCTTTGACCGTGAAGTCCTGAAAGCAACCGGGCCGGTAGTCGTGGACTTTTACGCACCTTGGTGCGGCCCGTGCAAAATGATCGCGCCGCTGCTCGAACAGCTCGCTGGCGAGTTTTCCGGCTCACTGAAATTTGCCAAGCTCAACGTGGATAACGCACCTGAATTGGCGGGGCGCTATGGCGTCCGGGGCGTGCCGACGCTCATGTTGTTTGGTGCTGGGCAGATGATTGACCAGGCAGTTGGCGCCGGCGCTCTGAAGACCTTACAGATCTGGATCGAACGTGCCATGACGGCAACCCCGCAAGCCGCAGTTGCCTCAGAAACTTGAAAAGGAGATTTTCCATGATCATCAAACTCATTATTGGAATTTGCGTCGGAGGCGTGCTCGGCTTCAGTTATTACAAATTTGTCGGGTGCTCGTCAGGGACCTGTCCGTTGACCAGCAACCCCTATATCAGCACGATCTATGGTGCGGTGATGGGCGCCTTGCTATCTAACATCATACATTAACAATCGACCTTCCTAACATTATGGAACGCATCATTCGCCGGTTTGCCGGCACCTTCATCCTCATCAGCCTTGCCCTCGCCCACTACCATAACCCCAACTGGCTGTGGTTTACGGCGTTTGTGGGCTTCAACTTGCTCCAGTCGTCCTTTACCAACTTCTGCCCGCTGGAACTCATCCTCAGAAAAATCGGAGTCGGCCGATGAGTGCGCGGCGCGTTTTGCGCCAGACTGATGCCGGTTTGACCTGAAATTTCCAAAGCCTGCCGAAAGAAAAGGTTGACCGGTCTCGTTATGGGCATACGCTCAGAACAAATGAGCGACAACAAACGGACTATCCAAGACAGGGAAATCGTCAAAATTGCCATTCCGATGGCAGATGGTGCTTTTAGCCAACATTTTGGCGGCACGAAGGTATTTCTAATTTATGAGGGGGATCGCAAGACTCTCCGTTTGGGAAATCAGGAAGTTTCCACCGCGCCAGAGCACAAACCTGGATCGCTGCCGAAGTGGCTTGAGCAACAAAAGGTGGACGCAGTGGTGGTTTCCGCGATTGGCGAGCGGGCGCTGATCCTGCTGGCGGATGCGGGCATCGAAGCATTTCTGGCCGACAGTGACGTGCAGCCTTCTGCGTTGGCAAGCGCCTGCCTGTTAGGCAAGCTGGCACGTGCCAATCAGGAGAACTCACGCTGTGGCGGGCACCATGACCACGATGGACACGAATGCCACCACTGATTCGTCCACGTTGAAAGACTCGCACCGCGATTGTTTTGCCTGTGGCGGATGCAATGTCCACGGGCTGAAGCTTCATTTTGAGGTTGATGACAATGGAGTCGCAGCAGCGGATTGGCAACCATCCGCTGCATTTCTGAGCTATGCGGACCGTATTCATGGCGGCGTGATTGCGACTCTGTTGGACAGTTCGATGGTACACGCGCTCTTCGCGATGAGTGTGACTGCGGTGACGGCGGAGTTAACCATCCGTTATCTTGAAAGCGTGAATGTGATGGGTATGGTCCACGTCTCCGGCTGGGTGGAGTCCAAACGGCACGGGATTTACCTTTGTCGTGCCGAGGTTCATCAAGGAGGAGTTCTCGCTGTGCGGGCGTCTGCCAAATTCGTGGCCATGCCGGACCTGCCTCCTCCTGCCTGACCGGTATCGTAAGCAGGCCCACCGGATTTGCGCGATGCTGCCATCCGTCGGCAAACCGGGGTATCTCCGGCGTGAACCGTTCAGCTGTTCGTGCGCGGCTCCACTGGCGGTCCATGGTGAGCAGCCCCCCTGACACAACCAAAAATCAGAGTAAGATTTCTGAATAAAAGCGATGGTGGATGTCGCATGTATAGGTGAAGATGAAATTGTTCTACGGTAAACGTGTTGGTGCATCGTTGGCACTTTGGTCAATGTGGCTGGCGGCGTTTTGCGGCAACTCCCGTGCCGACGAGATGGATTTTGCGGCGCCCCGCGAGCAGATGGTCAAGCAGCAGCTAGCGGCACCTGATCGCGGGATCACGGACTCCGCAGTGCTGGCGGTGATGGGCAAAGTGCCTCGGCAGGCATTTGTGCCGCCATCGCTTCGGGACCGGGCCTATGAAGACAACCCGCTGCCGATAGGTTACGACCAAACGATTTCGCAGCCGTTCATGGTTGCGTTCATGACCGAGAAGCTCGAACCCAAGCCCACCGACAAAGTGCTCGAAGTGGGTACCGGCTCGGGCTATCAGGCTGCGGTCCTGGCGGGATTGGTCAAAACGGTATACACGATCGAAATTGTGGAACCGCTTGCACAGCGGGCGGAAAAGACATTGAAGCTGCTCGGCTACAGCAACGTGATGACCCGCTCCGGCGATGGCTACAAGGGTTGGCCGGAAGCGGCACCGTTCGATGCTGTGATCGTAACCTGTGCCCCCGACCGTATCCCACAGCCATTGGTCGATCAACTCAAGGAAGGAGGACGCATGGTCATTCCGGTCGGCACAACCGGCCACCAAACGTTGTATGTTTTGCACAAGAAGAATGGTAAGCTCGATCAGCGCGCCGTGGTGCCGGTGAGGTTCGTGCCGATGACTGGCAATATCACTGGCGACGCGGGCAAGAAATCAGGCGATAACGGAAAGAAATCATAATATCCCTGCGGTTTGGGCTTCCCTTCGGGGGGCTCATTTGCCGCGTTGAGGCCTTGGGCGAAGGAGCTCTTGACCGAATTGGTGTCTGGCAAATTACTGTTCCTGCCGTACCCTCCGCCGCATTCTCATGCTGAATGATTCAATCGGTTGGCTCACCCGCGGCAGGATTTCTCCAACTTCTGAACGAAGGCGAACACGCAGATCGCCACAAGCATCAGAATCACAAATACCGCCCACACTGGAATGCCAAAGAGTTTGTCCAGAGTCATGGTGCCAACGTCGGCGATTGGCAGGATGTTCTTGGCGACCCAAGGAAAGGTGAGCGCGTAGAGGATTCCGCCACCCATCATGCCGACAACTCCTGCCAGCGCATGAAAGCTGCCGGTGCCAACGGCGGCCAACCCGGTACCGGGACAATATCCGTAAATAACCATGCCTACGCCAAAGATCGACGCCCCCAAGACAATGGCCAGCATGGGTGAAGCTTTGATGTGGGTGTTGGCGAACCCTCCCGCGTGCAGGAGGGCCACACCGATCCCGCCCACCACCACGGCGGTCAGCATGACTTTGAGGACCGTGAAGTCCTTGAATCGGAACTGGTTCACGACCACATTGTAGTCGGTCACCCCGCCGCGCTGGAGCAACCAGCCGAAGACAAAGCCGAAGACAATCGCCCCGACCATCAATGGCCCACCGGTAAGAATCGCGTTGTGCATAGGAGTTAGGATTTTTTGAAGATAACCAAAGCTGTTGCCGCGCCTGCGGCAAACATCACAAGAAAGAACGTCCAGCTTCCGACCGCCAACTGGAGCGATCCGCTGATCCCGTGGCCGCTGGTACAGCCGCCAGCCAGGCGGGCACCATACATGACGAGCACCCCACCGATGACCGCGCCGGCCATTCGTTTCAATACCGAAGGTCCGAACCGCTCCCTCCAAACACTCGGCACCGCTTCCACACGGAAGCCCTTGCCGAGGATTGCCGCCACCATCGCACCGAGAAAAGTGCCAACCAAAAACAACATGCCATAGTCCCATTGCGGCACATGTTTCGTCCAGTAGGCATTCGCCCCGACTTTCTCCCAACCCATGAACGTCGCGGCACATGCACCCGACGCCTGCGACAATGCGGTGGAGATCCCCAGCGGTTTGTCCGCCAGCGAGAAAACCGCCATGCTCAATACGCCGATGCCCGTCCCAACAAGGTAAGGATTCCAGCGTCCGGAGCGCAGCGGACAACAAGCGGTTTCGTCAGGATCGGTTTTCATGATTTGAGAAAGCTTTTGAGCATCCAGATGGTTTTTTGGTGGAGGGTGACGCGCACCGTCATGAGGTCCTGGGTTTCAGGGTCATTGGATTCTCCCGCGAGATCGCGTGCGTACGCCGCATCCCGGACCAATTTCTCATTGGCGGCAAGCAAGGCGCGAACATATTCCTCCTGCGGCAGTGGGGCAACGAATTCCTTCATTTGCGCGGCAGCGGCCAGTGCGCCAAGTCCGCCGATGGCGTAGGCATCCAACGCCCGGATCCGCTCGGCGATCTCGTCAATTGCGACAAAAAGTTCTTCGTATTGAGTTTGAAAGGCGGTATGGAGCGCGAAGAAACCGGGACCTTCCACATTCCAGTGGGCAAGATGCGTGAGCGACATCAACGCGTAGGAATCGGCCAGAACCTGGTTGAGACTGTCGCAGAGTGGGGTGGCGGATTTGGGGGCGGCTTGTTTTGTTTTCATCGGTTTGAAGTTACTGGGGAGGGGTTCGTTGTCTATCATGGGCGAATGACCATGGCACGTTTCAGCGATGTTTTCTTGAAATCCGTGTTGGTCCTGCCGACCAGAGCGCGGATTTCTTCGCGACCAGTGTCCCGGTGGGCTCCCCGATTTGAGCCGCCACGAGCGGGCATTTGACGGTGAAGAGGAAGAAGATCGGAGCCCGTGTTTCCGAGAGGGTTTCGTAATTGCCCTGGCCTTTGGCGATGATCAGATCGGCCCGCTTGAAGTGGGCGCAAAATTCCGCCGTGCAATCCGCAAGGACCGTGCCAGGCGCGGCGGAGCCATTGTCGATCACCGGGACGAGGGCCGTGATGCCTGCCAAGGCGGCATCTTCACGCAAGGCATCGTTGAGGATCGGTTTGCCGCGCACCGCGACGGTCACTTTGGCCATCGGCAACGCCTCAATGAGGAGGCGATCCAACACAATCTCGCCAGCGTTGTCGGCGAGAAAGAGGATGCGTTCGGCCTGTTCCGCCGCGTGGAAAAGTTCTTGCGGGTCGCCAGCCAGCGGCTGGTCCCACAAGGTGGCAAACAATTGCGGCAGGTCCTCGGGTGCGATTTGGGTCTTCGCACCGCTATCAAGCAAATTGCCGGCCACGGCAAGCCGGATGATCGCATGGAGTGGATCGAGAGCGTCCGTGATAAGTTGCCTGCACGCGGGCAGCGCGTCCAGCGCAAGCCGGTTCATCCGGTTCTTGACGCTGAGATACGGGTCGGGATCGCCAGTCATTTCGCGGATGATCCGGTGTAAGTGAGCCGAAACCATCGGTGGGCTAACTTGCCAATCCAGGTCTGCCAGATCATGCATGACTTTTCGCAGAATCCTCGCCTGTTGAAATGAATCCAACCCACTCAAGGCGATGGCTTCGGCCGCCTGTCTGATGAAGCAGGGAATGCATTCGGTGGAAGTTATCATCTGTTAGACCGGTGGCTGTGAGTCACTATCAGCGGGTCTCGTTCGGCCGATGGCGCAAAAAACCGGATACTCGATGATGCCGGATTTCCGGGTTTTCCGGATACTATGGACGGTATCTATGGTCACGTATGTGAATCCCGCAGCCATCATTTGCCGGCTCAGGCATTCGCGGATGAAACCGTGGTGATGGACTCCGGCTGGTTCGTCGTGAAAGGTTCCATCTTCTTTATCGAGATCGGCGATGGCGATGAATCCACCGGGTTCCAGCATCGCATGAAAACGCTCCAGGAGAGGTTCGATGTCGGCGACATGGTGCAGTGTCATCGCGCAGAGGATCACATCGAAGCGCTGGCCTAAGAGCGGTTCCGAGCAAAGATCCTGCTGGCGGGTTTGCAGGTGGGTCATCCCGCTCGCCCGGGCTTTTTCCTCCAGACGCGATAACATCCCGGCCGACACGTCCATCGCAAGAACACTTGCGCAACGCGGAGCCAGCGCCAGCGAACAAAGTCCGGTCCCCGCACCATAATCTAACAGTCGTAGCGATAAATTGACGGGCCATTCCCGCGTAACCGCTTCGAGAATATCTGCGGTCAGGGCAAGGTGCCGCTCATTCGCATCCCAATCCGCAGCCTTGCGGTCGAAATGTTCCGCCATCGAGTCAGTGTTCATATCTTGCATGCCTCCAATCCTGATAAAATATCAGCCCGCCGCAGGTTGCGGCCGATGAAGACGAGTTGCGAGCGTCGGTTGACCATCACCCATGGCTGGCCAAGGGAGAGTCGGAAAATGCCATGCACACATTGAAATACCATACGTTCAGGCACCGCTTGGAGGGCGAGGATGCCCTTGGCGCGAAACAAATCGCCCGTATGGCTGACCATGAAGAGTTGCAGCCACTGGCTAAAGCGGTTGGCATCCAGTTCGCCCGGAATCTCAAACGAGATGGTCTCGATTTCGTGGCGGTGTGGCTTGTCCGATGCAGGTGCGTTAGCGGTTTTGGAGCATCCGCCTACGCCTAGCGAAATGCGCTTCAAATCAAAGCCACCGATGTCCAGAATTCGCTCGGATGGAACCTGCGCGTCTTGCGCAAGGACTCGTTCGCAATCGGCGTTAATGCCGATCAGCGCGTCCTCGACCCAGCGCAGTTCGGTGTCAGAAACCAGATCGATCTTGTTGATGACCAGCAGATCCGCGTAGGCCACTTGTTCCTCGGCGTGTCCGTCCTGACCGATGTGATCGAGAATGTGTTTGGCGTCCACCACGGTGACCACACCGTCGAGTTCCAGGTGCTGCTGGAGGAAGGAATCACCCAAAATCGCGTGGGCGATCATGCCGGGATGGGCGACCCCGGTGGTCTCCACAATCAGATGGTCGTAATCCTCCTTCACCTGGGCGATCTGATGCACCAGCCGCAGGAATTCCTCCCTCGCCTCACAGCAAGTGCGCCCCTGCACAGTTTCCAGCGAGCCCAATTCAGTGCGCAGGACCAAATGGTGGTCGATTGAGATCGCTCCAAGCTCGTTTTCAATCACCGCCACCCGTTTGCGGTCCATGGTCGCCAGCAGATTGTTCAGAAGGGTGGTTTTGCCGGATCCCAAAAAGCCGGAAAGAACAGTCACGCGCAGGCGTCGGTCGGTGTGTGTCATGCGAAAGTGCTTGTTGTTATTGGCGTATGCCCATAACTTCCAGAAAAAAATGACTTCGCTGACCATTCTTTCCCATTAAACTCCCAATTTACCTGTGCCAAAAACCAGTAAGATGATGCCGAATGACCAGACGGAAGCATTCGGGTTGAGCGACTTGGCGGCCACCGGCGCGATTGCCGCATTGGCGGCGGAGCGCGATGCAGGTGTCGGCCTGAACGCGGCCACGGTGGAGTATCTTTCAGACTGCAAGAGCGAGCCCACGTGGCTGCGGGCGCAAAGGCTGGAGGCGCTACGCGCTTTTGTCGGCAGTGATCAGGCTGTGCGCTGGGCCCCGCCGTTGTTGGAAGAATTACCCTTTGACTCGCTGCACTACTACTCGTCCCCGGCACGGGCGCGGCACCGGGTGGGAGGGGCCGGCAGTGTGGCGACAACCCAAGTGCTCGATACGCTCGGCGTGGCACGCGAGGAAAGGGAGTTTCTTGGCGGCGCGCAGGCGCAGATCGATGGGGAGGTGGTCTATGGCAGACTGCAGGAGACATGGGCCCGCGCCGGGGTGGTTTTCGTCGATTCGACGCGTGGTCTGACGGAATACGGAGAACTCTTCCGGCCACACTTCGGCTCCGTGATCGGCCGCGACGAGAACCTTTTCACCCAACTCAACTCCGCAGTGTTTTCCGGCGGTTCGTTCATCTACATCCCGGCAGGGGTGAAAGTCACCGCGCCGCTCAAGTGCTTCATGCATCTGCAGGGGGGCGGCAACAGCCAGTTCGGGCGAACTCTTATCGTGGCAGGCGAGGGCGCAGAGGTGACTTTCTTCGAGAGTTGCTCCTCGGCGGCCCGACCGGGCCCGGCCTTGCACTGCGCGGTGGGCGAGTTCGTGCTCGGCGCGCATGCGCGGCTCAACTACGTGGCGTTGCAGAATTGGGGACCTAACGTCTTCAACCTTGCAATCCTGCGGGCGAGGCTCGCCGCCGGGGCATCCGTCCAATGGATCGACTGCAATCTCGGTGGACGGCTGACGATGAAATATCCCTGCGCTCTGCTGGAGGGCGAGGGCGCTTCCGCGGAGGCACTATCCATCACCGTTGCCAAGACCGGGCAACATCACGATTCCGGCGCGAAAATGTTACATCGCGCACCACGGACTTCCAGTTCGATCACTTCAAAAAGTGTGTCGTTAGGGGATGGCCAGGCGGGCTATCGCGGCTGGGTGGACATGCCCGCGACCGTGCGGGGCTGTCGCAACCACACCGAGTGCGACGCCTTGCTGCTCGATGCCTCCAGCCGTACCTACACTTATCCCGCCATTCAAGTGCGGGGGCACAACAACATCGCCCAGCACGAAGCGAGTGTCTCGCGGCTCGACGAGGAGCAGATCTTCTACATGCGCCAGCGCGGGCTTTCCGCGGGTGCCTCACGCAGCCTGAGCGTGAACGGTTTTATCAATGAATTGGTGCAACGGTTTCCACTGCAATACTCCCGGGAGATCAACAAACTCATCGAGCTGGAAATGTCCGGATCTGTCGGCTGAGTCCTTCGGCTTGTTCGCCCTGGGCTGCGACCTCAACGGCGACGGCGTTCTGACCGCTGCCGCCGGCGAGATCGGGTTGGTCTGCGGGGGATTTCTGCGGCATCGGACACTGCGGGTCATCAGGCACCAACATGTGCTCCAGCCGCTCGGGCCGCGCACGCAGATCGTCGATGGCCATGGGTGGGGTCCCGAAGATGACGAATTCCAGCGGGCCATCTGCGGCAGCGCACAATTCGTGGGGCACCCCCGCCGGAATCACCACCACCGCCCCAGGCCGCAAGGGATACTCGGATCCGGCGATCATCATTGTTCCGGTCCCGGCCAGGACGTAATAGACCTCGTCATAATGCCGGTGAAAATGCAAGCCTCCCTGGGACACCGTGATGACGTGGACATTTGCGACTCCACCCTCGCCCCCCGTGACGATTCGGCAAGCCTCGCCATACGGGCATGGATCCACGCGGGTCATGTCGCGGTAACGCACCAGAACGCGCTTGTCGGCCTCAATGCCAAGCGTGCTGCGGTAACCGGACGGCGGGGTGGTCTTCATGACGGTTCCGGGTGGCCGGTGGCGCGGTAGAAAACCTCGCCCTCATGGCGGGAGGTTTCGATTTGTTTTTTTGCCATCAGGGCTTCGAGTTTCTTGAGGACTTCCAACCGGTTCAATCCGATGCCGAGTGACACATGTTCCACCGTGCAGGGGCGGCGGCGCAACATTTCGAGGACCGCACCGGGCTGGATCTTGTCCGACTTGTGACTCAGATGCGAGGGGTATTCGGCGATGACTTCGGCAGGCGGGTCGAAGAACTTTGCGAATTTCTTGAGCGCTTCCGGAGACACTGCCATGGCGAAGTCCTCGGTTGGCGGACGGGCGACCGTATTGAGTTGCACGCGATCCGGGCCGATGCGCTTGGCCAAGGCGGCGAGCCTTTTCACATTGGCCTCGATCGCGGTGTAGCCGCCCAGCAGGAACACTTCCAACCAATACTGCCCGCTGAATTCGCGGCGGAGCGCGATCAAGCCTTCGACCATTTGCTCGAAGGAGATGTCCGGATGGGGCCGGTTGATGAAGCGGAACTTGTAATCAATGTCGGCGTCGAGCGAGGGCAACACGAGATCGGCCAAGGCCACTTCCTCACGCACTTCCTTCTGGCACAGCAACGAGCCATTGGTCAGCACCGCCACCGGCACATCGCTCATCGCCCGGATGCGGCGGATGATTTGGCCCAGGCGCGAATACAAGGTCGGTTCGCCCGAACCACTGAGCGTGATGTAATCTGGACGGCATTCGAGTTTCCGCTTCAACTCGTCGAGCACCGCATCCATTGGCACCCACTCCTTGCGTTCGAGCGTCCGGTTGGTCGTGGTTCCGAGTTGGCAGTAGATGCAGTCATAGGTGCAGGTTTTGAACGGCACTAGGTCCACCCCCAGCGAGCGGCCGATGCGGCGCGAGTGGACGGGGCCGAAAACATAATTCTTGGCAGGAGTACTCATGGGTGTGAGCGGTGGGCGTTTGGGTGCGAAATCCCCGGCTCATGGGGGACGGGCTCGCTGTGGCCAAACCATCCCACGAGTACGGCGACAGCGACGCCTGCCAGCAGGGCGAGCGAAAGCTTGATACGGTCATGGGCGTGAAATTGCATCTCGGGCAGGATGCCTCCCCCGGCGATGCAGAGAAAGGTTCCGGCGCAAAAAGCCAGCGCGTCGCCGAGGATTTTGGGATTGCCGGCGGCGTACCGGCTGACGCCCATGTAAAACAGCACCGCGCCCAACGGGGTGACAAATGCGAACAGGGTGTTGATCAGGTGGCGGCTGGCAATCGGGCATCTGCCGGCGGTCATCACCGTCGAAACGGCCAGCGCGTCAAAGGGTTTGTGAAGAATGATAACCAGTGCTGTGCCAAGCCCCATCCAACCTGAGAGGCCGCCGGCGTCGGCGCTCACGGCGGCGGCCAGGGCCATGCCCCCCACCAGCGAGTGCAGTGTCATGCCAATGGTTGTCGCGATCCAGGAAAGATGGCTGGCACTTTGTTCTGCCAAGGTGGGAGTCTCGTCGGGTTTGGTCCCCCAGCGTTCCGGTGCCTCGTCCGAAACATCGTGGTGATGGTAGGGGAAGAACCGCTGCAAGAGGAATATCGCCAGAAACCCCGACAAGACCCACCGCATCGTCTGGCCAATCGAGTGGTTTTGATGGACGGCATGCGGGACGAAGTGGAGTAAGGCCATGCTCAGCATAAGCCCGGCCACGAAGCTGCCCGCGATTTGCAGCCGCAGATGAGTCAGGCGCACGGCCAGCAAAATCCACCCGCCCGCCAGCGAGGCCAGCGCCACCAGCAGGCAATAGAGCGCGAGTTGCGCCTGCGGGGCAACCAGAAGGTTGTTCATAATAAGCCGGATGAAATCAGGTGGTTTGCTGTTGGTCACTGCCAGCGACACTCATTCTGCCAACGGCACAAAATACCGGAAAGCACAGTGAAAGTAAGACGGGCGTTCGATTTTTTCGGGCGAAAGTGCTTGCATATTATTGGCGTATGCTCATAACCGCAAGAACAAATTGATCTCATTCATGTGAGCGAGCACAACATACCACTGTCTCCCGCCCTTTGCCCCCAGCGATGAATGGCCCCACACCCCAGGCAATGAACTCGGCATTTGGCGATCTCGGACCTGATGCGCAGCCCGGCACCGGGATCCACGGACGGCCATCCGGCATCCACCGGTTGAGCTTGGTGCTTCACCCGGACCCGATCCTGCGCACCGTTTGCGAACCCGTGGAGACCTTCGACAGTACACTCCGCGATGTCGCCGACGAAATGCTCGCCCTAATGCGCCGACACTCGGGCATCGGCTTGGCCGCGCCGCAGGTCGGTCTCCGGCAGCGTCTGATCGTTGCCAGCATTGAAAACCGCCCGTTCGTATTGTCGAATCTTGATGTCACTGATTCTTCCGAGCCGCGCAATTTGGTCGAGGGGTGCCTCAGCCTGCCCGGTGTCCAAGTCAACGTGCGGCGACCGGAGCGCATCCGGGTCACTGGCTATGACCTGCATGGCCAGCGGCAGAGCTTCAGCGCGGCGGGACTCTGGGCGCGGGTGATTCTGCACGAGTTGGATCACCTCAACGGCGTGTTGATCTGCGATTACGACCCTCCCGCAGATGAACCATCGCGACACGGTGCGCAGGAGTTGTTGGCGATGCTGGCGGAAGAGCACACCCCTCAGTCACGTATGGAAGTGTCACAGTGAGCCAAACCTTGCTCGATAAATGCCTATGCAAGTTATTGAAGTGTATGAACACTAACGAAATGACTGACATGAACACCCGACATCCTTCTTCACTGGATAAGATTCTGGCCAAGGTTTGTGTGAACTGCCCGGTTTGTCGGCGTGCCCGCCGTCAACAGAAGGGTTCTGCATTCCAATTGGTGAAGCAGGTGGAAACGAAGGTGTGCCCGTTCTGTCGAGCCTACGAACGCGTCTATGGTCGAAAGGCCCACATGGCGGGGGCGAACCACCCGGAGTCGCCGCAGGATGGAACACCGCCCACCCCGTGAAAAGAAGCTTGGAATCATCGAAGCCCACGCCCTAACATGGAATTTGCAGATTATCTATCCGAGGAATGGCGGCCCTCATTGGGATGCACCGAACCCGCGGCCGTCGCGTATGCCGCATCCATGGCGGCCAGCCATCAACGCGGCGGGGTGCGGCTGGTGCGCCTGGTTTGTGATGCGCGGACCTACAAAAACTGCTATTCCGTGGGGATTCCCAATTCGGAGCGGCGCACCGGCTTGTTGTGGACGTTGGCTATCGGCGCGCACCTTCGGGATCATTCGCTGGGCCTGCGATGTTTTGAGCAAACGGATGCCCGGGCCTTGCAAGCCGCAGGGCTTTTGCTCGAACAACACGGAATTCATGTCGAGGTGGACTCTGGAAAGAACGCTCTTTTCATTGATGTCACGGTGGTTAGAGAGACGGGAACCGCTAGGGTAGTTTTGACACGCGAGCATACCCAGGTATCGCGCATCGAGGTGGATGGGCGCGAGATCGGCGGGGCGGTTGGTGGAACGCCGGAAGCGGCGGAGAGAACCGTTAGAAGGATTCTTGCGGAGATGAAACTCACTGGTTTGCTGGAATTGGCCCGCAGTCTTGAGCCGGGAGACCGGGCGCTGCTGCGTGAGGGTGCGGAATTGAATATTGCCATGGCGCGACACGGGACCGGCTTGTTTCCAGCGGGCTTCATCGGTGATAATGAACGGGAATCACCAGCCCATCTGAGCCAGTTGGTAGCCGCCGGTGTTTTCGGGCGGATGTCAGGCGAGCCGTTGACCGTCATGTCACTTGCCGGTTCTGGCAACAAGGGCATCACGGTTTCCGTGCCACTGACGCTGCATGGCCGTGAAATTCACAAGCCGCAGGAGGTGGTCGACGAGGCGCTGGCACTGGCGTGCCTGCTGACTTCCGCCACCACCTGGCACCTGGGCACGCTTTCCGCTATTTGCGGTGCGGCCATCGCCGGTGGAATCGGCATTGCGGCAGGGGTAGTTCGCATGAATGGCGGCAATGTCAGTCAGATCGGGCTCGCGATTGGAACGATGGTGGGAAATCTGGCCGGCATGGTATGCGACGGGGCCAAGATCGGCTGTGCGATGAAAACCATGACCGGGGTGGATGCGGCCTTCCGCGCCGCGAATCTTGCGCTCCTTGACATGGGAATACCGGTGACCGATGGGATCGTTGGCAGCGATGCGGAAACATCACTGGCCAATCTCGGGCGACTGGCCCAATACGGCATGGCCACCGTGGATGCGGAGATCCTCACCATCATGCAGGATAAGCTGAAAAGTCGTTAGGTTCCCAGCAGAAGAATGAGACGATGTGGTGAAAGGGCTTGCTTGTTATTGGCGCACGCTCATAACATCCCGCAAGGAAATGACCTCACTGACCATTATCTCGGAAAACACCGTGCGTGGCGCGGGCCTGCTCGCCGAACACGGACTCGCCTATTGGCTCGATACCGGCACTCACCGGGTTCTGTTCGACACCGGGCAGGGCATGGCGCTGCAACACAACGCTGCCAAACTCGGCATCGACCTCGGAGCGGCAGACGCCATCGTTCTGAGCCATGGCCACTACGACCATGTGTCCGGACTGCCGCTGGCTTTGGCGGCGGCACCTTCAGCCGAACTCTGGTTCCACCCCGCCGCCACCGAGCTGAAATTCATCCGATCCGCGGAGGGCCGCTCACGGCGGATTTCCACCGATTTCATGGAATGCGGCGATTTCGGCAGCTCTCGCACCGTGCATCGGGTGTCCGAACCCGCAGAAATCGTGCCGGGCGTCTCGCTAACCGGCGGGATTCCGAGAACCAATGACTTTGAGGATGTGGGTGGTCCGTTTTTCCTCGATGATGCGATGGAGCATCCCGATCCCATCGCCGATGACATGGCGATCTATCTGACGGGGGCGGCCGGATTATCCGTGATCTTCGGCTGCGCCCACGCCGGGGCCATCAACACGCTCGATCACATTTTCCAACAGACGGGGAAACTTCCCATCGATACGCTCATCGGCGGGTTGCATCTCGCCGCCGCCTCGCCCGAACGGATGGAGCGCACGGTCGCCGCACTGCATGCGCTGGCTCCACGGCGGATGATCTTTGGTCATTGCACGGGTGCCCACGCCATCCACCGATTGTGGAACGAGTTTCCGGCGGCCTGCGTCGAGATGCATGCTGGCAAACGGCTTGGTATTTGCGACGGAATCGAGCGGTGCTGTTAGATGCGCGTTGAACCATTCACATCCAGATGATTTTCCCATGCCCGCCATGAACGACCGCAAGACTCTCGATGAACGCCAGCAGATGACCGACCTGGAGCGCCTCCGCCACTCCTGCGCCCACGTCATGGCCACTGCCATCCTGCGCATCTGGCCGGATGCGCAGTTTGCCTATGGTCCGCCCATCGACAACGGCTTCTATTACGACTTCGACATGAAGCACCGGGTCACCCCGGACGACTTCGAACAAATCGAGGCCGAGATGAGAAAAATCGCCAAGGACAACCAGAAGTTCGAGCGTAAGGTGATCTCCCGCGCCGAAGCCCAGGCGATGGCCGAAAGCGGCCGCCTCGGCGGACTCAGCGAGCGCCCGGGCAATCCGTCCCGCTTCAAGCTTGACCTCATCGACAAGATCCCGGAAGGCGAGGAAATTTCCTGTTTCCAGAACGGCGAATTCATCGATCTCTGCGCCGGCCCGCACGTCGGTTACACGTCAAAATGCAAGCACGTCAAGCTGATGTCGGTGTCGTCGTCGTTCTATCTGGGAGATGAGAAAAAAGGCCAGCTCCAGCGGCTTTACGGCACAGCCTTTGAAAGCGTGGAGTCGTTAGAAGAGCACCTCGCCCGGCTTGAAGAAGCCAAAAAACGCGACCACCGCCGGCTCGGTCGCGAACTCGGTCTGTTCCACATCGACGAAATGGTCGGCCAGGGCCTGATCCTCTGGAAACCGAAAGGTGCGCTCGTGCGTCGTGCGCTTGAAGCCTTCATCACCGAGGAACTCGACAAGCAGGGATACTTCCAAGTGTTCACCCCGCATATCGGCAAGCTCGAACTCTACCGCACCTCTGGCCACTTCCCCTACTATCAGGAAAGTCAGTTTCCGGCCATCGCCGAGCGCGACGTGCTGGAAAAACTCGCAGACGAAAACGCCTCCTGCGCCTCACTCATCAACGGTCTATCAGACGGGACCTACGAAGGTTACCTGCTTAAACCGATGAACTGCCCGCACCACATCAAGATCTTTGCGAGCGATCCTCATTCCTATCGCGATCTGCCCGTTCGACTCGCCGAGTTCGGCACCGTCTATCGCTGGGAACAATCCGGTGAACTTGGCGGCATGACCCGGGTGCGCGGCTTCACCCAGGACGACGCCCACATTTTCTGCACCGCCGAACAAGTCGCCGCCGAAGTCACCGCTTGCCTCGACCTCGTGAAAAAAATCCTCAGCACGCTCGGCATGAATGATTACCGCGTGCGTCTTTCGCTGCGCGATCCCGTCAGCGACAAATACGTCGGCTCCGCCGAAAGCTGGGACAAGGCGGAAGCCGCACTGCGCGAAGCCGTGCAAACTCTCGGCGTCGAATACACCGAGGAGATCGGCGAGGCCGCCTTCTACGGTCCGAAGATCGACTTCGTCGTCAAGGATGTCATCGGGCGCGACTGGCAACTGGGCACAGTGCAAGTGGACTACAACCTTCCTGTTAGGTTCGGGCTGTCCTACGTCGGAGCCGACAACCAGCCGCACATTCCGGTCATGATCCACCGTGCTCCATTCGGGTCGATGGAACGCTTTACAGGCCTGCTCATTGAGCACTTCGAGGGCAAATTTCCAACCTGGCTGGCACCGGAACAGGTCCGCATCCTTCCGATCTCGGAAAAAACCCTCGAACAAGCCGAAGCGGCAGCCGCTAAACTCGCCGACTCTGGGGTCCGCGTCACGGTGGACCGCAGCTCCGACAAGATTGGCGCCAAAATCCGCCTCTCCCGCCTCGACCGGGTCCCCTACATGCTCGTTATCGGTGCCCGCGAGGCCGAAGATGGCACCGTTTCCATCCGCCACCGGACCAAGGACGACCTTGGCGCGAAACCTCTGGACGAGTTCATCGCAGAAATCATCGGGGAAATCCGCAAGCGCAGTCTATAACAATGCGCTCCGAATCATCAGAGGAACATACGGATTGGGCATTTCCGTGGTAACGTTCGTCCCTATAGAGTTGCCAGTCCGGCGAAGGAAGGCTAAACAGACCGCCGAGATGATCTTGAGGAATTGTCAACACCGATGGATGCGCGCATTCGCGCCGGTGGTGTGGCTCTCCCTCGTGCAGGTTTTTGTCATTTCGATGCTCGCATCGTCACCGCGGATGCACGAGTGCTTCCACTCGGATGCTCAAGACTCCGACCACCACTGCCTTGCCACCGATTTCAAATCGGGCTTGATCGAGCAGCCGGTCGTGGTTCCGATCAACGCGCCGTCATTCGCTCCGGTTTCCTGCGAGATCGTGGCCGTCGCCGCGGCTACCCGGCATTCTCTCCCGCTCCATTTGTGCGGCAGTTTGCTCGAACACGGGCCGCCAGCATTTGCCTGAATGATTGAATCGTTACGCCGGGACCCCGTTGGTCCCCGCGCCGAACCCGCGTGGCCGACCCCACGCGCCATTCCAACTTTCTTCCAGGCCATGTCATGTCCATTTCCAAAACCATATCCGCATTTCTAACAATAGTATTGATTTCAAGCCGGCTCGATGCCGCCGAACCAGCCCTCGTCCCGGCCTCCAACGAGGCGATCCAACAACAACTCCTGGAGATGCAAAAGGGCATCCAGGATATGCAATCCCGCCACCAGGCTGAAATCGATGCGCTGAAAAAACAACTCGCTGATCAACAGACGGTGATCGACTCGTTGAAGCAGAACCCGCCCGGTTCGCCTGTGCCGCCAGTACCGACCGAAGGCAAACCTTCACCTGGCGACCCGCCGCCGGCATTCCCCACCACCGATCCCACGCTCGTGCCGGATTCAGTTGGTGTGCTGCCGACAAACAACCCGCCCGCAAGCGGTTCAACCACGCCCGGCAATTTGTTTCCAACCACGGATCCATCGGTGGTGACCAATGGCCCGGTCGCCGGTCTGTTGCCAGGGTTATCCACATCTTCCGGCCCGCCCGGAGTAGGTGGTGCCAAGGGAAGTTATCTCAATATGTCCTTCGATGCGGTGTTCGCCGGTGCCGCGTCCACGGACCCCAACCTTGGCTCGCTCGAAGTGGGTGACCACGATCCGCAGCAACGCGGTTTCAACGCCCGCAACATCGAACTGGCATTGGATGGAGCGGTGGACCCGTACTTCGAAGGGTTTGCCAACATCGTCTTCAAACTCGACAATAACAATGAAACCTCGGTCGAGGTGGAGAAGGCGTTCGGCCAAACCACTTCCCTGCCATACGGCTTGCAAGCCAAAGGTGGGCAGTTCTTTTCCCCGTTCGGCCGCCTCAACCCGACCCACCCGCACACCTGGGACTTCGTGGACGCCCCGTTGGTCAACGGCCTGATGCTCGGGCCCGACGGTTTGCGCGGCGTGGGTGCGCAGATCGCCTGGGTGATCCCGGCACCGTTTTACGCGCAGGCATTGCTGGCCGTGCAAAATGGTCAGGGTGGCACTGCCTATTCATTCCGCAACCCCGGTGAAGACGGCACATTCTATGGCAGGCAGACCATCGACCGACAAACCGATGGACTCTCTGATATGGCCATCACACCGCGTCTCGAAGCGTCGTTTGACCTTTCGCCCACCCAAACGATCCTCGGTGGCGTATCAGCCGCGTTCGGTCCCAATGACACCGGAGAGAACTGCCGCACCCAAATCTATGGCGTTGATTTGTTTTACAAGTGGAAACCGGCCAATGCGGAAGGCGGTTGGCCGTTCGTGAAATGGCAGAGCGAAGCGATGTTCCGCAGATATGAGGCCGGACATGGCCTTGACGAAAGTTTCCCCGTAGCGGAGACCTTCCATGACTGGGGTGCCTATTCCCAGGTCGTCTGGGGTTTCCACAAGGGCTGGGCCGCCGGCTTGCGCGGCGATTACATGCACATGGAGCCATCCGACATCACTGACGATCCGCAACGCCAAAGCCGCTACCGCCTGTCCACCGATCTCACCTGGTATCCTTCCGAGTTCTCCAAACTCCGCCTGCAATACAATCACGACATGCTCGAATCCACCGACTTCGAGCCCAGCCGCGACGAGGACTCCGTTTTCCTGATGTATGAATTCAGCCTCGGCGCCCATGGCGCGCACAAATATTGATCCAATAGCAAACCATAACAACCAATGTCCATGAAACTCTCAATCACCATCCTGCTAACCACCCTCGCCGCATGCACCGGCACGGCTCGGGCCAAACTCAACGTCGTCACAACCCTCGCCGATTATGCGGCCATCGCCCGCGAGATCGGTGGCGATCACGTAGAGATCACCTCCATGGCCAAGCCGACCGAAGATCCGCACTTTGTGGATGCCCGGCCGAGTTTTGTCGTAAAACTCCGTGCCGCCGACATCCTGATCGAAGGAGGCGCGGAGTTGGAGGTGGGCTGGCTGCCGCCATTGCTACAGACCGCCCGCAACTCGAAACTCGAAACCGGCGCGGTCGGACGCGTGCAAGCATCCGAAGGGATCCGCCTGCTCGATGTGCCTGCCACACTCAGTCGTGCTGCGGGCGACGTTCACGCCTCCGGTAATCCTCATTTCATGATCGATCCGATCATCGCCAAAGCCGTTGCCGCGCATATCGCCAGGGCTTTCGCCACAGCCGACCCGGCGAACGCCGCGAGTTATGTCACGAACGAAAAGAAGTTCGAGTCCACCATCGATGCCAAGCTTCAGGAGTGGGGCAAGGCGTTGCTGCCATTCCGCGGACAACATCTTGCCGCCTATCATGACGACTGGCTCTACTTCGCCCGCCGCTTCGGGTTTGAAGTCGATGTCTTCCTCGAACCGAAGCCCGGCGTGCCGCCGTCGCCGAAACATCTCGCCGAAGTCATCGGCCAGATCAAGTCGGTGCATATCAAGGCGATCCTTGTCGAGCCGTTCCATAACCGGAAGATCGCCGAAAAGGTAGCATCCTCAACTGGTGCCCATGTTGTCGATGGCGCGCAATATCCGGAGGCATTGCCGAATACCGCGACCTACGTCCAGTTGATCGACGTGCTGGTTGCCCGCCTAACCACAGCCCTCAAAAACTAACAATATGTGGGACGTGATGATGTGGCCGATTGTGGCCTGCCTGTTATTGCCCGGCCTGCTGGTTTATCTCGGCATGCATGTGGTCCGGCGAGGTATTATCTTCGTTGACATAGCAATGGCCCAGATGGCCTCGCTGGGCGTTTGTTTCGCGGTGATGAAACACATGGATTTGGACAGTCCCCTGACGTTCTGGATCTCTTTGGGGTTCACCCTGCTGGCCGCCGCCTTGTTTGCCTTCACCGGCAAACGTACCGGTGAGGTTCCCCAAGAGGCGATCATCGGCATCGCCTACGTTGTTGCGGCAGCCGCCTCGGTGATTCTCTTGAGTTACTCGACGGAAGGGGACGAGCAAATCAAGAACATGTTGATCGGCAATATCCTGCTTGTCACCAAACAGGAAATCTTCCGAACCCTCGCGCTTTTTGCCGGGGTGGGAGTGTTCCACTGGTTTGCCCGCAAGCGTTTCATGATGTTGTCATTCGCGCCGGAGGAAGCGGTGGCCATCGGCGTGAGCGTGAAGTTGTGGGATTTCTTGTTTTACGCCACCTTCGGCCTGGTGGTCACCAGTTTCGTGCAAATCGTTGGTGTACTGCTGGTGTTCACCTATCTGATCGTCCCTGCCGTCTGCGGAATCCTCACCGCACGGCGGTTCGGCGTCCGCTTGGCCATCGGAGTGGCGCTTTCCCTGGTCGGCGGCGTCACCGGCCTGATGGTCTCGTTCTATCAGGACCTGCCATCAGGTGCCGCAATCGTTTGCGTCTTCGGCGTCCTCCTCGTGTTGGCCGGAATCGTTTCGATTTTTGTCAAAGGAGAACCACGCAGCGTTGATGCCTGATTCTTTTGGGGTATCATTGACTCAACCCCATCCACCAGCATCCCATGACCGAACCATCCACACTCCCGATTACCACGGTCGCCGCACTCGGATTCGGCCTGCTCACCAGCTTGCACTGTGTCGGCATGTGCGGGCCGATTGCCTGCGGTCTGGGCAACCTGGCAAAATCCGAGGGTGAGCGGCTCACGGCAGCCACGCTCTATCACGGGTCGCGTCTGCTGTCCTACGGCATCATCGGTGCCGTGTGCGGCGCACTCGGCCAGCAACCGCTCAAATGGTTTTTCGATTCACCGGCCGTGCTGCTACCATGGGTGCTGGTGGCGGTGCTGGTGGTCATGGCCTTCGGTTGGGACAAGAAGATTCCTCGTCCCGCCATCCTCAACCGCCTCACCGCCCGCGCCCGTCTCAAAGCCACCAGGTTTTCCGCCTACGGAGCTGCCGGGACGATGGGCTTGCTTACGCCGTTCCTGCCCTGCGGTCCGCTCTATGCCGCCTTCGGCGTCGCATTGTTAGCCGGTTCCGCAGGCAGGGGCGCGGAGTTCACGCTGGCCTTCGGCCTCGGCACGGTGCCGTTGTTATGGCTCGCCCATCACCAATTCCACCGTATCCGCCAAAAGCTCTCCCCGCTGTCAATGGGACGCCTGCGCCGTGGACTGGCTCTGGTCACTGCCGTCATCCTCGCCAGCCGCCTCTACGGCACCATCCCCGCATCACTTCATGACAAAACCCCCGAACCAACCAAACCCGCCGCGAAGGAACTTCCTTCCTGCCCGTTTTGTAACGACGAAAAATGACGGACCCGGTCATGGCAGAGGTACGTTCCTCCGCTAGACCCGCGCCGGTTCAGGGGGCGAATAAGTACCTTCAAATCTCGCTCTCCGGTCCGACAACTGGTTCTGCCAGCGGCACCCACTCCAGTTGCCCTGGTTAGAGGTGAAGCGCCCCGGAGCGGAACATTACGGGTGGAGTAGACCTCCCGCCGCATGGACCGACTCCGTAGCGGTGGATTTCATGTGGGTGGGATTCCGGTCATTTGAGCCACGAGCGGAACGCCGCGAGGTGATTGAGCGAACCATTGAGCAGGTTCCCAAACACGTTCTTGAGCGGCTTTTCACGGGCGGTTTGGAGCGCCGCACGAAGATCCTCGATGTCGGTTTCCTCGATCAGCACGCCAACTTCCAACGCACCCCTTAGCGACACTCCGCCGTCGGCGACAAGTTGGTCATAGAGCTCCTGAAGTTCAGGATAAGTAAATTTCCCAACCTCGGCAGGAGTGGTGTCTTTCAGCCGGTAGCGCGAGATGAGCCCGTCGATTGCATTCATGTGCTGCTGTTCGGAAACCGCAATATTGGCGAAAATTACGGATCCCCATTGGGCGTGAAGCGTTTTGTAAACGTCCCGCGCCAGCTTTTCCTCCTGCTTCATGAACAGGATGGCGGACGTCTCCTGCGAGGTCAGCGCGGATGCCGTGGATGCGAAGCCGCCTAACATAACTGCGGCAGCGAGGGTTGTGGCGAATAGGGTGATTTTCATGGTGTTTGATTTGTTGTTTGCAATTCTTGGAGCGGCATCGTTTGCGAACCTCTCCATGCAAAACATAACCCATGTCCATGCGATTTACCCCCTGGCCGGGATTACAAATTATTTATTCTCTCGATTTCGCTTATAGTTTAAACTTCGGGCTCTGGCTCATGAACTCATGCGGATTCCGATAGATCAACGCATCCACCGCTTCGGCGCTGTGGCCGCGTCGCCGCATTTCCATGGCAGTGTAGGGAATGGATAGGGGAATGCTCACGCCCCAGTCGCAGGCGCTGTTCATCCACAACCGCTCGGCGCTGTAGGTTTCGACGATGTCGATGGCCCGGGCCGGTGAGCACTTGGATCCCGGATAGAGCGTCATGCCTGCCCAGAAACCGGCATCCAGGACCATCTCGACGGTGTGTTCCTCGACGTGGTCGATGATCACACGTTCCGGCTTGATCCGGGAATTGTTTCTGAGCGCGTCGAGGGTCAGGCGCGTGCCCTTGAGTTTGTCTTCGAGGTGCGGGGTGTGAACGAGGATGAGTTGATCGTGGCGAGCGGCCAGTTCGATGTGCATTTCCAACACCTCCAGCTCGTTGCGGCTGTTTTTGTTGAGTCCGATCTCACCGATGCCAAGCACGTTGGGCCGGCCGATGAACTCAGGGATGAGTTCAAGCACTTCTTTGGCCAATCCGACATCCTCGGATTCCTTGGGATTGATACAAAGCCAGCAGAAGTGCGGCAGGCCGAACTTGGCAGCGCGCTTCGGTTCGTAATCGGTGAGCTGGAGAAAATAGTCGTGGAATCCGTCGGCGGAACCGCGGTCAAAGCCTGCCCAAAATGCGGGTTCGCAGACCGCCGCGCAGCCACTAGCGACCATACTGATATAATCGTCGGTGGTGCGGCTGACCATGTGGGCGTGAGGTTCGATGTAGCGCATAAGAATAATGGATTGGATGAGGTTAAGAGACGACGGCGGATTTCTCCGGTCCTGGCCAGGCGCCACAGGCGGCTTTGGTGATTGCTGCGGGAATCGGCTCGTCCGTGGGATCGCTGAAGGCAAGAAGGACCCGTTTTGCAACCTGAGGTTCACCGGTGGAGAGTTTAGCCAATGCTGAATGGAATGCCTCCATCCGGAAATCAGCATGACCTTCGGCCCGGGCAACCCGGTCGAGGAATGCTCCGATGTCTATCAGTTTGTGGCGTGCTTCCACAAAATAGAGGTCCAGTATTTCCTGTCGTGTCATGGTGGGTGGATTGGTTTGGATAGGGTTGGTTCAGTAACTGTCTTTGCCGATCTTCACTTTGCCACGGAAGATGTAATAGACGGTGGTGGTGTAGGTTAGGACAATGGGCACGCCGATGGCGGCGATGAGGGTCATGATTTTGAGGGTCTTCTCCGTGGAGGCCGCGTTGTAGGCGGTGAGCGAATGTGCCGGATCCGGTACCGAGTACACCATGTGGGGGAACATCCCGAGGCCAAACAAGGCCATCAGCAACAGCATGGTGGCACAAGAACTCAGGAATGCCGCGCCGTCGCGCCCACGATGGATTTCCCGCGGGAGGTTGGCGATGGCCAGCACCAGCAGTACCACCACGGCAAACAACGCCGGTTGTTCCCGGAGCACGTGGGTCATGCGCGGCACATAGAGCAAGGTGGCCAGCGTGGTCAGCGCATAACAGACGATGAACGCGATGATGAGCGGGTTGATCCATTCCCGGACCCGGGCCTGTAACGGCCCTTCGGTTTTCATGTGCAGATAGATCGCGCCGTGCATCATGAAAAGGGCCACGGTGGTTGCACCCATGAGCAGGGCATAAGGATGCAGCAGGCTGAGGAATGTGCCGGCGAACTCGCCACTCGCGTCGAGCGGAATCCCCCACACGATGTTGCCCATGGCGACTCCGATCAGCAGGGCGGCGGTCGTGCTGCCGGCGAAAAACCCCCGGTCCCACCAGCGGCGCCACCACAGCCAAGGCTCCTTGCTGCGGAACTCAATGGCCACTGCCCGGAAGATCAGCGCGAACAGCAGCAGCATGAACGCCAGATAGAAGCCTGAAAAGACCGTGGCATAGACTGGCGGAAAAGCCGCGAACAAGGCTCCGCCACCGGTGACCAGCCAAACCTCGTTGCCATCCCACACCGGGCCAATGGCATTGTAGAGCATGCGACGCTCGTGATCGTCCTTGACCCCGAGCATGAGGGAGCCGACGCCGAGATCGAAGCCATCCAACATGGCATAACCGGCGAATAACACGCCTACCAAAACAAACCAGAGAAGATTGTAGTCCATAAGGTGATAAATTCAGGCCCGTTGTTGTTTCAGCCAGTTGTCAGGGAGATCGTGGCTTTCTTCCAACGGCTCGGGACCATGTTGGATCTTGCGGTTGAGCAGGAAGAGAAAGAGCACGAACAACAACAGATAGATCAGACCGAAACCGATCAGCGAGGTCAGCACTTGATGCGCCTTGACCACCACCGACAGACCATCGCTCGTCCGGAGGTAGCCCCAGACAATCCATGGCTGGCGGCCGATTTCCGCCGTGAACCAACCGGCTTGGTTGGCTATCTGCGGGAGCAGCACCGACGGCACGGCCAGCAGCAAGAACCAGCGCGTGAGACAATACCCCGTGTCGTCCAGTTTTCCCCGCCACCATAGCCATGCGCCCCACAGTGACAAGGCAATCAGGGAAAATCCGATAGCAACCATCAGATGGAAGCACTGGAATGTTGCCTGCACTGGCGGGCGCAAATCCGGTGGAATATCATTCAGTCCGGTGATCACATGGTCGCTTCGTCCTGCAACTAACAGGCTTAGGCCCGCCGGAATCTTCGGTCCCGCCGTGTGCCCGTGAAGCATGTCCACCCAGCCGAAGGGATGCAACGGTGCTTGCCCTTCCGTTTGCCAGATGCCCTCCATTGCCGCCAGTTTTGATGGCTGGTTCTTGGCCACTCCGCCCGCGGAGCTATGCCCGGTGACCAGGGATAACAGGGACGCGGCCAGCGCCAGCACCAAGCCAAACTTGAGGGAGGTTGCGGCAAATGCGACATGCCGCCGCCGGATCAGATAGAAGGCGGCCACGCTGATGACCAGGAACGCGCCCGCCAGCCAGGCGGCCACCAGGGTGTGGCTGAGCCGGTCCATTGACGACGGGTTGAACACCACTCCCCAGAAATCATCGATGACCATCCGCGCCCGGCCCAGATCCGCGGCTTCGAAGGCGTGCCCCAATGGCACCGGGTGTCCGCCGATTTCAAGGTGGGACCCCGCCGGCGTTTGCTGCCAGGAATTGGCCACGATGATCCAGACCGCGCTGAAGTGCGCCCCGAGAGCAACCATGCAGGTCGCGAAGAAATGGAGTTTCGGTCCCACCTTGTCCCACCCGAAGAGCAGGATCGCCAGAAACCCGGATTCCAGGAAAAACGCGAAGATGCCCTCCGCCGCCAGGGCGCTGCCGAAAATATCGCCGACGAAGCGCGAATAGGTCGCCCAGTTGGTGCCGAACTCGAATTCCAGCACGATGCCTGTGGCCACCCCCAACCCGAAGATGAGGCCGAAAATCTTGGTCCAGAAGCGGGCCATGTTGTGATAGATCGGATTGCGGGTGCGCAGCCACATCCCCTCCATCATGACCAGCACGATCCCCAGTCCGATGCTCAGTGGTGGATAGAGATAGTGAAAAGCCGCCGTGAAGGCGAACTGGATGCGCGATAACATTTCAACATTCATGAGACAGAGACCGGAAATTGTATTTCTTGATTTGAGTCCCCGGCGCACGCCACTGGAGCCCGAGCAAGGGTGCCAGCAAGGTATCGGGTAACCAAGCGGACCGGAGAAATTCTTTCGGAGGTTGCCACCACTTCAATACCCAGATCCTGCAAGCGTTGTGTCATGTGCGGTCCGGCTGACCCCGCAATCACTGCTTGGCAATCGTGCAGCAGGGCTGCGAGTTCAGCATGATGGTCGCAGGCATCCCCCGGGTTGTCATGACGGACACGATAAGACGGCCCTCTAACCTCGCCGCCCCTCAGGTCAAACAACGCAAACTTGACCGCCCGTCCCAGGCGCGGAGCCAACACGTCTTCCTTTTCTTCCTCAGCGACTGCCACTCGAATGTGGGTTCCGTCCGTCATTTCGTTCTGGGCATACGCCCAAAACGTCGAGCCGGCAAGGACAAATAACGACCCGCACGGTCGATCTGATCAAAGGGAGGACTATGAAGCTGGATTCTTGCGACAACCGAGCCTTGATTTTGGTCCGGAATCGAGATGGACGACCCCGCCTTCGATGCGCACCGCCATGCCTTTGGTCAGACAGGTGGCCACGGTCTGGCGGGCACGGGCCAGGATGCGACTGAATGTCTGCCGGGAGATCCCCATGAGGCGGGACGCTTCAAGCTGGGGCATTCCTTCCACGTCGGCCAAGCGCAGGGCCTCGAATTCATCGAGCGAGAGCACACGCTCTTCCAAGTCACGCAGCGGGATGCCCGCCGGTTTGAAATAAACGACTCCCGGAAGTGTTGCGATGCGTCGGGGACAATGCGGGCGGGCCATGATCCGAGGCTAGATCAACATGACCCCGTTCGGCAAGCCGGATGCAAGTTGGCCTACGCGGCGCGGAATTGGAGCCTCCCGTGCCATCCTCAAGGGAGTGGAGTCTTGCTCTGCCTGACCGTCTTTTGTTCAGTGAGCGAGTTTCAGAACAGCGGCCATGGCCATGCAGGCCGACTCAAGTGGGGGAATGTGAGTTCCTCCGCCACCCGCGCCATGCGTGAGCGAAAAACGCGGCGGCAAACAAAAACATGAACACCGAGAAAAACTGCCCTTTCGTGAGCGGGCCGACCATCGCTGCGTCGGGTTCGCGGAATTGCTCGCCAAAGATCCGGAACGCGGCATAGAGCGTGAAAAACAAGCCGGTCAGCAAACCATCAGGAGCTTTTGGAAACCGTGTCCGCACCACCCACAGGATGGTGAATAACAGCGCTCCCTCTAACAATCCTTCATAAATCTGTGAAGGATGGCGGGGCGGGAGATATTCTGCCAGCGCGTGGGACACTTCCGGTTTTTCGCGTGCGGCGGTGATCAGGGCATGCAGCGAAGTCGCATCGGCGAGGCCAGGGTCCACGCGGGCGCAGGCCTGCCAGGCGGCGGCCTGTGCCTCGGCAGGTTCTTCCACCAATGAGAGCGGAAATTTCACCGCCCAGGCCACGCCCTCCGCCACGCGGCCGTACAGTTCGCCATTGATGAAATTAGCCGCCCGCCCGAACAACAAACCCAGTGGCGCGACCACGCACAGGCCGTCACCCAGTCCGGTCCACGTCACCTGGTGTTTTTTGGCGTAAAACCAAATGAAAATTGCCATCCCGAGGATACCCCCGTGGCTGGCCATGCCGCCCTCCCACACCCTTAGCACCATCAACGGATCATGCGCCAAGCCCGCCCACCCGACCTTTGGCAGTTGGTAAAACAGGATGTAGCCCACACGCCCGCCGAGAAACACCCCGAACATGGCCGCACCCGCAATAAAATCCCCGGTTTGTTCGGGTTTCAGCACCCACAACCCGCGTTTCGCCAGATTCCTGAGTAACAAAAACCCGCACACGAAACCCATCAGATAAGCCAGGCCATACCAGCGTAGCGCAAGTTCACCATAGATCGGCAAGGCCACCGGGTTCAGATTATCCACGTAGGTCGCGATCACCCACGCAACTCACCCCATCACCCGCCCCCGCGCAAGGCGGAATCCGTCGCTTCCCCGATTGACCGATGACCCAATGATCTGCATGTTTTCCTTCAGGATGAGTAACATTCCCTCATGAATCGCTTTTCCCAACGCGGAGGCCCCTGGGTGGTTGTGCAGGGGATACTGCTCACAGCGGTCGCGCTGCTGGCGGTATGCTTTCGCGGTGGCGGGTTTCCCATTGTGGTGATGGCGGGAGTGGCTTTGATGATCGTGGGAGCGGGCGTCGCGCTTGCCGGAGCGATGGCGCTCGGCAGAAACCTCACCCCATTTCCCAAGCCGACGGAGTCGGCACAACTGGTGCGGCACGGCATCTATGCTGTGATCCGTCACCCGCTCTACACCAGCGTCATTGCAGTGGCGATTGGCTGGGCATTGGTCTGGCAAAGCTGGCCGGCACTGTTAGCTGCCGCGACGCTGCTCCCGTTTTTTGCCGCCAAAGCGCGCCGTGAGGAACGTTGGTTGCGGGAGATGTTTCCCGAGTATGACGAGTATGAAAAGCGGACGCCCCGGTTCCTGCCGCGCGTCTGTTAGATTGGGTCGAATTCCCTCTCGCCGTCATGCCAGCCGGCCTGACATCGATATGGTCTATGAACAAGGCGTCCGCGCTTTCGGGTGCCGGCGGAGCTGGAATTACCGTTCCGTGGATTGACTCTAATCTCAAAGCACAATACCGATTCGCTTAATCGCCACGCCATGATGCCCGGGCCTACGATCTCGTCGGTACTCGATTCGTCCTCGTTCCATGGAACTGGGTGAACGACGATTTCTGCCAGTCATTCCCGCGCATCGCCGAGGGCGGGGATTTCGGCGGCTTCGGATAGATCGCAGTGGATGGCGCGGCTGATGACGTCACGGGTGGCTTCATCGAGGTAGTCATGAAGCAATTGGGAAAGTTGCAAATATTCAGGCCACAGGATTTCATCGAGGAACTTGCGCTGGAGGCGAACCATGATGGTGGTGTAGCGCTGGCGCGGGCGGCGGTATGGCTGAAGGTCATGGCGGCGGACCAGTGCCAGAAAAAGCTGGCGCTTCCATGGATCAGTTAGAGAAAACTTGAATTCCACCGTCGGCTGAGGTGCGGCGGCAAGCTGGGCGTGGAGGCGTTCGAGCGCACCTCGCGCCGCCTGCATTTCGCCTTGCGACTGGGTGGATTTGAACAGGGCCTCAACCTTGTGGATTTTGTCGATGAGTTCGTCGCGGGTCATGGGCGGACGAAGTCAAAGAGCTGACTGGGCAGGCGGCAACGGCAAAGTCAAAGCCGCCTGCCAAGGATTTGCACCACAGCGCCACGGCCGGTGTGTCCGGTGCCCTCGGTCACGTCGCGTTCCAGTTCGCGGGCGATCTGAAATTCGAGGCCGGACAATTCCTCGCGCAGGCTGGCCAAGGTCATGAGCCGCTCGGGCGCTTTCGGGCCGCCGGTGCCGAATGCCAGTTGCGCAGGGGTGTAGGCTTCGAGGATGAAAACACCACCGGGCTGAAGCCCTGCCACCACGCTGCGATGAATCCGTCGGCGCACCTCCGGCGACAGGTGCGCGAAGGTCGCGATGATTCCCGCCCATGCGCCAGCAGCGATGTTGTAGCCTCCCAAGTCTGCGGTCATTGTGGCAATATCCACGCCGTGTGCGTCTGCCAACCGGCGTGCCTTGGCCAGACCCACCTCCGATTGGTCCACAGCGGTTTTATCGTGGCACAACGTGGCGAGATAGACCGCGCTGCGTCCTTCGCCTTCTGCCAAGCACAACACTGGCCCGGCTGAAATTTGCGCCGCGACTTCCGCCACGAACGTATTGGGCTCCTCGCCATATAGATGGTCGGCGGCAGCGTAGCGATCATTGCATGTGACTTCTTCTTAATCGCCTATGGGAAGATTACAAGCAAATAGAATGCGAAATATCGGGATCGTTGATCAAGGGACATTGGGGTTCCAAATCCTGCCATCTGGACCCTCTCCCAGCGCAAATGGCTTCCGCCGGTCGTGAAGGCGACTCAGTCTCAATTCAGGGCTACGTTTTGAAACACGCTGGCCATGGTGAGGACGCCGTTATCGTAGTTTGCTTTTTCGGCGATCACTTTCCCGGTGGCCTTGTCTTTCGGAAATTTGCCGGTTGTTTGAGCTGAATGGAACGGAATCCATCGGCGCGGTATTCACGTTCGGGTTGGAATCAAGGGAGTGCATCATCGTATGTCGTTAGACCGGGCGGAAGCGTGATTGGTATATCGGAGGGGAGCATTGGCGGCAAGGGCTGTGCCATTATGACATAATCAATTCCAGTAGGAGGCTGTTGCAATTTGATTGAGGGGACCACATTGCTGTCAGAATGGGGGGGGGGCGTCGGGGGGTGGCCCTCGATAATCGAAGCTATGATGGCCTGATGCGATAGGTATGCGGGCACTTCGTGTATCTCAAAGTCGTCAGAGTTGAACTCAGCGAGGAATTCACTGATTTCTTCTTCGGTTTCGGGCAGGCTTTTGCCAAGGATTTTGAAGGCATTGGCGAGGTCCTCGTAGGCGTTTTGGGGGCGATTCATATTGGGCTGTGTTGGTTTGGTTGTAAACTGGCTGAATGTAGTGGTTTATTTTACGAGACGGGCAGCGTTCTCTTTCTCAAGGATCTTGATCTCTCTCTTGAGGATCTGGAATGCTCTCGCTCTCCTCTGACGTAAATTATCTGGCGTGATATCAAGATCACGGCAGATCTTATCCCTGTCCTCTTTGGACGGACGCATTTGAGATCCGTCGGTTGGTCTCACAGAAACGGTCCAGAAAAGAACCTCTGCGTATTTAGGGTCCATTTTCTCCAAAACTATGACTGCAAGTTTCGCCCGATCCGATTTGTCAGGGACATCTTGATTGAATTGATCCCAATGATCCTGCCAGGACTCGGTGCTGGTTAGCTCCTCTTTCAAGGGGGCTATGGTATCACTGATGATATTCCTGAGAATTACGTACGTCCATCTTAGGAATTGCTCCCGGATTCCATTGGGGTCGGTTCTGCTGGGGATGAAGCGGTCAGCTTTCTCCCAAATTTTATGGGCGACTTTCCAGTATAGATCACCGGGGTCGAGGTGTACAGTAGCCCCACTGTAGGGAAGTTGTTTTTTAATGATGCTCAGCAACCTCCACTCGTAGGTTGCCAGCAATTCATCGAAAAGGATTTTAGCCTTTTTCGCATCTTCGGCGACTTCGCTGTTTTTAAAACAAGCGATGCCCTTGAGCAGGTCATAGACTGTGGGGCCTGCTGGTACAGGGGGCGGGGTAGTTGAATTTGAGGGCATCATTATTGTAGACGGACGAGCGTGACAGATGCGGGTTCACTGGTCATCCGACTCCAATCCTGTCACGGACAGGGAGTCAGATACAGCAGAATGGGCATGATGACAATGGCAACCGCCACAATTCAAAAAGAAGGAGATTCAATTGTTGATCAGCGCCCCTTTCTGGTGGGGGAGAATTCTGGTGGCTCCAAGAAGTCGCCGGACTCCTGTTCCGTTGCTTGGGGCGGCGTTACTTTGTTGAATGCTGGCGCGGGAGTAATGGAAATTGGCAGAACTTTGTCTGGAATCTCAGCCATTGTGAACACATTGTCTTTCTCTTGCGTGTACCGGTATCGATTGGGTTTCGGTAAAAACAGTCGGTCCACGGAAGCTCCAATGACGGCCGCGAGAAGGGCGATGGCCAAAACAGGACCCCACCCGATGTGAAGACGGTCCGCCTTCGAGAGCTTGATCCAAGGTGCCATTTCTTCACGGATTGCGATGCGGATCCTCCTTTCGGCATAATCAGCGTTTATTTTCTGAACTTTGCCAGCAGATTTGTGCGAGCAGCATATCGCGTCGAGAACAAGCATTTTCAAATCCACATCCAATGTTACCCTCTGACATTTGATGTGTGTGAATGTATAGTAGATACGGTCTATCAAGGGCCAAGAGGATTTGGGGACAAGCCTCTGCATCTTGTCCCGAAACTCCTCCAACGAGGACGGGACGTACCTTCCACCGTTGGGGTCTTGGGGTAAATTTGAATTTTCCAAACTCATGAACTGGCGATTGGTTTATGGGGTGATGCGGGCTTTGCTGCGTTGGCGTTAACCGTATCGCAAATGAACCGGATTAACGGAGCGAGCGCTGTAATCGTTTCGTTGGCCCATAATGCCGCCATGTCTTGATAAGGACCCCAGTTTAGGATTTCACTATCCTTTGCATCGAGGCGTCCGTCGGCAACGTCACCGATTTTGACGGCAATCCTGGAAATTTCGTTGGCTACGATTCGATCAAGGTGAGGAACCCTCATAATTGTCATTTCAGCTGGAGCTTCGATGCCTTCCGGGAGTGGTAAGCCGGGGCCGTCACTACCGGAGCATTCCAGTTCGTTTTGAATCAGAAACCCACGGGGGGAGTTCTTGAAAATTTGCAGCCATCGTTTGGTGAGGTCTCCGTACTCAAGAAGATCGGGAGTAACAATCACCGCCACGAGTTCCAGGTTTGAGTTAGCCAGAAATTTTTGGTTGGAGCAGACCTCGGCCATGAATCCTTGGCTGGCACCTGCGGTATCTCCCAAGATCAACGAGCATCCGACCGGTGCCTGCCCCGTGATCCGAGCGATGTCGTCGAAGCATTTCATTGGCATCGGTTTCACGACGTCATCGACGCGGGTGAAATCGCGATCGGCCTGCTCGTCGGAATCAAAAAGCACACAGAGCTTATTGTTGTACAGGCCACAAACCTCGGCGATCAAATTGAGGAGGAATGATTTCCCGACCTTTGCTCGTCCGACAAAAACGACGAGGGTGACTTTACTGCGTTTTTTGATTTCGAAATATGGAAGTTTCATGGTTTGATTTTAAATACGGTTCACCGTGACAACATCATGGCGGTGGATTTTGTTTTGTGGCAATTCGCCAGCGCCAGCATGTTGAATGCTGCCCCCGACCGATGTGTTGGGGGCGCGAAAAGTGGATTTGCATTGAGGTTTCATTGTTCAACTATTAATACGGTTCACCGTGACAACGACAGGTCGTTGGATTTCGTGTTGCGCAATTCGCCTGCGCCAGCGAGGTGAACGCTGCCCCCCTACCGATGTGTTCGGGGGTGAGAAAGGTGGATTGGCATTGAGGTTTCATTGTTCAACTATTAATACGGCTCAGCGTGACAACGACAGGGCGTTGGATTTCGTGTTGCGACAATTCTCCTGAGCCAGCGAGGTGAACGCTGCTGCCGACCGACGTGTTCGGGGCGCGAAAGGTGGATTTGTAGGGAGGTTTTATGGTTTGCCTTAGATACGGTTCACCGTGACAACGACAAGGCGACGGATTTCGTGTTGCGGCAATTCGCCTCAGCTAGCGCGGTGAACGCTGCCCCCGACCGATGTGTTCGGGGCGCGAAAGGTAGCTCAATCATGAATGAAATCGACGAGGAATCATGTTACTGATTCTCTTGCCTTGGCCCTTTTTATTGCTTCCCTCCAGGTATTTTTCAGGCCCTTCGCTAGGTCACTTTTGTCCAGCATGTCAGGGTCACGGGCATTGCAAAGGCGGAATCTTTCGCATTTCAAACGCAGGACTTCTGATTCCCAAGCCTGCGTGTCACCCATGGGGACTCTCCAGATGTCATCAAGAATATCGTCCGCGGTGCGACTCTGGGCAGGTGCTATCACCGGCATTGGTGTCTGGGTGAAGCCAGGAACTGGCGTACTTTCCCTATCTTCGCCTTCCTGCGGATTTTCACAGGCGCTCGATGCCCCTTCCGGGTTCGCGATTGTTGCGGGGGCCGCTGATTGTAGCGTGGGCGCGGGTTTGGCCGACGTGGCGGATTTGATTGATTTGGTCCCCTTCTCTTTTAGTTTTTTCCGATGTTGCGAAGGCCCCAGATCGAGGTCCGAATAGTCCGCCGGAGTGAATTTCAATGTGCCGGAGAGCAATATTTCGTCGCTCGGGCGCGGATTCAGCACGTCCCAACGCTCCCGGGCAACCAACATATCGGGTGGTTGGATGAGTCCCCGGTGCAATGGGGGCAGGCCCATTTCCTCCACTCTGATTTTCGAACACCAGCCGCTGATTTTTCGAATCTGGTTTTTCCTCTTTTTCCGGTCCGTTTCTCGAGTCAGGATATCCTGTTCGACCATGAAGTCATATCCCCACTCGGCGGGGCGATGATCAAAAACCATCAAGATCAGCACGATCCGGATTTCCTGGCTGGTCGAATCCGGCCTAGGTTTGGCCTTTGCGGTATTGGCAGCCTTGAGATCATAAGCGGCCAGGAGTGATTTTGCGCGTTCCGTGTTCATTTTGGGTTCGTTTATTTCATTGCAAAACATTGTAATTCTTTGTCATGTTCATTCGTAAATTCTTTTGAATGCAATGTATTCTATACGGAATCCTTCGTAAATCAATATTTTTCGTTAAAAAATTCAGCGCTTCTTCGTTCTAAATTCATTGGGCTTCATTGCAGCTCGTTACATGACCCATCGATGATCGCAAATTCCTCGGTGCGGGAAGCCGCGAGCAACAAGAGGCATGAGGATGAGAAGTCGGTAAGACCAGTTCGGCGGCATCAAATTCGCCAGATTGCTGGCGAAGTATACTTCACATGCTATTGATAAACAATAGGATGCGACGCATCAGGAATTTGCTGTGTGCGGGTGGGGCCTAGCCACAAGCCGGGTCCGATTGGGGCATCCCGCGTGAGCGGGAGGGCAATTCATCTGCGTTAGCAGGCCTGCGGCAGCACAAGGGGGGGGCAGGGTGTGATCGGTAGATCGCACGGAATTTTCTAACATTTCGCAGAAATGGACAGAAAATCCTGCCCCTCTCTTGTTAACAAATATTCAATGTTATATTGCAATTATTAGAAAAACCATTAGGATCAATCCATGAACTCCAACAAAGGACCCGCTAAGGGGACCAAGGTGCGCCAGAACAAGGATGCCCGGACTTTGTCATCCACATCTAAGTTGGTGACGGGAATCGGCATGCTCGAACACATGGGGATGCTGCAAACGCTGAAAAAGGACCACCTGGCGGCTTTGGCGATGCAAATTAAACAGCTGCGCAAGGCGATGAAATGGCCGCCATTACCCCCGCTCGACGAGGACGAGGAAGGCAAGGTGTTGGATGCCGACGGGAAGTCTTTGGTCTATCTGCCGGGGACTACCTTGGCAATGTTTACTCTGAGCGACGAAATCGTGGCTCTTCGGATCTACCAGAAAGGCAGCCCGCCGGAACGTGTGCCAGTCAGCGAGGGACAGCGGTGGGTGGACCACAACGAGAACCTGCTTGATGCCCGGTGGAATTACCGCGAGAACACGGGGCAGATCGTCACCGTCGGCGAGGAATATGCCGAGCGCCATATCATAGGAAAGGACGGAAAGCCAACGAAGGATGGCCTGCTCCGCTCCACGGACAAACTGAAACGCAAGGGGGCCAGCCCTATGCGATCCATAACACTGCGACTGATGCCTCATGAGGCCCGCGCCGTCGGTGAGGAAGGCTTTGCTGGCCAGCTTACTGATGCTCAACTCGACCGGGCTATCGACCGGACGGTGCAGGAATTTGAAGCGAAAGTTGGATGTGAGGTGGTTTCGGCGGCCGTCCACCGGATGCGGGATTCCGATCTCCACATCCATATTCAATACACGATGGTGCTTCCGGTGGATCGGGACGAGAAACAGCTGAAGCAGGCCATCGCTAACTGGCATTCCGAAGCTTCGGAAAAAGCTCGGGTGTCGCTAGAGGCGGAAAATCGCCGTGCGGTGCCAGCTGCGGTGGGCAAGCGGATTAAGGAGATGGTGGCGAAAAATCAGCTTGATCCGGAGCCCACGGAGGTCCCTGCGGACTTTGAAAAGATCTATCAGAAAAGAACCGCTTTGCGTAGCCTTAATAATAAGGCCATTCTCGGATATTCACTGAGGTTTAAACTCAATCTAACGAGGGCAATTGAGACAGCGCGGGGAAAAGTGGGTGAAAATCACGAATCTCCGGAACGTCTTGAAGAGCTTCGACAACAGGTGATTTCCAAATATGACCGGAATAACGGTTTCCGGTTCAAGGCGGCGATGAGTGATGAATTCTTGGAAAAGCAATATCTGGATGTGTGGTTGGAGCGGCAATGGCGGAGCAACGTGGTCGACGAGTTGCCGGCTTCGGCGAAGGAAAAGTTGATTGCCGCCGGCGTCAAGGACGCCCGCAAATACGTTGAGGAGGGAAGCACCCGTGAGGCCGGTCAGAGTTTCCTCTACCGCCACAACGCCGATGTCGCGAAGAGGTTGATAGAAGCCGAAGAAGCGGTAATGGCAACCACACAGGAAATCGAGAAGATCGAAGCGAAAATCAAGGAGATCAAAGGGATGGGCTTGGAGGAATCGTCACGGCTTGAAAAGCTGGCGTCGCGGGTCGACGACGACAAGGCGGAGATTTTCGGGGAATTGGAAGAGGCGTGGCGCGATCTGGCCGACCCTGAAGGCCTGGTGGCGGCAACCGGGGAGTCCCCAGCGTCACAGGGTGACGAGGAAACGCAGGAGCCGACGGTTTCCACGTGGATGACTCGCATCAAGAGCGCGCTGGGGAGAAAGGAAAAGGCCGTTGAGAAGGCTGCCGAGGAAAGGGGAAAAGTCGGGGCTTGGACTTGGGTCATCACCAAGCTTGGGGCCGAGGCTCCCGTCGGCTCGGATGCCAAAAAACTCGAAACCGTGGCGGATGTGGCGCTTAACAAGCGGGTTTCGGGGTTGATCTCCAAAGGCGTCAGCGACGGACTGGCATTCGTGTTCGAGTTCTTCGGAAAGGTGGCGCCGGCAGGAAAAGGCGATGTGGAAATCCGCCAGGACCTCGTGGATGCAAAAACGGAATATGAATCCGGCGTTCGGGTTGAAGCTCTCCGGGATACCCTTGGCCAAATCCAAGGCGGCCGGACTCCGGAAACCAAGGAGATGGGTGAAGACGGACTAAAGACCCAAATCCAAAAAGAAGTTGGGAAATTCCACGGTGGCGTCGCGACTCAAACGCGGGTGGCCCTGGAGGGGCTCACCCGCCATATCTTTGGCAACAGCCTCGCAAACTATCTGATCGGCACGAAAAAAGAAGAGGCGGAACTGAAGGCGGTGCTAAAAGACGAGTATGACCGTCTTCGACAGGCTGACCTACAGCTTGAACAGGCGCTTAACATCATCAAACAGAATGACGCCACGCTTGGGAAAGAAGCTGGTAAGATCATCGATGCGAGGCCAAAGGCACCGGAAATGAAGAAGCCAACGCTGCCGCCTCCAGGGAAATCCGGGCAAGGCAAAGGTCCGAAAATAGGAGGATAGCACGAAATACCACCCACGGATTTCCAGGCGGAGGTGAAGTTTTAGCGTGCTGATTGGCTTGTCGGACGGCCTCACCTGCCCGAGGTCTTTTCTCCCGACTGGTTTTTTCTCCCGAATTGTCAATCAGACCCGCAGTGGCAGAATGACTCTCATTGACACGGACGCGCCGAGAGGAGTGTCGCGCTACAAGGGCATGGAAGTTCACCGCTATGTCGCCGGCGACGCGCCCTTGTGGCGGTTCTGGAAAAGCGCTGGGTGATTGACCAGTCTAACCGACAGGCACCTGGCGGGTGCGGAATCAAGAAACAGCGCGAGTCCGGTTTCCAGAACCAGAGGATTGGGCGCTGCTTGACGTCGGATCGCCAGCAGGGTGCCGCAGGCCTCAGTCACGATTTCATCCTCCGAATATCCGTCGAAGTGCATGGCTCGGACAATCAATGCGAGCGCCACGGCGGTACTTCGGGAAACACCGGCCCAACAGTGGACGAGCAGGGGTTCGTCCGGGATACTGTCGGCGAATTGGAAAACGGCCTCCAGATGCTCCGGGCGGGGTGCGTGGATCAGTTCATTCCCTTTGGGTCGGATACCCCGAAGCTTGCTTCGGCTTTGTTCTGTGATCTTCTGAATTCATATTCTGAAAATGCCTCGGGGCTTGCCCCGAGGTTCTTTACTTTCTTCGAGGCCACCCGGTTGCTTTGAGGGCGGTGGTGCGAATGGCGCATGAACCGGGCGATTTGAAAAGCGCATGGCAATAGCGAGATGCCTTGGCATGTTGGGTGTGGCGGTTGTGTTAGGTTTCGTGGCGGTCTTTCATGCGGTAGCTTGGGCCTTCGATCACGGCAACCTCGCCGTGGTGGAGAAGCCGGTCGAGGACGGCGGAGGTGATGGTGGAGTCGCCGTTGAAGATGGAGGGCCACTGTTTGAAGGCTTTGTTGGTGGTCAGCACGATGGAACCGCGTTCGTAGCGGGCGCTGATGACCTGGAAGAGAAGGTCCGCCCCGTGCTGGTCGATCGGCAGGTAGCCGACCTCATCAAGGACGACGAGTGACGGAGTGGTATATCTTCGCAACTCGGTTTTGAGGTTGCCTTTGAGTTGTGCGGCGCTGAGCGTGTTAACCACGTCGATGGCATTGGCGAAGAGAACGCTTATGCCCTGCTGGCAGGCGGCGTGACCAAGCGCGGTGGCGAGATGGGTTTTGCCGAGGCCGACGGTGCCCAGGAAGATGACGTTGGCTTTATCGTGGACGAACTGGAGTCGGAAGAGATCCTGGATTTGAAGGCGATTGATTTTCTTGGGCCAGTCCCAGCGGAAGGTGTCGAGGGTTTTGATGACGGGGAAGCGTGCCGCTTGGATGCGCCTGGCGACAGCGCGGTCGGCACGCAAGGCGGCTTCGCCTTCGATGAGTTGGGCGAGGTAGTCGAAATGGGCGATGGAGTTTTTGGCGGCTGCGGTGGCCAATGTTTGGCAGTGCTCTTTGATGAAGGGCAGGCGCAAGGTTTCGAGATGTGAGTCAAGGGTGGTGGGGTCGGTTTTCATGGTTTGTTATTTCGGGTCGTAGAGGGTTAGGTCGGCGAACGGCAGCTCGATGTCGAGGAGGTCGGCGCGGCGTGTTAGATGCAGGGGGCCGGGCTGCGGGGTGTGGCGTTCGCGCTGTTGGAGGATGTTTTCGATGTATTCGCTGGAGAACGCCTGGCTTGCGATGGCGTCCTCCATGGCAAGGCGGACTTTATCGGGGCCGTAGATGTCGGTCAGGGCGACGATCTTGTTGACGTGGACGCGGACTTGGAGGCTGCGGGCTGTGAGCTGTTGGTGATAGTATTCGGCCTGCGGACTTAGGGCATAAAAGGTCATCAGCCACTTGGCGTCCCTGGCACGGTGTCGCTGGGCGAGGATGTCTTTGACGTGGTCGGGGTTTTCGAAGTCGCGGTGGCGCTCGTAGCAGCGCGGATGGGAGGCGACGAGGTTGTAGGAGTGATAGAGGCAGATGTGCTCGGCCAACGCCACGAGAATGAGGCGTTGTGAGGCGTAGGCGGCAGGCACGGAGTAGCGGTTGGTGTCCATGACGACACGACAACGGTTGGTGACCCTGACGATACGCGTGACCGAGGTGTCGCCGGCCACGGTTGGCAACGGACGCAGGGCGGGCTTTTCTATCAGGAAGAGTTCAACGGGCGGTTTGCGCGTTGCGCGGTGGTCGCGCACGTTGGCGATGGAGTCCATCCACCGGCGGGCCGCCGTATTGACGCCGCCAAGGCTGTTAGGAAGTTCGAGTCCGGCGAGGAAGTTTTTCTTCACATAACCGACGCCGCTTTCGACGCGGCCTTTTTCGTTGGCTTTGCGCACGTTGCAGGCGCGGGGTTCGAACCCGTAATGGGCGGCGAAGTCCAGATAGCGGGGATTGAAGACTGCCCGCTCGCCGAAAGGATGTTTGAGCACCCCGGTCTTGAGGTTGTCGATGAGGATGACGCCGGGCGTGCCGCCGAAAAACTCCAGCGCGTTGCGATGGCAGGCGAGGAAGTGTTCCATGGCCTCGCCGCAGGTGAACTCGACATAGGCCATGCGGCTGTGGCAAAGGACCATGACGAAAAAGGACAAGCGGCGGCGGGTGTTGCCCAGGGTGATGGTGCCAGCGCATCCCCAGTCCACTTGAGCGGCTTCGCCGGGAGCGAAAGCGAGAGTGAGGAAGGCCGGGTGGCGCACCGGGCGCACGGCCCGCACGTAGGCCTTCACGATGCTGAAGCCGCCGGTGTATCCCTCGTCGGCACACAGGCGCTGATAGATCTGGGTGGCGGTGTAAGGATGGCGTTCAAGCCAGCGGGTGATTGCGGGCTTGAACGGGTCTAGCTTGCTCGGACGTTTGATGCCGCGGCGGCGCGGGAAGGTAGCGAGGTTGGCGTATTTGGCCACCGTTTGCGGGCGGATCCCCAGTTCGGCGGCGATCTGGTTGAAGCTCAGGCCGCGCTCCCGATGGAAGAGGCGGATCCGGCAATAGGTTTCGTAATCAATCATTGCGGCACCTCCATCATCGCACGAAGGATTTCGCCGATGGAACGGACCTCGCCCAAGCGGGGTTCGGGTGCCCGGACTATCGGAACGGCGGGTTTGGGTTCCAGACTCAATATCTGATAGAACGGGCTGCGGTAAGCGATCAATCCGGAGGTCACCAACTCGATCCGGGCTTCGCGCAATTGGACGGAGGAAAACGAGAGGATTTTTCCGGCGGCGGTGTCGGAGTAATAGCTCGCGCCCTGCGCGTCGGCCACGGTGCAGAGGAACAGGTAGAGGGCGAGGGCTTCGGGCGACCGGTTCTGGATATGCCCGTCACGCACGAGGCGTTGGTCGATCCAGCTGAATTGGCGGGGGACGTGCCGCAGACGTTCCGGGCACAGGATTGGCTTGGTTTTCATGGCTTGGGATGGCGGACCTCCCAGGCACCATGCGCAGGATGTCCTCGCCGCGATTGATGTAACAACGGGCGATGGCGACGATGTCCTCTTGTAACCCGGAACCGGACATGATCGAGATAAGTCCCACAACCAGAGATGGTTGCACAAGGCAGACCTCTTGTAACACGGATGAGACCGCTGGCTGCGCAACTTCCTTGTTTTCAACCGCTTGAGGGATCAAGGGTTCTTGTAACACACTTTTGGGCGCAGTCCTCTTGTTGCGCCGGTAGCCGGGATTGGCCAGACGCCACAGGCGGACACGCTCGCAATTTTCCGGCCCGCGGAAGTAATCCCGGTTCTCCGGCCGACTCAGCCATTGCCGCTGGCTGGCCGCCTTGGAGGCCTGTCGGCAATCCGGTTTCGGGCAGTACTTCTGACGCCCGAAATTGCGGGGGTCACAGCAATACTCTTCCTTGCAATGCAGGCACTTGGGTTTGGTCTTCGCGCTCATCGGCGGACTCAGAACAACCCGCCGGCACCACTCTTGCACGCCCCCGCTCCACGAAGAAACCCCGCCCCCTTCACCCCGGAAGAAGACGCCGAAGAAGACGAAGGAAGAAGAGTTTCGTTAGAAGCTATCGAAGAAGACGCCCCTCTAACAGCATGCGCTTTTCAAACCGCCCAATTCATGCGCTCTTCAAATTGCCGCCCGCATTGCTTATGCTCACGACGTGCCAATGTATGCAGAAAAGGACAGATTCCGTCCATTTTTGAATATCTGAGCACTTTTTCCTAGCATCTCGGATTGCGGTTATCGGAAACCACTCCGATGAGTCTAGAGCGGCCGACTCATCCTGTTGCGCCGGGCTGCCATCGTCGCGTCCTGCCTGGGACGACGAACCAACTCGCGGGCTCACCGGTGTTTGCTTCTCGATCTCTTGGGTGCGTCCTCTGATAGATACCGTTGCAATTCCTCGTTTGAAAACCGGACCACTTTCCCCTGAATTGGAGCAGCGCGCAAATCGCCTCGGGCCTTGATTTTTTTCACGTGCCGTTCCGAACATTGCAACCGGTGGGCAACGTCAGCGTAGGTGAGCAACTGGTCGAGCAGAGCTTTCGGGACCACGCCTGAGATTTTCATGGTCTTTTCTATGAGCGAATAGAGGCTGGGTTGATCCGCGTCCGGTTGCGTCTCAACCTCCGTCGATGAACCACCCTGTCGTCCTGTTTTCGCGGTGAATTGATCGAGGAGTGATTGCACATCAGAAAAAGTGATCGGTCTTTCTTCAACCTCGAAGTCCAAGTTGAAAAAACCAAAAGCGCCAGGCTCTGGTTCTTCGGGATCTTGTTGGTCTTTTCCGGTTGGGTGCATTGCCTGTGCCTTTGGTTTGTCGAGCTTGCCCGGCCACCTAGAAAGCCGTTCTCTAAGAAATGTTTATCGGTTTGTTCATGCAATGTTAAGCCCAATTCACCCAAACCGGGGGTCTGATGATCAGGGCTGTTGTGGCCCGTCTGCCCGGCCTCTTTTTTCATCCTTTTCTGATACGGTGTCGATACGGACTTTAGCTTCCCCTGCGTGCATTTCTGTTCCCCTGTGTTCCCCTAGAATCCCTTTATCTACAAGGATTCAAGGAGTGCCCCCGTCAGGAATCGAACCTGAATTTAAGGTTTAGGAAACCTCCGTTCGATCCATTGAACTACGGGGGCGGTGGCCAGCCCGCGGCGACGGTTGTGGGGCGTCGCCGGCGGGCAGGCGCGCAGCGTATCGTGGCGGCAGGCGATGCGCAAGCTCAAGAAACCGTGGGGTTTGGCGCTGGGGTCCTGCCCGCCGGGCCTGGGCCAGGCGCCGCGGGCGATGGCAGCGGGTGGAGGTGAACAAAGCGGGCGGTGCGGGGATCGGCCGGCTTTTGTGGCTGGGGCAATCACTTCGCATAACCGGCTTTTTTCACCCCAATCGCTGCTATTTAGTCGACCTGCGGGTCGTTTATGGGCTTGTTGGCGCGGTGAACTCATCAACCCCCAGTGCCATGGGCACGCTTGACGCGAACGAGGCGGTAGCCGCCGTTGCTTACCGACTCAACGAGTTTTTTGCCATTTACCCGATCACGCCATCGTCGCCGATGGCAGAGTTTGCGGACGAATGGTCGGCGGCCGGACGCAAGAACCTGTGGGGCGCGGTCCCCAGCGTGTTGGAAATGCAATCCGAAGGCGGCGCCGCCGGCGCCTTGCACGGCGCCTTGCTGGCGGGCTCGCTGAGCGCCTCGTTCACCGCGTCGCAGGGGCTGCTGCTGATGATTCCTAACATGTACAAGATCGCCGGCGAGCTCATTCCGTTCTGCCTGCACGTGACGGCCCGCGCGCTGGCGACCCATGCGTTGAGCATCTTCGGCGACCACTCGGACGTGATGGCGTGCCGCCAGACCGGGTTTGCGATGTTGGTGGGCGGCTCGGTGCAGGAGGCGCAGGACACGGCGCTCATTTCCCAAATGGTCACCTTGCGCTCGCGGGTGCCGTTTCTACACTTTTTCGACGGGTTCCGCACCTCCCACGAGGTGTCCAAAATCGCGCTGCTCAGCGATGACGACCTGCGCGCGCTCATCGACGACGATTGCGTGCAAGCCAACCGCGACCGCGCGCTGACGCCCGACCAGCCGGTGATCCGCGGCACGGCGCAAAACCCGGACGTGTTTTTCCAGGCCCGCGAAGGGTGCAATTCGTTCTATGACGCACTGCCTGGTTTGGTTAGGGAGGCGATGGATGCCTTCGCGGCCCGCACCGGCCGCGCCTACAAACCGTTTGATTACGAGGGCGACCCGGCCGCCGAGCGGGTGGTCGTGATGATGGGCTCGGGTGCGGAAGCCGCGGGCGAGGCGGTCGGTTGGCTCAATGACAACGGCGACAAGACCGGCTTGATCAAGGTGCGCTTGTACCGGCCGTTTTCGGTGGAAGATTTCGCCGCGGCGCTGCCCGCGACGGTCAAGTCGATTGCGGTGCTGGACCGGACGAAAGAGCCGGGCGCGGTGGGCGAGCCGTTGTTCCTCGATGTGGTGGCCGCGTTGCGCCAGGCGGAGACCTTGGGCCTGCTGAAAGACACCCATCAGATCCGCGTGATCGGCGGGCGCTATGGTCTGGGCTCCAAGGAATTCACCCCGTCGATGGTCAAGGCGGTGTTTGACGAACTCGCCAAGGCCGCGCCGAAAATGATGTTCACCGTGGGCATCAACGATGATGTCACCGGCCTGTCGCTGGCTTACGATGCGGACTTTGAAGTGGTGCCCGCCGGCATGAAGCAAGCGGTGTTCTTCGGCCTCGGCTCGGATGGCACCGTCGGTGCTAACAAAAACAGCATCAAGATGATCGGCGAAGGCACCGACAACTTCGCGCAAGGCTATTTCGTCTATGACTCGAAGAAGGCCGGCGCGATGACCGTGTCGCATCTGCGCTTCGGCCCGGCGCCGATCCGCTCGACCTATCTGATTCGCAGCGCCGAGTTCGTCGCCTGCCATCGCTTCGACTTGCTCAACCAGATCAACGTGCTCGATTACACCAAGCCGGGGGGCATTTTCCTGCTCAACTCACCCGGCGATCCCAACGAGGCGTGGGACCGCCTGCCGCTGGACCTGCAGCAACAGATCATTGCCAAGAAACTCGCGTTCTACGCCATCGACGCCAGCACCGTGGCCCGCAACTGCGGCATGGCCGGGCGCATCAACACGATCATGCAGACGTGTTACTTCGCCATCTCCGGGGTGTTGGAGAAAGACGAGGCCATCGCCGCCATCAAGTACGCAATCAAGAAAACCTACGGCAAGCGCGGCGACGCGGTGGTCCAGCGCAACTACGACGCGGTGGACAGCACGCTCGAAAACCTGGTCCACATCGACTACCCGCAAACCGCCACCTCCAGCGTGCCGCAGCCGCCGCTGGTGCCGGCCACCGCGCCGGACTTCGTGCAGCGCGTCACCGCGCTGATGCTCGGCGGCAAGGGCGACCTCCTGCCGGTTAGCGCGTTTCCGGTCGATGGCACCTGGCCCACCGGCACCACGCAGTGGGAAAAACGCAACATCGGCGAGGAAATCCCGGTGTGGGAAATGGACCTCTGCATCCAGTGCAACAAGTGCTCGATGGTGTGCCCGCACGCGGCGATCCGGCCGAAGGTGTTCACGCCCGATCATCTAACCAACGCGCCGGCCACCTTCAAATCCACCGAGTTCAAGGTGCGCGAATACCCCGGCCTGCTCTACTCATTGCAAGTCGCGCCCGAGGACTGCACCGGTTGCCAGCTCTGCGTCAACGTTTGCCCGGCCAAGGACAAGAGCAACCCGAGCCGCAAGGCGATCAACATGGTGGCGCAATTGCCACTGCGCGACGCCGAACGCGAAAACTACGCGTTCTTCCTCGCACTGCCCGATCCGGACCGCGCGATGTTGCGCGACGACGTGAAGACCTCGCAGTTCATGCGGCCGTTGTTTGAATATTCCGGTGCCTGCGCCGGTTGCGGCGAAACGCCCTATCTCAAATTGCTCACCCAATTGTTTGGCGACCGCCTGCTCATCGCCAATGCCACCGGCTGTTCCTCCATCTATGGCGGCAACCTGCCGACCACGCCTTACACCACCGATGCCTGCGGCCGCGGACCGGCCTGGGCCAACTCGTTGTTTGAGGATAACGCGGAATTCGGCCTCGGCTTCCGCGCCAGCCTCGACCAAACCCGCGCCTATGCCCACGTGTTGCTCGGCGGACAGGCGGGATTGTTAGGTGACGAGCTCGTCGGCACCATCCTCGCTGCCGACCAATCCAGCGAAGCCGGCATCAACGCCCAGCGCGAGCGGGTGGTGGCCGTGCGCCAGGCGCTCCAGGGCCAAACCGGCCGCGACGCGCGCACCCTCAGCCAGATTGCCGACCACCTCGTGGACAAGAGCGTGTGGATCGTCGGTGGCGATGGCTGGGCCTATGACATCGGCTTCGGCGGGCTCGATCACGTGATTGCCTCCGGGCGCAATGTCAACATCCTGGTGCTCGACACCGAGGTCTATTCTAACACCGGTGGCCAGCAATCGAAGTCCACGCCGCTGGGTGCGGTCGCCAAGTTCAGCATGGCCGGCAAGGCCTTGCCGAAAAAGGACCTCGGGCTGATAGCCACGACGTATGGTTCGGTGTATGTGGCGCGGGTGGCCTTCGGGGCCAAGGACGCGCAGACCGTCACCGCCTTCCGCGAGGCGGAGAGTTACCCCGGGCCGTCGCTCATCATCGCCTACAGCCATTGCGTGGCGCACGGTTACAGCCTGTCGCAAGGGCTCGAACAACAGAAGCGCGCGGTGGCCTGCGGTTACTGGCCGTTGTTCCGCTTCGACCCGCGCCGCACCGCCACCGGCGAAAACCCGATGAAGCTCGACTCCAGCGCGCCGAAAGCGTCGCTGGCGGAGTTCACCCGCAACGAGACGCGCTTCCAGATGTTGGAGCGCATCAACCCGGAACGCTCGGCGGTGCTCCAACAAATGGCTGCCGCCTCGGTCAAGGAACGCTTCGCCCTCTATCAACAACTCGCCGCCAACAGCGCGCCTGCCACCGCTCCTGAAACCACCAAACCAGCCATCTGATTCCATGGACCTATCCACCACCTATCTCGGCCTGCCCTTGAAGAACCCAGTGATGCCCGGCGCATCGCCCATGGTTGACAAGCTCGACACCGTGCGCCGGCTTGAGGACGCCGGTGCCGCGGCGATCATGATGCATTCGCTCTTCGAGGAACAAATCACCAGCCAGCAACTCGCGGAGTTCGCCCACACCGAGTTTTCCGCCGGCTCCTCGTCGGAGGCCAGTTCCTACTTCCCGCAGATGGCTGACTACGCGCTCGGGCCCGACAAGTATCTGGAACACATCGCCAAAATCAAGGAGGCGGTGGCCATTCCAGTCATCGGCTCGCTCAATGGCGTCAGCATGGGCGGTTGGACCGATCACGCCCGCCTCATCCAACAAGCCGGTGCCGACGCGCTTGAACTCAATGTCTATTACGTCGCCACCAATCCTAACGAATCGGGCACCGAGGTCGAAAAGCGCACCCTCGACATCCTCGAGGCGGTCAAGGCCAGCGTCACCATCCCGATTGCCGTGAAGCTGTCGTCGTATTTCTCCTCGCCGGGGTATTTCGCCAAACAACTCGACGCCCGCGGCGCCGCCGGGGTGGTCATGTTCAACCGCTTCTATCAGCCGGACATCAACATCGAGGAACTCGAAGCCGTCCCCTACCTCGAGCTGTCCAATTCGACCGAGCTGCGCCAGCGCTTGCGCTGGATCGCCATCATCCACGGTCACATCAAGGCGGACATCGCGCTGAGCGGCGGGGTGCACACGTTTGAGGACATCATCAAGGGCATCATGGTCGGCGCCAATGTGGTGCAAGTGGTTTCCACCTTGCTCAAGCACGGCCCCGAACACCTCGCCGGCCTGCTCGCCGAATTGAACCGCTGGATGGAAGTCCACGAATACGAATCGGTCGACCAGATGCGCGGCAGCATGAGCCTGGCCCATTGTCCCGATCCGTCGGTGTATGAACGCGCCAACTACCTGCGCGTGCTGCAACTTTGGAAAATCTGAGGCCTCCCCACGCGCCTGACGCATGCACCATCCGTACATTCCCATTCTCGTCTTCTTCGTCGTGGCGCTGGCCGTGCCGCTCGGCGCGCTGGCCCTGGCCCGCGTGTGGATGACGTTTTTCACCCCGATCAAAAAGGGCCCGGAGAAAAACGCCCTCTACGAATGCGGCGTCAATCCGCTCTCCGACCGCCAAACCCGCTTCCACTCGCAGTACTACATGTTCGGCCTGTTGTTTTTGGTGTTCGACGTGGAAACCGTGTTTCTGCTGCCCTTCGCCGTGGCCTTCCTCAAGCTCTCGGTGGGCGCGTTCGTTGCCGCCATGCTCTTCCTGCTGCTGCTCGCCGAGGGCCTGCTGTGGGCCTGGAGCAAGGGGTTGTTAGATTGGCGCGCCATCCCCAAGACCCGCGCCGCGTCGCTCTAACGCGCCACGATGCCGCGCCTGCGCGGGTGGCTGCGGCGTGCCGCCGCCGCAGGCTCAGACATCCTGAACTCAGCCGGATATTGGCATTCAACCGGGAAATCATGTGAGACCATTTAACTCCGGGCAGGAAGCCCGGACCACCGTGGCGCGGGCATCCTGCCCGCCGCCTTTCTTCACAAGGTCTCATCCATTTTCCTCCGAGTTCAGGATGTCGCGGCGGAACGTGGTCGGTCGGCCATGAACCCGTGCACGGGCATGGGCAAACCCTTCATTTTGCAACAGGGACACGGCGCGGGAGGGACACGGACGGGCCGCCCGTGGTTAAAGGTTAAGAATCGGAAGTTGCTCTTGCAAAGGCCGGAATCCGGATATATGTATGTCCTGCATGAAAACGACTGTTTTTATCTCGGGTGGTTCGCAAGCCGTCCGCATTCCCAAGGAGTTTCGCCTTAATGCGAAGCGGGTTGAGATTGAACGAAAGGGCGCCACCTTGGTGCTCCGACCGCTCCCTGAGGAGAATTCCTGGCCGCAAGGCTATCTGGAATTGTTCGCCGTCGGGAGGCTCGACGACAGCTTCGTGCGCCAGCCGCAGGGAGAACACCGGAACATCGAATTCTGATGTTTTTGCTCGATACCGACACCAGCATTCTTTTCATGAAGGGCAACCCAGCGGCGGTAGCTCACTTCCGGAAGCAGGGGCCCAGTTCGGTGTTCTTGTCATCTATCAGCTATCATGAATTGCGGTACGGAGCCCTGCATTCGGGCGCGGTGCAGCGTCATCTTCGTGCGGTTGGGGATTTCGTGGCCCCATTGACCGTGCTGCCCTTCACGCAATCCTCCGCGGAGTATTCGTCCCGGGTCCGCCAAGACTTGGCCGCTGCCGGGCAGGCCATCGGCCCGCTCGATACTCTCATCGCCGGTCATGCATTGGAACACGGTCTTATCCTCGTCACCGGTAACACGAGTGAGTTTTCCCGCGTGCCCGGACTCTTGTTGGAAACGTGGCTCTAAGGGCAAAACCGTTGGGCCTCGGCGGCTGGGAACCCGCCCCTCCTTGAGGCGCCGTCGCGACATCCTGCGGTCCGAGCGGACCGCAGGATGTCGCGGCGGATCGGGGTGGGTCGGTGTCGAAGACGTGCACGGCATGGGTAAACGCTTCATCTTGCACGAGAGGGGGACTTGACGGATCAGCGCAGCGCCCCACTGGCTTTCACAGAACATATGGCACCCAGCCGTGGTTGAGGCACAGCGCTTGATAGGCGTCGGGCGTCATCACCGCGAACGCCCAGCTGCCCGGCACCATCGAGTCACCATCGCCTTCGGCCAAATTGCGCCGCCAGCCGCCATCGAAGGCCAGGCCGCTGCTCGCCGCGCTGGAACCGGCGAGCAGGCGCGCCCATGGTTTGTTAGATATGACGGCGACCGCGCCGGCGCTGAGACCGCTTTTGCCGTTGGCATTGAACGCGATGTCGGCGTTGAGGAACCGTTGTGCGTCGGGCGCGGGCAGGGGCTTTTCGGGGGCGTGGCGGGCGTCGGACTCTAGCGAGAAATGCACTTTGTTGTCGGCATCGCGCAGCACGATGACGCGGCAGACGCCGCTGCCCGTTAGGGTGGAGGCGGTGCCGCCCCAGGTGCCGGCCGCGGGTAGGGCGGTGGCGCTCACGCCCAGGTCGAGGGTGAAGGTGCCGCGGGTGGCCCAGCCTTCGAAGAAGCGCGGCGGGTTCATTTCCATCACCGCTTCGAGCATCCATTGGTGGGAGAGATTGCCGTCGGCGGCGGGCACCGTGGTGCGGATGAGGGTGGTGGAATCGCCCACGCCATCGAACGGGTCCTGCAGGCAGACGAGCAGCAGGTCGGCCGCCGCGGCAGCGGTGATGGCAAGCGCCCGTGCCGGGGTGTTGGGTGTTGGCGTGTCCGTCGCAGACACCTGTTTGACAGCCGGGGATTTTCTCGCACTCATCACGCGCCGTATATCAAAATGCGGCGGCGGGGTCGAGGGGGAATTTTCAGGATGGTGAATTCTCATTTGCAGCCAGCCTGCCCCTGCCGCCTCTCACAGCAAGCGCAGCACCGGCGGCACCGTCTCGCACCAGGCCCTGGCAATGGCGGCTTCGATCACGGCGTCTTCCTCCTCGCTGCGGACGAAGGCGCGGGCGGCGCGCAGGTTGCGTGCGGCAAGAGCGATGGCGCGCAGTTCCGCCCCTAGCGAGAGCAAGCCAAACACCGTGGCCAGCGCCGTGGCCGCTATGAAAATCACCAGCGCTCCGGTCACCGGAATCTTGGCCAGAATCGCCGCAAACACCGCCACGATCGCACTCAACGGTGGCACCGCCAGCCCAAAGCGCCGGCTCGACTCCCGCGCGGCGGCACGTTTCGGCTCGCGTTGCTGCCACTGCGCCAGCGCCGCCAGCCGCAGTCGCTCGCCCAGCTCACCGACCGGGGCTGCGGCGGCGCACATGGCAGGCTGGCCGCTGCCGAGGGCTTGGTCCCAGCGCGCCGGATCACAGCGGCACGGCCGCCCGCCGAGGCTTTCCAGCACGCGCAGGCCAAACCACCAGCGCAACAGCAAGGCCGCACCAATCGGCAGAATCGAAAATAGCAGAAGCAAGCGCCACATGGAGTTTGTCAGTTTTTAGTTAGATGTCGTTGGTCGTCAGGAAAACAGACGGAAGACCGCTTCGCTGCAAGACAGCAGACAGAAGACAGAAGACAAAGAGTGGAAGCGCCTCTTTTCTTCTGTCTGGGAGCGAAGCGGTCTTCTGTCTTCTGTCTTCTGTCTTCTGTCTTCTGTCTTCTGTCTTCTGTCTTCTGTCTTGTCTTGCATTTCAGCATTTCGGTTTTTCTGCTTTTTCTTTCACCCATGCCTTCGGATCGTCGGGCCAGGGGTGGCGCGGATAGCGCCCGGCGACTTCCTTCTTCATCCGGGCGTAGCCGGTTTGCCAGAAGCCGTGGAGGTCTTTGGTCATTTGCCAGGGCTTCTGCCCGGGTGTTAGAATGTGGACTAACAACGGCACGCGGCCCGCGGCGATGGTCGGCGTTTCCCAAATGCCAAACAAGTGCGAGACCCGGAGCGAGATGAACGGATCCATGCCTGCGGCGTAGGTGATTTTCGCGGACTGGCCGTTAGGCAGGTTGACCCGCTCGGGGCAATAGGCATCCAGCGCCGCGCGCTGCGCCGCGCTGAGCCATTCGCGCAGCACCCGCCAGACGTTGGCTTCCTTGATCTCCTTGTAACTCACCGCACCGTGACATATCTGCGCGATGGCGGCAATCCGGTCGTCCTCCGACCAGCCGGGCAGCCCGAGTTCCGGCATCCAGCGGCCCAGCGCGGCGAGGCGCGCCGTCCATTGCTCGACGGTGTGGTCCCAGTTCTTGAGTGTGAGTTCGCCCGCCACGACGCGGGCGGCGAGCAGTTCCGCCGCGGCATCGAGGTTGACGCCGTGGTCGCTTTCCTTCGCCTCGATGATCAGATCGCGAAAGCGGGTCTCCTTGCGCGCCACCACCCGCTTGCGGACGGCGTCGTAGGCGGCCCCGCCCGATTCCGTTAGATCAGCGGGGAATAACCCGGCCAGCCATGCCGGATCGATGCCGGTGGCGCGGCGCAGATGCACGATGACCTCGCGGGCTTCCACCTCGGTGATTTCCGCGGCGACGAAGGCCGCGGCGTTTCTAACACATGAGTCCTCGTCGAGCTTGCCGCGGCGATTGCCCACCAAGCGGCAGGCCAGGGTGCCCTGGCTCAAGCGGATGGCGAGGTGGTCGCTGAAGCCGGCGAGCATCGCCTTGCCGACCGGTTCGCGGTGGCCCTCGAAGTCGATGGGCTGGCAGGCCCAGCCGAAGCGGTTAGCCAAGGACCGCAGGCGCTCAAACCCTTGTGCGGTCTCGCGGGCACCGCGGGCTAGGATGCCCAGCGCGGCGCAGCGCGAGGCATCGAAGTTCATCGCTTGGGCGGAGTCAAAGGCGCGCCACTCGCCGGCGAAATCCGACCCGTCATCCGGATAGAGAAAGTCCTTGCGGCCCACCGCGCCGCGCTTGCCCGAGAAGATGCCCTCGCCCTGCACCGCCGCGGCAATGAACGCGGTCTCGCTGACGCAGCCGTGCTCGTGGCCGGCGAGCATCAGCCGGGAAAACCGCGGCTCCAGCGGCAGCGCCGCCATCTGGTGGCCTTCGGCGGTGGGATCCCCGGCCGCATCCAGCGCGCCCAAATCGTGCAGCAAGCGCTCGGCGCGCGCCAGCGCCTCTTCGCTCGGGGCATCGAGCCAACGGAATTGCCGCAGCTCCCTAACACCCGAGGTCTTGAGCAGCAGCGCGGCTTCCGAGAGATCGACGCGGTGCACTTCCGGCGCCTCGAACTCGGCGCGGCGCGCGTGGTCGGGCTGGCTCCACAAGCGGAAACACCGGCCGGGGGCAGTGCGCCCGGCGCGCCCGGCGCGTTGCTCGGCGGCGGCCCGCGAGATTTTGCCGATGAGCAAGGTGTTGATGCCGCGGCGCGGCTCGAATGCGGCGATGCGGGCCAGCCCGGAATCAATCACGGTGCGCACGCCTTCGATGGTGATCGAGGTTTCGGCAACGTTGGTGGCTACTATGATCTTCGGCCGCGCGCCGGGCGTGATGGCGGCCTCCTGGGCGGCCGGCGCCAGCGTGCTGTGCAGCGGCACCACCTCCCAGTCGCGCGCGGCGGACCCCGCTGCCAGCAACTCGATGGTCTTGCGGATCTCATGGGTGCCGGGCAAAAACATCAGGATGTTGCCGGCGTCGCCTAGGGCCATGGCTTCGCGGCACACCTCGACCATGCGCTCCCAGATGGGCACTTCGCGCGGCGGGCCGCCGCGGCGCTCGTTGCCGGCTGCCACGCGTTCCGCGCGGTAGACAATGTCCACCGGATAGACCCGGCCGCCGGCTTCCAGCGCGCGCACCGGCGCGAGGAACGCGGCCAGCCCGGCGGTTTCCAAGGTGGCCGACATCACCACCAACCGCAGTTCGGGCCGCGCGCCGTCTTGCAGATTGAGGCAGCGGGCCAGCGCGATGTCCACCGCCAGCCGCCGTTCATGGAACTCATCGAAAATCACCGCGCCCACCCCGGTCAGCATCGGATCATCCTGCAGCCAACGCTGGAACACCCCGTCGGTTAGATAGAGGATGCGCGTGTCGTCGCGGTAGCGGCTGTCGAAGCGCACCGCGTAGCCCACTTCCTGGCCGAGAACCGAGCCGCGGGCTTTGGCGACCCACCCCGCAAGCAACCGCGCCGCCATCCGCCGCGGCTCGACAACCAGAATCCGCCCGGCCAACCCCGCTTCTAACAACATGGCCGGCACCGCGGTGGATTTCCCCGAGCCGGTGGGTGCTTTGAGCAGCACGCGTGGCCGGGCACTGCTCGCCATGGTGGCGCGCAGGGCATCGGCGATTTCAAACACGGGGAGCATGGGGGGAGGGCTATCTGTTATCGGGTAAGAGGGCTCCAGACCAGCGGCGGGAACTCAGCCGTCGCGGCTGTGTGGGCAGACAGGGAATGAGGGTGGGGACAGGCATGGGGCGGGGGCTGCGGCGCAACGCTGGGCCGGAATCGCGATGCTAGCCAGCCCAATATGCAGGCCAAGTCCGGCCTCTTGCTGGTCGCGTGGCGCTTCCGGCTTGTCATCGGCAGCCGGGCAGGCGAGCTTGCGGCGTGCTGCAGACTCTCCACGAACGCTTTGGCTTCGACCGCTTCCGCGACGGGCAGGAAGCGGTGATTTTGGCATTGCTGGCTGGCCGGTCGGCGCTGGCGGTGTTTCCCACGGGTGGTGGCAAGTCGCTGTGCTATCAGCTTCCGGCACTGCTGTTGGACGGGCTCACACTGGTCATTTCGCCGCTCATCGCATTGATGAAAGACCAGGTGGACGCGCTCGCCGCCAAGGGGATTGCCGCCGCGCGGCTCGATTCCTCCCTCGATGCGGACGCCCTCGCTCACGTCCATGAACAACTCGCCGCGGGCTCCCTCAAGCTGCTCTACGTCGCCCCGGAGCGCCTCGCCAACGCCAGCTTCCGCCAACACTTGAAAAATTTGCCGGTCCAATTGGTCGCCATCGATGAGGCACACTGCATTTCCGAGTGGGGCCATAACTTCCGCCCCGAATATCTCAAACTCGCCCGGCTCTGCCGCACCCTCAAAATCCCCCGCGTGCTCGCCCTAACGGCTACCGCCACCCCGCAGGTCGCCCGCGAGATCCGACGCCATTTCCGCATCGCTGCCGCCGATCACGTGCAGCTCAGCTTTCATCGCCCCAACCTGGAACTGCGGGTGACCCGCTGCACGCCTGGTGAGCGCCAGGCTGTGTTGTTGGACAGGGTCGCCGCGCTGGAGGGCTCCGCGGTGGTGTATGTGACGCGGCAGGAGACGGCGGAGGAAGTCGCCACCTTGTTAGCCCGCCACGGCCATGCGGCGCGGGCCTATCATGCCGGCCTGCCCGATGCTTGTCGCGCCGAGGCGCAGCACGCGTTCATGGCGGGCGACACCCGCATCATGGTGGCCACCATCGCCTTTGGCATGGGCATCGACAAGGCGGACATCCGCGGCGTGATCCACTACAACCTGCCCAAGAGCCTGGAAAACCACACCCAGGAAATCGGCCGCGCCGGCCGCGATGGCCAGCCCGCCGTGTGTGAGTTGCTCGCTTGCGCCGCCGACCTCACCGTGCTGGAGAATTTCATCTACGCCGACACCCCGACGCCCGGCGCGCTGGGCAACCTGCTCGACCGGGTGCTGCGCCTCGGCCAGACGTTCGATGTGTCGGCCTACGATCTATCCGTCACTTGCGACATCCGCCCGACGGTCGTCGCCACGGTGCTGACCTATCTTGAGATCGATCACATCATCGAGGCGACCGGGAGCTTTTACGCGAACTACCGCGCAAAAATGCGCCGCACCCTCGCCGAGATGTTAGCCGGACGCGCGGCGGCGGAGCGCAAGTTCCTGCAAAAGGTGTTAGAGGCGGGCCGGCCCGGCCGCGGCTGGTTGCGCTTCGAGCCGGCGGCGCTGGCGGCCGCCCTGGGCGTTTCGCGCGAGACAATCGTCGCCGCGCTGGGCGGGTTGCACGCCGCCGGGGACTTGGTGCTGGAGCCCTCCGGCGTCCGCCAAGGGTTTCGCATGAAAAAACCGCCGGGGGAACTGCCCGCTCTAACGGAAAAATTGGCGCGCTTGTTCGCGCGGCGCGAGCAGGCGGATTTGGCGCGGTTGGGCCAGGTGCTCGCGCTGGCCGGCCACCGCGGCTGCCTGACGGCCTATGTGACCAGGCATTTTGGCGAGACGCTGGCCGCACCCTGCGGCCATTGCGACCGCTGCCGCGGCGTGCCTGCGCAGGCCGTGACGCGCGCCGCGGCCCGCCGTCCCGGCGATGACGCGTGGCGCGCACTGCGGGAGGTGGTGGCGGAAAACCACGCCGCGCTGGCGACATCGCGGCAACTGGCACGATTCCTCTGCGGCCTGACCAGCCCGGCGAGCACCCGTGCGCAGCTCAGCCGCCACCCCGCCTTCGGTTTGTTAGCCGACCTGCCGTTCGCGGATGTGCTGGTGATGGCAGGGGCCTCGTGATGCCTAGACTATAATGCCAGCCATTATGTAGTTGACAGTGGCCGGGCCGGGTTGGGCATGCGGCGCGTCTTCCAAGACGGGGAAGCGGTGGAGTTGGACGACGAGTGCATGGCGGTTGGCCTGCATTAGGGTTATGAGGATCCCAGTGGCCGAACGTGCTTCAAGGCCTTGAGTGGCAGCATCCAGCGCCGGGCAGAAAATCCGAGAAATGAATTCCCGTTTGGCGGTTTCTCCGTCACCCTGTATGCATGTCCGCACGCACTGGTGTTTTGCTGGTAGTCTCCGGCCCCTCGGGGTCGGGGAAAACCACGCTGTGCCGGCGCTTGGCGGCGGACCGGGCGGCGCATTATTCGATTTCCTGCACCACCCGGCAGCCGCGGCCCGGCGAGCGCGCCGACCACGACTACCACTTTGTGTCGGGGGAGGAATTCGCCGCGCGGGTAGCCGCCGGGGAATTTCTGGAGCATGCGCTGGTGCATGGCCACCACTACGGCACGTTGCGCGCGGAAGTGTTGGGCTATCTGGCCGCCGGCAGGGATGTGGTGATGGATATCGATGTGCAGGGCGCGGCGCAAGTGCGCGCCTGCGCCGACCCGGCGATTCAACGGGCGCGGGTCGATTTGTTTGTGATGCCGCCAAGCGAGGCGGAACTGCGGGCGCGGCTGGCCGGACGCGGCACCGACAGCGCCGAAACCATTGCCCTGCGAATGAATAACGCACTGGAGGAAATGCGGCATTGGCCGAGTTATACCTATCGGCTCGTGTCGGGGACTTGCGAGGAGGACTACGCCCGCGTCAAGGCCCTTCTAACTGCCGAGCAATTGCGCGTCAGCCGCTTGACCTGAGACACGCCGGGGCATGTGCCTCAAGTTGGGGGGGAAGGGGGGCGGTAACCGCCGCGCTGAGAGGAAGCTTGCCCAGCAAACCACTGGGACACCGGGCGCCACCGGGGCCACCGGGAAGGACGCGCGCTGGCAGTGGCCGGTTCTAACTGATCAAGGCGCGGTAGGCGGTGGCATCGAGCAACTCGCCGACCTCGGCGGGATTGCGGACGCGCAGCTTGAAGAGCCAGCCGTTGCCGTAAGGATCGGAGTTGACCAGCGACGGGTCGGTTTCCACCTCGAGGTTGAGGTCAATGACTTCGCCGGCTACCGGGGCGTAGATGTCGCTGGCGGCCTTGACGGATTCCACCACGGCGGTGGGATCGCCCGCATCGACGTTGCTGCCTGGGGCGGGCAGTTCGACGAAGACGACGTCGGTGAGGGCTTCCTGAGCGTGAGCGGTGATGCCTACTGTGGCGATGTCGCCATCGAGGCGCAGCCATTCATGGGAGGAACTGTAGCGGAGATCAGCGGGAACGGTCATGGTGGCGGCACGTTAGGGGGAAAAGACCCAAGACGCAACATCGCAAGAGCAGAAAGAAAAATGCGCGGCGGTCAGGCTAACGCAAGTGCGGGCGCTCTGTAGTGGGGCGCGTTGTCCCGGGTGATTATTGGGGCTTATAGAACGGTTTTTTGACGACGGTGGCGGGGAACAGGCGCTCGCGCACCTTGATTTGCAGGGGGGTGCCGAGTTTGGAGAACCGGGTGGGGAGGTAGGCCATGCCGATGCCGGTCATGAGGGTAGGGGAGAGGACGCCACTGGAGAGTTCGCCGAGGACGGTGCCATCATCGGCCAGCACCGGGTAGTGGGCGCGGGGCGGGGCACCGGTGCCGGTGTATTGGATGGCGCTGAGTTTGACGGTGGTGCCGGCGGTTTTGTGGCGCACCAAGGTGTCGCGGCCAATGAAGGCGGGCTTATCCAAGTCGACGAAGAACCCGAGGCCGGCTTCGATGGGCGAGTGCGCCGGCGAGAGGTCGTTGCCGTTGAGCGGGTAGCACATTTCGAGCCGGAGGGTGTCGCGAGCCCCGAGGCCGCAGGGGGTGGCACCGGCGGCGATGAATTGGTTCCAAGCGGCGGGGCCTGCGGCGGCGGGGCAGAACCATTCGAAGCCGTCCTCGCCGGTGTAGCCGGTGCGGCTGACGATGGCACCTGCGGCGGTGGTGGCGTAGCCTTTGGGGGGTGGCAGGGGGAGGTCGGGGCAGGTGGCGGCGAAAAGCGCGCTGGCTTGGGGGCCTTGCACCGCCATGCCAGCCCACAGCGCGCTTTCGTTGCGCAGAACGATGTCGGGGTCTTGGTGGGCGGCCATCCAGAAGAAGTCCTCCTCCACCATTGAGGCGTTGACGACCAAGAAGAAGTCCGCTTCGCCACTGCGGTAGACGATGAGGTCATCGATGATGCCGCCCTGGTCGTTGAGCATGAGAGTGTATTGGCCGTGGCCGGGGGCGAGGTGCTCGACGTTGTTGGTGAGGAGGCGGTTGAGCCAGGCGGCGCAGCCCGGCCCGCTGACGAAAAATTGGCCCATGTGGGAAATGTCGAAAATGCCGGCTTTGGTGCGGACGGCGCGGTGTTCATCGAGGATCGAGGTGTATTGGACCGGCATGTTCCAGCCGGCAAAGGGCACGAGGCGGGCACCAAGCGCGTGATGAGCGGCCTCTAGCGGGGAATGTTGCAATTCTGGGGTCACGCGCGGAGTGTGTTCGGAATGCCTGGGCTTGTCAATTGGCCGTGCATGGCGTTGATTGGTGGCGCGATGGTATTTTCAAAAGGATTTGAGCGACGGTTTGGGTGGGTGGCGTTTCCGGGGTTGTTGCGGTATTTCGCGCTGCTGCATGTGCTGGTGTATGTGCTGCAGCTGGTGCGGCCGGGGATCGGTGCGGTACTCATGTTCGACCAGCAAAGCATCCTGGCCGGCGAGGTGTGGCGGGTGGTGACGTTTTTGTTCGCGTCCTCAGGCTTCGGCCAGTTCAGTTCGATGGGGATGATTTTCATGGCGTTCATGGTGATGATCGCCTTCATGATCAGCGATGCGCTGGAGTCGGCCTGGGGGGTGTTCAAGACCTCCGTGTTTTACTATTGCGGGATCCTGGGCCTGATCGCGGCGAATTTTCTCAAACCCGCGTCGTTGCTGGGGTTGGGCATCGACGGCATGTTCCTCTACGAAGCGGCGTTCTTTGCCTTTGCCACCTTGTTTCCGCGGGTCGAGTTCCGGTTGTTTTTCATCCTGCCGGTGCAGGTGAGGTTTCTGGCGATTCTGGGCGCGGTGGGCTTGATCTGGCCGGTGTTCAAGGCACCGCTGTGGTTGCTGTTTTTGTTGCTGATTTTTGCCAACTATCTGTTCTGGGCTGGCATTCCGGCCTTGCGCGGGATGGCGCGGGTGGCGGCAGCCGGCAAGCGGCGCGACCATTTCAATGCGGCCACGGCCAGCGCCGAGGACGCGTTTCACCGCTGTGAGATTTGTGGCAAGACCGAGGTCACCGATCCTCACGGCGATTTCCGCGTCGGCCTGAATGGGCATGAGTATTGCGAGGATCATCTCGACGGCCATTGAACTGGTCAGCTTGGGAAATCGGTGGAATCTGCTTGGGATGGTTTCGCTTTCAGTTAGGCAGGCCATCCTCCCGCCACCGCGGGATCGGTGGTGGTTCAAGTGTCGGCTTGCGAGTAGCTCCGCGCCGCGGCCATTAGCTGTTAGATAGGGGGTCGCCGATGCGGAGCAGCTGGCTTGGCTGCGCGCCGCTATGTTCGCCCGGCCGGCGCCTCAGGGGGTGGCGCCGATTTCGGCGCGCGCGGGTTCCTGCTCGAGGAAGACCAGCCTCGCCGCGTGCTGGATGGCGGCATCGTCCACCGCGCCAATCCGCTCGCGCCATTGTGCCGGTGTCAGGATTTCTTGGAAATCGAGCACTCCCTCACCCGCCCAAGCGGCGTGGGCGGCGGTGGACTCGAAGGCGAGCTTGCTTTGGGCAATGGCCAGCCGTTTGGCGCGCTCAAGCTCACCGGGGCGGGGGCCATTGGTGACGAGGTCGTTGATTTCCCGCAAGATGCAGGCGACGGCTTCGTCGCGGGCGTCCGGGTCGAGTCCGGCACTGATTTCGAAGGCCCCGGTTTCATGGAACAAGGTGACATCGCTGGTGATTTGATAGCACAGCCCGCGCTCCTCGCGCAGTTCCTGAAACAGCCGCGAGCTGGCACTTTCCCCCAGCATCAGGCTGAGCAGCCGCAACGCATGGCGGATCGAATCCTGCCGCCCCGGCGTGTGCCATGCCAGCGAGAGTTGCAATTGCTCGGTGTCGCGCGCTTCCGCCACCTGCGCCGGCGGGCCCGCCGGCCGGGTATAGGGCCGCGCGCGGTCAACCCGGTGGAAGGTTGCAGGCAGGTGCGGCGCTAATAAGTCCCGCACCTGCTCCAGCGTGAACGGCCCGGCCGCGGCAATCACCAGATCCTCGCGGAAATGATGCCGGTTGCGGAAATCCAACAATTTTTTGCGGGTGATTCTGGCGATGGAACTGAGGGAGCCGGAAATCGGGTTGCCGAGCGGATGGGGTGCCCACAGTGCGGCGGAGATCAGATCGCCGACGTGGTCGGACGGGGTCTCGCGATACATGGTGATTTCCTCGCCGATGACTTCGCGCTCGAGGGCGATGTCCGCATCGGCAAGCGAGGCGTGCCAGACGATATCTGCCAGCACATCGGTGAGCAGCGGCAGCAACCCGGCTTCGCCGCGGCCTTCATACACGGTGTGGTCCTCAGTGGTGCAGGCGTTGAGCTGGCCGCCACCATTTTCAATTGCAAGATTCAGTTCGCGCGCGCTGCGCCGCGCCGTGCCTTTGAACACCATGTGCTCCACAAAATGCGCCAAGCCCGCCGGCAGCGCCACCTCATCGCGACTGCCAGCCGGCACGTAGATCGCCAGCGCGGCGCACTCGGACTGCGCCAAGGTCGCCACTGCCAGCCGCGGGCCGCCGGGCAGTTGTTGCCATGCGTAAGTGGCGTCGTTCATTGGACTGTTAGAATGGCGGTCGCCAGCACCAAATCCGCCGGGCTGGTGATCTTGGGATTGGGGCGGCTGGCGGCGATGAACTTGACGCGCACGCCCATGGCTTGCAGCGCGGAGACTTCATCGGTCACTTCCAGGCGCTGGGCTCTCACCATCGCATAGGCCTGCCGCAGCAGGGTGGCGTCAAACACTTGCGGGGTTTCCATCAACCACAGGTGGTCGCGGGCCACCGCCTCGCTGCAGAAGTCATCCGCATCCGCACGTTTCACCGTCTCGGTGACGCGGTGCGCCAGACTCACCGCGCGGAAGGTCTTGGCGGCCGCCACACAGCGGGCAATGTCGTCCGGACCGATCAGTGGGCGGGCACCATCGTGGACCGCGACCCACGCTGTGGCCGGTGCCACCGCGGCAAGACCCAAGGCCACGGACTCCTGCCGGGTGGCGCCGCCGTCGACCCGCCGCACCGGTTTGGAAAAACCGCCAGGGGCGGGGTCCTGCAACAACTGCCACCGCTCCAGCGGACAGACCACGATGATTTCGGCGATGCACTCGGATGTTAGAAACGCCTCCAACGTCCGCCGCAACACCGGCAGGCCGGCCAGAGGCGCGGCCAGCTTGTCAAAGCCCATGCGCTGGCTGGTGCCGGCGGCGACGATGATGGCGGAGGTGCTCATGCGTGCGGCGTTGGCAGGGAGTCAGTCTCTGACGCGCTCCACATCGGCCCCGAGCAGCAGCAGCTTTTCGTCGATGTGTTCGTAGCCGCGGTCGATGTGATAGAGGCGGTGGATCGCGGTGGTGCCTTTGGCGGTGAGAGCGGCGAGCACCAAGGCGGCGGAGGCCCGCAGGTCCGAGGCCATGACGGGGGCGGCCGAGAGTTGTGCGACGCCGCGCACCACGGCGGTGCCATTGTCCACCGTGATGTCAGCGCCCATCCGCTTCAGTTCCGCGCAGTGCATGAACCGTTGCGGGAAAATGGTGTCTTTGATCACGCTCAGGCCGGGGGTGGTGGCCAGCAGGGCGGTCATTTGCGCTTGCATGTCGGTGGGGTAGCCGGGGTAGGGGGCGGTGACCAGATCACAGCCTTGGGGGTCCTCGCCGCGGTGGACCGTGCAGACGTCGCCGGCCGGGTTGTAGTCCACGCGATGGCCGGCTTTGACCAAGGCGGCGGTGATGGCAGTGAGGTGGTCACGGCAGACGCGGCGCAGGGTGACTCCCTCGCCCGCCAGAGCGGCGGCGGCCATGAAAGTACCCGCTTCGATGCGATCCGGGATGACGGTGTGTTGCGCGCCGTGAAGTTGGCTGACCCCTTCGATGACGATGCGACGGGTGCCGGCACCCTCGATTTTGGCCCCCATCGCGTTGAGAAAATTGGCTAGATCCAGCACTTCGGGCTCGGCGGCGGCGGATTCAATGATGGTGAGGCCCTCGGCCAGGGTCGCGGCCATCATCACGTTGTCGGTGCCCAGCACCGTCGGGCCGTGGCTGCCGCAAAGGTCCACGTTCGCCCCGCGCAGCCCGGTTGGAGCAGTTAGAATGATGTTGCCCCCTTCGAAGGCGACTTTGGCGCCGAGCGCCTCCAAGCCGCGGAGGTGGAGATCGACCGGGCGGTCGCCGATGACGCAACCGCCGGGCAGCGAGACCACGGCGCGGCCCTTGCGGGCGAGCAGCGGGCCCATCACACAGATGGAGGCGCGCATCCGCCGCACCAGTTCGTAGGGCGCTTCCACCGCCAGTTCGCCGCAGGAGATGCGTACGGTGCCCGAGGCGCGTTCGACGCTGGCCCCCAGCGCGCTGAGGATCTGGATCATGTAATTGGTGTCCGAGACATCGGGCACACGGCCGATAATGCAGTCATCGGCCGTCAGAAGGGCGGCCGCCAGAATCGGTAGCGACGCGTTTTTCGAGCCGGAAATATTGATGGCCCCGCGCAGCGTGGCACCACCGTGAACAAGCAGTTTGTCCATAGTTGCTAAATGGGGATAGGGGCTTCGGGTGGAGTGGGGTGGAAAGGGGATTGCGCCTCAGGCCGGACGCCGGGCGAAGGGGAAGCGCGGCACGCCGGAGAGATCGGTTTTGATGTCGAGGTGGCTGAAGCCCGAGCGTCGTAGAATTTCGCCGACCTGGGAAGCCTGATCGTGACCGATTTCCAACGCTAACCAGCCGCCGGGATTGAGCCGTGTGAAGGCCACTGGAACGAAGCGCGTGATCAAGTCCAGTCCGTGCGGCCCACTGAAGAGTGCCAGCGCCGGATCGTGCAACACCTCGCGGCTCAAGCTGGCGCGCGCGCTCTCGGGCACGTACGGCAGATTGGCCACGATGCCGTCAAAGGTGCCATCGATGGCGCTAAACAGATCGCTGTGGCACCAGCGCAGGCTGTTGAGGCCGAGGGCGGCCGCATTTTCCTTGGCCAGAGCGAGGGCGGCGGGCGAAACATCGGCCAGGGTGACCTGCCAGTCCGGACGTTCGGCGGCCAAGGTCAGACCCAACACTCCGGCCCCGCAGCCCATGTCCAGCAGTGCTTGGCTTGCCGGCAATTCAAGGCTGAGCAACCATTCGGCAAGTTCTTCGGTTTCCGGGCGTGGAATCAGGGCTCGCGCGTCGGTCTTGAATTCGCGCCGATGAAACAGCACCTGCCCTAGCAGATGTTGCAGCGGCACCCCTTCGCCGCGGAGTTTCAGCGCTTCGCGCAGCGGTTGCAGGTCCGTGTCGCTCAGCGCACGGTCGAATTGGACGTAAAGCTCCATCCGGCTGCACTTGAGCTGATGGGCCACCAGCAATTGCATGTTGCGCCGCGCATCGGCGATTTCCCGCTTGTCCAAGTAGCGGGTGCCGCCGTCAATCGTTTCCAGAACCGTGCTCATGGGAAAATTGGCTGATCAAATTGAGGGCGTGGTTAATCACTGTGGCTAATATGGCTGATATGGCTGATATGGCTGGTGTCAGGCAGAGCATGGGGCGGGGGCGGGGAATGTCAAGCACACGGACAGGCATCTCGCAGGCACCGTGTTGCCACGTCTCCTCAAGTGGAGTGTCCTCTTGTCGAGAAAGTCCTTGACGCGGTGGATTTTTATGGGAGACTGGCGTCATGCGTGCGCGCTTTATTGCTCCATGGAAGGATTCGACGGAACGGTCGGCGATCTATCACTGCGTGAGCCGGGTGGTGGACCGGCGGTTTGCGTTTGGGAAAGAGGACAAGGAACAACTGCGGACCTACATGCGGATGTATGAGGACTTTTCCGGGTGCCGGGTGCTGTCGTATTGCTTCATGTGCAACCACGTGCATGTGTTGCTGGAGGTGCCACCGTTGCCGGCGGGCGGCTTGTCGGACGGGGAGTTGCTGCGCCGGTTGCGGCGCATCTACAACGAGGCGGCGGTGGTCGTGGTGGCGAAGGAGTTGGCGGAAGTGCGGCAGAAGGTGAAGGGCGGGCTGGCGGACGAGTCGTTGGCGCGGGAACTGCACGAGCGCTACACCTATCGGAGGCACGATTTGAGCGAGTACATGAAAGGATTCATGCAGCGCTTCACACACTGGTACAATCGCAAGCACGGGCGCAGCGGCGGGTAGTGGGAGGATGCGTACAAGAGCGTGCTGGTGGAAGACGGGGTG
>CAIZNN010000211.1 GCA_903934285.1 Akkermansiaceae bacterium | reverse complement strand
TCCAAACCTGTAGGATCAAATTCCAACCGAACAATCAAGGCCCGCTCTGTGTGCGCGTCCTCCGAGGAGCCCGGTGCGGTAGTTCCGCACGCCGGGATCTGCGAGGGGGGCGTCGGATAACCGGCGTCCCTACCTCAATCGCCAAAATAAAATGCGCTCTCTCATAATCGTCCTGCTTGCAACGTTTTCCTCAGTCGTGAGCGCTGAAGATGATCTGCGCTCCGGGGTTCCGAAAGACTGCTACCTTTATTCGTGGGGCAAGGGTCCAAACTGGACGGCCAAGGTTTCTACAGAGTTTCGGCTGTCCCTACTGAACCGGCAGATGCCATACGTTGACGATCAGTTTTCCGAGCCGACGGAGAAGGCTTTCACATGGATCGAGAGACAGAAGGAGCCGACGGTCACGACCATCGCCACAGTCGAAGGTCGCAAGGTCATTCAAGTTGTGTATCCCGAGAAGGGAAGTTTTGGGAAGACCGTCGGAACGATTCTTCTCGCTATCGAGACGGCTCGTGATTCGGAGTGGTTCTCCCCTTTCTTTGGTGCTCAGCCTGAGCTTTATCGCGGGCAGTTCGTAAGCGGCAGAGATGTGGTCTTTGGCTATGTGGCAACGTTGGAGTGGTCAGGAACAGGCTCTTTTCGGCAGCATATTCTATACGATCTCCGGCGGGAGCATCCCTCTATTCTGAGCACACTGGACTCTGGCAGAGTGGTTCGCAATGAGTTCAAGACCGATCAGGAGTATGAGGAGGCATTGAAGATCTTTGACCATGAAGCTGATCTCATGGCGGGCATTGTTCCACAGATAAAGACAGCCAAACCAACCAACGGCGAACAAGACGGTGGTGGACAACCGGCTACCCGCCCCGAGTCGAAATGACCCTCTTGATTACAACCCTTAACCCTGTTGCGGAGTGGCGCTCCCGGTAGCCGGTGCCACACCTGGACGTGCGCCGAGCCAAGCAAGGCGCTTCTTGTCAGATGAAAGATCTGATGTTTCAAAACCAAGCCAGTAGAAACTACCGAGTGTTGCAGACATGACAGCTAAGCCATTGGAACTTCGCGGGAGGCACCGCGTGAACAACACGAACCCGGAAGCCGACTTGGAGGCTGATGGATGGGGAAACGTCATGGCTAACAGGAGGCACAAACGACCGCATGTCCACGTCCGTTATCAGGAGCACGAAGTTGTCCTAGCAATTCCGGACGGGGAAATTCTGGAAGGGTCGATTCCCGGCAGCAAGCTGAAACTGGCGCTGGCGTGGATGGAGATTCACCGGGATGAACTTCTCGCTGACTGGGACCTCGCCGCGATTGGCCAGCAGCCTTACAAAATCGAACCGCTGAAATAGACGATGAATCCGCGCGTCGCCTCCATACAAGCCGAGGCAAACTATCGGCTCCACATACTCTTCACGAATGGAGAGAGAGGAGTATTCGACTGTTCACATCTGCTCGATTTCGGCGTGTTTCGCGAACTTCGTGATGAGGAGTATTTCCGCCGAGTCGCCGTGACATACGGCACGGCATCATGGCCGCACGAACAGGACATCTGTCCCGACACGCTCTACGAGGAGGCAGTGCTGGAGCAAAGAACCGCCCAACATGACGTGGCCGGGGGACCGGCGTAAGCATTTCGATTGCGTGGCCACCTCGATTCAATCTGCGCTGGTTCGTCAGCGCGGATCACACATGCAATCAGTGCGGCTCCGGATGCTGCCGCTGGCGTGCCAGCTTGTGATGGGCCCTGGCGAAATGGCCGGCGCTCAGCGCCGCGGTGATCGACAGCTCGCCACCTAACAACAACCCCGCGCACACCTCCGCCAGCGCCCGCGCCTTGCCCGGGCCGGCCAGTCCCATCAATTCCAGACACGCCCGCTGCGTCGGCAACCCGGTGCCGCCGCCCACCGTCCCGACCATGATGCCGGGCAAGGTGACCGCCGCATACAGTCCGCCATCGGCGGTCTCTTCGAAGCGGGTCACCCCGGTGGCCGATTCCGCGACGCACGCCGCATCCTGTCCGGTAGCCAGATACAACGCGGCCAGGCCATTGGCGAATTGCCCCTGAATCCCGAGGGTGCCACTGAGCACGCCGCCGATGGCCGACATTCGCCAGTAGTCCACCATTGCGCGCGCGGTGGTGTGGAGGTGTTTTTCGATCAACAGTGCCGACAGCCGCACTTCCGCAGTGACCTTCTTGCCGCGTGCCGAGGTGAACGAGCGGGCGCAGGCCTTCTTGTCGCCTGACAAATTCGATTCGACATACCAGCGCAGCGGCACCACCGGGCAGCGGGCGAGGATGTCGTCGCAGATCGCCTGACTCGCCAGCGTCACCATGTTCTGGCCGGAGGCATCGCCGGTGGTGAACTCGAAGTTCAGATAGACATGGTTGCCCTCGATGGTGCAGCCGACGTCGATGAGCCGGCCATGCGCCGTGGTGGCAGCCACCACCGCATGGAACTCATCGAAATGTTCCAACACCCACACCACCAACCGCCCGGCCTCCACCGCCGTGTCAAACACAAAGCCCGGCGCCCGGCTCAGGCTCTCATTCAGGACCATGGCCGAGCACCCGCCCGCCGCCGTCAACAAACGGCAGCCCCGGTGATAACTCGCCACCAACGCCGCCTCGGTGGTGGCCAGCGGAATCCAATAATCGCCGTGGGCCGCCAGCCCGTTGACGCGCAACGGCCCGGCCACTCCCAGCGGCACGCGCAGCAGCCCGATCGCATTCTCAATGTTGCCCTCATAACGCGACAAATCGTCCGCCGCCCCGCCTAACAAAACATCGTGGATCTCCGGCGCCACACCCGCCTCGGCCCACCACGTCATCGCCCGCTCCAGCGACACCCCCGCACTGCCCGCGGGCACGTGCGGCAGATTGGTGAAATCCGGGCGCAGCCGCGCCGCCGCCTCCTCCACACTGCCACCCGCGAGCATTTGCGCGACGTGGTTCTGGGTTAGCTCGCGTTTGCCACTCATGGGTTGATCCTCCTCCGCGCCGCGCCCCTGGGCAATCACGAAGTGACGGCACCCGGCGGCGCGCCTTGCGCCGGCCCCGGCGGTGCCACTGCCCACTCTTCGATGAGACGGAACGCCACAGCTAACAAGGTCGGCCCGAGAAACACCCCCACCAGGCCGAATGCCAGCGCGCCGCCGATCACCCCGCAAAAAATCAGCACGAAAGGCATCTTACTGCCCTGGCTGATCAGATAGGGCCGCAGGAAATTGTCCACCCCGCTGATGCCCAACACCCCCCACAACAACATGAACATCCCCCACCCCGGCGAACCTTGGCTGAATAACCACAACGCCGCCGGAATCCAGATGACCGGCGGCCCAAACGGAATGACCGCAAAGAAAAACGTCAGACATGCTAACAACACAGCCCCCGGCACCCCGGCCATGCCAAACCCGATCCCGGCCACCACCGCTTGCGCCAAGGCCGTGCCCAATATCCCGTAAATCACCCCCTTGACCGTCGCCCCCGCCACATTCATCAAATGCCGGCCACGCCCGCCGGTCAAGCGGTCCACCGCCACCCCCAGACGCTCCGACAACAACTGCGCGTCGCGCAGCATGAAAAAAGTTAGAAACGCGCTCACCAACACCTGCGCCACACCGTGGCCGACGGCCAGGCCGACCGAAATGAGCCCCGTGCGCGCCCACGCGATCAACTGGCCTAACAACACAACCACCCCCGGCGAATCCGGCCGGCCCGGGCCGGTCACCGGCACTGCGGCGGCCGGCGGTGGCACCGGGGTGGCATCCACCACCACGTCGGGCGCCCCTTCGACCACGATTTTCGCCCGGGGCGGCGGGTCTTGCGACGCCTTTTCCAATTGGTCGAGCCAGAGCCGGCGCCCCATGGCGAAGTCGACCCAATAATCCGCCAGTTCGCTGCCGACCACCGGCATCCGACTCACCCAGGTGGGCGCCTCGTCGGGCATCGAGAGAAACCATTTGCGCGTGGCGGTGGCCAGCGCCTTGCCATCCTCAGCCAGACTGAAGCCGATCCACACCACCGGTCCGGCCAGCACCACGGTGAGGGTGAGGGTGACCAAGCACGCGGCCAAAGTGCGCGAGCCGCGGAACCAGCGGGTGAACCGCCGTTGCAGCGGATACAGGGAAAATGCCAGCACCATGGCCCACATCAGGGCCGACAAGAACGGCTGCAGCACCACCACGCAACCCACCAGCAACAACAACAACGCCACTCCGCCCAAGAGGGGTTCCAACTTCCGCCGCGTCTGCATCACTGGTTTTTCCATCTGCCGAGCGCAAACTAACCGGCAATCCCCCGCTCCGCCAGCACGAAACACGGAAAATTCCCCGCCGCGTTGGCTGATTGGCCGAAATTTTCCGCATGGCGCGCCCGTGGCTAGCAACTCTCATGATACGGTGCGGCCATCGCCCTCCCTCACTCACTCGCGGCCACACTGGCCGGGCCCCTCTCCGCGCCCCTCTCCGGGCGCGGCAACACCGCTGTCTGGTTAGATCCGCCTGCCCGCGCGCTCCCCTCACTTGCCCGCGCTGCCTTCTCTGGCCATCAGCTCGGCCTCTTCCTCATGCGAATGGATCTGCAGGGACACCTGCACGCCCTCGCGCTCGGCGGCGGCCTTGAGCACGCTGCGGATGGAGGAGGCGGTGAAGCCATTGCGCCCGATCAACATCGCCACATCCGCCTGCGCCAGCACCAGCTTGAAACGCAGGCGCTTGGGTCCGACCTCCGCCACCTTCAATTGCGCCTGACTCGGCTCGTCAATCAACTTGACGGCCACATACTGGAGAAAGTTCTTCAATTTATCGGTGACTGTCTTCATGCCGCCGGCATGATGCACTGGCAGGCTGCTGGCTGCAAGGCCTAGCTTGGGATTTTCCCCGAACCGATTCCCGCCTTGCCAGTGCGGCGGCCCGCGGCCATGGTCGCGCCCATGTCACGCACGCACCGCATCACCATCCTCGCCGGAGACGGCATCGGCCCGGAAGTCATGGCCGAGGCGCTTCGGGTTCTGGCCGCCGTCGAAGCCCGCTTTGGCTTTGCCGTTGCCCGCAGCCATCACCTGGTGGGGGGCGCCGCCATCGACGCCACCGGCCACCCGCTGCCACCGGCCACCGTGAGCGCCTGCGAGGCGGCCGACGCGATATTGTTCGGATCGGTGGGCGGCCCGCAATGGGAGGCACTGCCGCCCGACATCCAACCGGAACGCGGCGCCTTGCTGCCGTTGCGCAAACACTTCGGGCTGTTCGCCAACCTGCGCCCGGGCGTGTGCCTGCCCGCCCTCACCCATGCCTCGCCGGTCAAACAGGAACTCATCGCCGGGGGCTTCGATGTGCTGTGCGTCCGCGAACTAACCGGCGGAGCCTATTTCGGCAAACCCAAGGGCCGCCACGAGGAAAATGGCGAACCGGTGGCGCTCGACACCATGATTTACCACAAAAGCGAGATCCAGCGCATTGCCCGCGTCGCCTTCACCGCCGCGATGGGCCGCAAACAACGCCTGCTCTCGGTGGACAAGGCCAACGTGCTCGCCTCCTCGGTGCTGTGGCGCGAGACGCTATGCGAAATCGCCAAGGAATTCCCCCAGGTCGAACTGTCCCACATGTACGTCGACAACGCCGCCATGCAACTCATCCGCCGGCCCGGCTCGTTCGATGTGTTAGTCACCGAAAACCTGTTCGGCGACATCCTCTCCGACGAACTGGCGATGATCTCCGGCTCGCTCGGCATGCTGCCGTCCGCCTCGCTGGGCGCTTGCAATGCCGACGGCCGGTATTTCGGCATGTATGAGCCGTCGGGCGGCTCGGCGCCCGACATCGCCGGCCAGGGCATCGCCAACCCGATCGCCCAAATCCTCTCCCTCGCCATGTTGCTGCGCTTTTCGCTGGGCGAAACCGCCGCGGCCGAGGCCATCGAAACCGCCGTCTCCCAAGCCATCGCCGATGGCTTCCGCACCGGCGACATCGCCACCGGCCGCCCCGGCGAAACCCGCGTCGGCACCACCGCCATGGCCGAGGCGATTTTGGCGCGGCTGTGAGCCGGAACCGGCCCTAACCACCCTCGCGGCTTCGTGTGGCAGCGCCGGCTTGCGCCGGCGTGGTCGCCGCGGCCGGCCCCGGCCCGGCCGGACCATCACACGCCGGCACACGCCGGCGCTCCAGCCACCACAGGAACGCAAACGCCGCGTAGTAGCCGGCGAATTCCAACAACTTCCACCAATACCGGATGGGCGCATCCCCGCCGTGGCAACCACAGGCAATGTTGAGTTGGTGCGCCCAGGCCCAGCCGACGGACACGGCAAAGGTGGTCACCAAGCCGCAGCACACCAGCAGGGTGCCGCGCCGCAGCACGCCTAACAGCAAACACGTCCCCGCCACCATCTCCACCCACGGCACCGTGTAGGCCGCCAGGGCGTCCAGCGGCGCCGCCACCAGTTGGTAATTGGCCACATCCTGGGTGAAGCGGTCCAGCCCGCTAACAAACACCTTGTGGCCGCCGCTCCACATGAACCACAGTCCCAGCCCCACGCGCAGGCACCATGCCAGCGATGTTAGATAATGCCCCTTGCGCTCCATGGCCGCGAGCATCCCGCATGGCGCGCCGCGCGGCAAGCGGATTGTGCGGGCGGGCGCAGGGAAGGAGTAGTCATCACAGTCCCCTGTGATGTCTTCAAGCCAAGGTAGTCATCACAGTCCCCTGTGATGTCTTCAAGCCAAGTAGTCATCACAGTCCCCTGTGATGTCTTCAAGCCAGGGTGGTGCCATGGCACAAGCCGTACGCCCGGCATCATCGGGAAGACCGCACAGGGGACTGAGCGGACTACTCCTTATCGCCGGGCCAGACATTCTCAAAGCCGTTGCGCGGGCGTTGCGCCTGGCGGACCAGCCCGTTGGCGGTTAGGGCGAGCCACGGGTTCATATCGCCGCCACAAGCCTCGATGGCCTGAGCGGTCCACACGTTGCAAATCCGCGGCAGGTGGTAGCTGTGCTTGGATTCCAACAGGAACCCATCACCCCAACTCGACGGGCCAATGGCCAGCGGCCGGCCATCGGCGCCACTGCGGCTGACGTGGTTGAGGAAGGCGGCGAGTTGCGGGCCGCGTGCGCGGGGGACGAGTTTGCGCCAAACGCGCTGATGTTGGCAGACATTGACGACATACCCGTTGATCGGGATGATCTCCATGACCGATGGCGACGGCGTGAAAAACGCCCGCCACACCTGCCACGGATTGAGCCAGGCTTTCTGGACATAAGCGGTGCGCTCGCCCCAACTGAGGGTGACATGGGACGGATGGCCAAATCCCGCAGGCGGGATGAAGCCGGATTCCAACAACCAGGCGTAGGGGAAAACCATCGCGGTGTGGAGGGTGTCGGCAAGCAGCCACACCATCACGTCCGGATCACGGGCCGGCCCATGCAATGGCCCGGTGGGGGCGGTCGCCAGCGGGGTCATGGCGACGTGCATTTGGCGCTTGGCGGTGGCCGGCGGCGGCGGAATGCGGATGCAGGCGCTGGCCAGCACCGCGACGCCGGCGGCGGCGGCAAGATGCCTGATTCGGGAGAGCAAACGGGTCACGGCTGCATTGTTGGTTGATAGAACACCCGCGCCGCATGACACGTGGCGCGTGCTTGCAGGCTGTAGCGAGCCACTCACGCGGGCAGGAACGAGCAGATGTATTCGCAGATTCCCGCGTCGACGGTGATGGTGAAGCCGCTCTCGGCGGGAACCTCAAAGGCATGGCCGGCCGCGATGGTTAGAACCGCCGCGGTGCCGTCCATGACGACCGTGCAATTTCCGGCGATGATTTCCATGCGCTCGGCGGCGGCGGTGCCGAAGTGGTATTCGCCGGGATAGATGAGGCCCAGGGTTTTGTTGCTGCCATCGGGGAAATGCACGCTGTGGGACACCACGCGCCCATCGAAATAGATGTTGGCTTTGGCATCGACGGTGACGTTAGGGAAGCTGGACATGGGGATTTAGCTGTCGGTTGGTTGGGAACGCGGCCGGTCGGCTCCGCCGGAGCACCTATCTTGGGTTTTGCGATTCATTCGCATGGCAACTCGGCGCTGGTCCAGGCCGCGTAGCCGCCGTCAAGGATGGACACGGAGTGGCCGCGTGCCGCCAGACGGGTGGCTATCTTGTTGGAATCCGGACAAGCGAGGTCGGTGCAATAAACAATGATCGGCCGCCTGGCCGCTCGGGCCGCACGGATTTCCGCCTCGCGCGCCGCCAGCTGGGTGGTGAATTGGCCTTTGGGCCAGCTGATGGCGTGCGGGATGTGGCCGCGGCGGAACGAAAAGCCGGGGCGCACGTCGTAAATGAGGGCGGCACCGGCTTGTTGCAGCGGGAAGAACGTGTCCAGCTGGATGCGGGTGACCTTGCCGGGCGCGGGTGTGGGCGCGGGCGGGGTGCCCAATACGGTGTACTTAGCACCCTTGGTGGTTTGAGTCGAGGCTCCGGGCAAGATGCCCGGGCCACCTGTGGCGCGGGCATCCTGCCCGCCGCCTCTTCCTGTCTCGTCCCTGTCTCGTCTTAAGTAAACCGTATTGGGCGGGGTGCCCGCCGCCTGACCGGAGGTTGCGGGAGGCGCGGGAGCAGGCGGGTGCGCCGCCCCAACCGCGGTGGGCCCGCTACATGAGAGGGCGGCAGGGAGGCAAGTGGCAGCGATCCATCTGATCGCGGCGCAACTCATTTGACGATTTGGATGAGTTCCACGTCGAAGACGAGGAGTCCGCCGGGACGGCCGCCGCCGGGGTTTTCGCCATAGCCGAGCTTGGCGGGAATCCAGAAGCGGCGTGTTTCGCCTTCGACCATGAGTTGGACCCCCTCGGTCCAGCCGGCAATGACTTGATTGAGCCCGAACACAATCGGTTGCCCGCGCGACACCGAGCTATCGAAGAGTTTGCCATCGGTGGTCCAGCCGGAATAGTGGACTTTGACTTGATCGCTCGCCTTGGGATGGATGGCACCGCTGCCCTTGGTGAGCACCTTGGAGGCCAGCCCCGAAGCGGTTTTCTCCGCATCGTTGGGGGCGGCGGCCACATCCGCCGGGACCGCCGGGGGTTTGGGCGCCTCTTTGATGCTGAGCAGTTCCACGTCGAAAACAAGAGTGCCTGCGGGGCGGCCACCCACGGCGGCGTCACCGTAGGCGAGCTTGCCCGGAATCCAGAAGCGGCGTTTTTCCCCTTCGACCATGAGCTGGAGGCCTTCGGTCCACCCCTTGATGACGCCATTGAGCGGGAAGCTGGAGGGTTCGCCGCGTTTGACCGAGCTATCGAAGAGTTTGCCATCGGTGGTCCAGCCCGAGTAGTGGACGGTGACGGTGTCGGTGGCGGCCGGCTTTTTACTGCCACTGCCTTTTTTCAGGACGGTGGAGGCTAGGCCGGAGGCGGTTGTGGTGGCGGCGGCGGGTGCGGCGGCTACATCGGCGGGAGTTTCAGGCATGGTCGGTTCGGCGTGGAGGCTATGGCTAAGGGTGAGGGCAAGAGCCAAACCAACCGCTGGGCGGACGCAGGCGCGTGGGATGTTGAGGCAGGCATGCATGGCCGCAGCTTGGCGGCGCTCCCATTATCTGTCAACCCCGCGCCGCCATGGAAACGCACTTTTTGCCGCCGGCGGCGCGCCGGTCACGGCTCATAGCCGCCCTGGCGCCGGCGGCGGGCCTGCACGGCAGTGAATTCGCCGCAGTAGGGGCAGCGGAACTTGCCTTGCATCATGGTGGTGTGGGCGACGCGCAGGCGGTAGCTGCCGAACAAGCGGCGCGCGTCGCGCGCCTTGATGCAGGTGCTGTACGCCAGCGGGGTTCCCAGGCACAGCGGGCAGCGCACGCGCGCGGCACCGAGCCATTGGATGATGGCGATGACCAGGGCGAGACCCATCATGCCCAGCGCGAGGTGGGTCAGATCGCGCTCCCCCACAACCAGCGCCCCCCCCAGCAACACCGGCGAGCCGGTAACGATCAACCCGTTGACAAGCATCAAACAGGACACAAAACGGATGCGGTTAACGGCTTGTTGATTGGGCAGGCGGTGCATTTGTCAGAAAGTGGTGCCGGAACTCCGTGGCGTTAGAGGGCGCCAGCATCCGGACAAGCGGATATTGTTAGCTCCTCCCTAGCAAAAGCAATCCTCATTTCCGGATAAATTCGCCACCCCCTCAATGGTCGAGCGGGCTTTCACCCGACGCATCCCCGAGGTGGGCCAGGGCGGCCGGCAGGAATTTCTTGAAGCGCGTCTTGTCGATGGCCTTCATGTACGCCTCTTGCGGCGAGATCATGCCGGCGTTGAGCTTGGTCCAGATCGATTCATCCATGAACTGCATGCCCTCGGAGCGCCCGCTGGTGATCACGTCGTAGAGCTTTTGGGTGGCGCCCTCACGGATGATGGCGGCTACCGCCGGGGTGGCGAACATGATTTCGTGCACCGCGGTGCGGCCGGGACGGTCCACCCGCTTGCACAGGAGTTGGGCCACCACGCCGCGCAGCGAAGCCGCCAGCATGGTGCGCACTTGCGATTGTTGGTCGGCAGGGAACACGTCGATGATGCGGTCCACAGTCTTGCGGGCGTTGTTGGTGTGGAGCGTGCCAAATACCAGCAACCCGGTCTCCGCCGCCGTGAGCGCCAGCGAGATGGTTTCCAGGTCGCGCATTTCGCCCACCAGCACAATGTCCGAATCTTCGCGCAGCGAGGCGCGCAGCCCGTCAGCGAAGGACGGCGTCTGGATCGGCACTTCCCGCTGGGTGATGATCGAGCGTTTGTTGCTGTGGATGAACTCGATGGGCTCCTCGACGGTGATGATGTGGCGGTTGAAATTAATATTGATGTAATCTAACAGCGCGGCGAGGGTGGTGGACTTGCCCGAGCCGGTCGGCCCGGTGACCAGCACCAGGCCGGAGCGCATGTGGCCGAATTCCTTGACCACGGCGGGCACGCCCAAGGATTCGAGCGAGGCGATTTCGGTGGGGATGAGGCGGAACACGGCGCCCAGGCCGTTTTGTTGTTTGAAATAATTGCAACGGAAGCGCGAGTCCTCGTCCATTTCGTAGGCAAAGTCGAGGTCGCCGGTTTGGAGGTAGCGGGCGAAGGCGGAGGGCTCGCAAATCTCTTCTAACATGGCACGGAAACTCCCGCCATCCAGTCTGGGTTGCTCGGGGATGGGAGTGACGGAGCCGTGGACGCGGATTTTCGGCGGCTGGCCTTCGGAGAGATGGAGGTCGGAGCCCTTGCTCTCGATGAGATAGCGGAAGTAGGCGTCGATGTATGCCATGAGCGGAGTGGGGAAGCGGGTTGGGATGGGAGTTAGGGGGGCGGCGGCGACGGTCAGGATTTGAAGAAATCGCGCATTTGATGTTTGTCTTCGGCACGGAAGAGTGCCTCCTCGCGCGAGATGGTGCCGCGGATGTAGAGTTGGCGCAGCGATTCGTCCATGGTGATCATGCCGACGTTTTTGCCGGTTTGCATGACGCCCGGCAGCATGAAGGTCTTGCCCTCACGGATGCAGTTGGCTACCGCGGGGGTATTGACCAGCAGTTCGAGGGCGAGGACGCGGCCGCTGCCGTCCATGCAGGGGACGAGTTGTTGGGAGAGGATGCCGCGCAGCGACTCGGAGACCATGACGCGGATTTGCTCGCGCTGGTCGGTGGGGAAAACGTCCAGCACGCGGTCGAGGGTGCGGGGGGCATTGCCGGTGTGGAGGGTGCCGAGCACCAGATGGCCGGTTTCCGCTGCGGTGAGGGCGAGTTGGATGGTCTCGAGGTCGCGCATTTCCCCGACCATGATGACGTCGGGGTCTTCGCGCAGTGCGCCGCGAAGGGCCTTGCCGAACGATTCGGTATGGGCGTGGACTTCGCGCTGGTTGACGTGGCAGCCCTTGGATTCGAAGACATATTCGATGGGGTCCTCGAGGGTGAGAATGTGGTCCTCGCGATCGATGTTGATGAAATCGACGAGCGACGCCAGGGTGGTGGACTTACCCGAACCGACCGAACCGGTGACCAGAATGAGGCCGTTTTGATAGCGGGTCAGCGGGGTGATGTGCTCGAGGGGCAGGCCGATTTCAGCCATGGAGCGGATCCGGGTATTGATGACGCGGAAGGCCATGTCGTAGCCGAGGCGTTGTCTGACGACCGAAGCGCGGTAGCGCCCGTGATCATTGGCATAGGCGAAGTCCACGTCGCCCTTCTCCTGAAGGCGGTCCCACTCGTGCTGGCCGAGGAAGGAACTGGCGAGCCGCTCGGTATCCTGCGGGGTCAGCGGCAGGTGATCATCCCAGATCGGCGCGAGTTGGCCGTAACGCCGCCAGGCCGGGGGAAATGAGGTGGGCAGGTGCACGTCCGAGCACTCGTACTCCCGCCCGAGTTGCAGATATTGGTCAACGTGATCGAGAACTTGATGGCCTGACATGGTGGGGAAAATGGTGGAAAATGGTGGGAGAAGTTGGGGAAAAGCGGGTGTGGACTGGTTGGAAAGCCGGAGAAAAAAATTGTCTGGCAAGTCGCTCAGGGCTGGGGGCGGGGCGTGGGGTGGCCGGGATGGGCTGGCAGCGGGCGGGACAGGGGCTGGGGCTGGGGGTGGAGCTGTGAGGCGATGAATTGTTTGAGCTGGACGGAGACCCAGGTTGTGACCGCCGGCCGCAGGGCGGTGAGGACCAGCCCCCCGAGCAGCCCGCGCCAACCGCGATGCTGGCTGGGGCTGGCGGTCTTGCGGCGGAACAGGAGCGTGGCGGCAAAAGCGGTGGCCAGCGAGCCGCCCAGCCAGCGGACGGGATGGCTGCGCAGCGAGTGCCACGCCCGGGCCGGCCCATCCAGGCGGTGGCGGAGGGCGGCAGCGTCGTGACTCAAGCGGCTGCGGGAGGCCGCGCTGAGACGAATCAATCGTTCGATTTGCGGGGAGTTTTGAGGGTGGCGAGCCATTCGCGGTCTTTGTGGAATTCGGCGCGGGTGATGGGGAAAAGCGGCGGCCTGGCGGCGCGCGCCACCCGCAGACAGAGCACAGCGCCTAGCGCATGCAGCACCGCTGCGGCCAGCGCCAGCCAATGCCATGGCCACGCGCTGGCGGCGGCCACCGCGGCGATGCCGCCGGCCAGCGCCAGCGCCCAGGCAAATACGGCGGCGAGAGCGGCGGCGGCAAGGGCGGCGGCGAGGGTGGCAGCCTGCCTGCCGGCAGCTTGTGATTCGAGCTGAATCAGGGTGAGGCGCGCGCTGAGCAGGGTCGCGAGCGCCTCACTCCAGCCCGGCGGCGACGCCGCCTGCTGCTGCTCAGCAGCAGCGGGCGGAGCAGATGAATCCATGCCAGAGGAAGCGTTCATGAGGCGGCAAGCGTGCGTCCCGGCCTGAGCGGAGAGGGACGAGCTGTCGTGCAGGAGTGGTCACCCAGCCTAGCGGCGGACGATCAAGCCGATGAGAACCCCCAAGCCCAGCGCACCGAGCACACATTTGGTGGGGTTTTGGCGGATGTAATCCTCGGCGGTGACGTGAATCTCCTTGGTCATGACGCGGGTATCGCGCCATTGCTCGGCAGCGGACTCCCCGAGCCGTTGCGCGCGTTCGGCGGCGGTGTGCTTGATCTCATCGGCCCTCTCCGCGGCACTGGCTTTCAGTTGGCCGACCTTTTCGCTGGCGACGTCGCGGAAATGTTGGGCCGATTCGATAGCCCGATCCTTGAGGGTGGTCGCTTGGGTGCTGACGTTGTGGGCGAGTTCCCTGGCCTTTTCGCCGGCGGCGGCGCGCAGGTCATTGGCAGCCTGAGAAACCGAGGGAATTGGAGTGAACCCGGTATCTGGATCAAGGCTGGTGGCGGTGGAGAGTGGTTGTGTCATGGCTCACGATAGGTTGGAGTTGGCCGGGCACCCCCCTGTGGAGTGCCGTGCGCACAGACAATGACACGCCGCAGCCTCGCGTGCAAGGTGCGACTTACAAAATCCGCAAATCAATTCCCCTCGATAACGCGTGCCTTGGGCGGCAGTGCCAGGATTTTGCTTTGCTCTGGCGGCGGTTGGGTGAAGCCGGCTTTGTGCCACTCCGGCTTGGCCAGCGGGCCGCTGCCGCGGAACTGGAACAAGCCATAAAACGGCCGCAGCGGGAGTGTGACGAGGCCGAGCAAGCCCCGGGCGTCGACCCGCAGGTTCATGTCGAGGGTGCGATTTTTCAAATCCACCGCTCCATCGCCGGCAAACACCAGCGAGGGGGTGGAGGTGTGAAAGTCTTTGGTGTGGAGGATGCCATCTTGAATGGTGAAGGTGCAGAAGGCGTTTTCGGCCCGCTCAAAGCCGGCGTGGCGGTCGCCTAACACGGCGGCAATCAGCGGCGAGAGCGGCCCGGCGATCGGCGCGGAAAACAGCTCGGATTTTTCCACCGCGAAGAGCCCGGAACCGTTGAAGGTTTCCAGCTTGTCTTCGATGAAGGCGTAGTCGAGCCGGCCGGTGAGGGTGCCGCCGCCCTTCATGTTGAAGCCGTAAGTGGAGTTGATGGCGGACAACGACAGGTCGGTCCAACTGAACTCGCCGCTGACCTTCTTGGGGTTGACGACGTGAACGCGGCCCGCCACCGGGCCGCCGAAGGTGACCAGTTCCAAGTCATCGATGAGGACCGAACTGCCGCGAATGGCAACCTTGCCCGACGCTTGCTCGAGGGTGAGGTTCTTGCCGAGAAAAACGTATTCCGCCGGGTCCTTGGCGCGAAAATCCACCGTCAGCGCGGTGCGCCCCTGCGGCGTCACATCGATGATGCCGCCAGCCGCCAACCGCGGCGGGCGGTGGAAGCGGTAGACCTCCAACGACTCGGCGATGGCCGGAGCAAACAGGCGCACCACGGGGGCGGCCCAGACGCTGCCGACAACCTCCTCGACCGCGACGGTTTTGTTAGACGCGTCATAGCGGATGCGTCCGGCATGGATGGTGCCGCTGGCGGGTCCGGCAAAGGCCTTGCGCAGGGGATAGTCCTGATAGTTGAACACCACCGTGCCTTCGGAAAAATCCAAGGCGCGATGGTCGAGCGACATTTTGCACTGGGCGGAATCCACCGGCACGCCCTTGTAGGTGATGTGGTTGACCTGCCCGCTGCCGCTGAACGCCCAGGATTGTGTGTCGGTGGCGTCAAAGCCGCCTTCGAGCGACACTTGGACCGCCGCGTTGGCGCGTTCGCCAAAGTCGGCGAGCACCTGTTGGAGCGGTTGGCCCACAAAAAACGGCCGGTACACCGGAATCGGCAGGGTCGTCGTGAGGGCCATCCGCACCAGCGGCCATTGGATCATGATCTTGCCGCGCGCCTCGCCATCAGGCCGCACGAAGCGCAAATCGCGCAGGTACGCTTCGCCGGCGCGCCACGCGAACGAGCCTTCGATCACATCGAAGGGGATGCCGCGCAGCACCACCGCCTCACACCGCGCATGGCCGGTCATGCGCACCTGCGGCACCCCGTCCTGATCCAACTTGAAATCGCCGGCCGCCTCCAGCGCCTGGCCGCCACCAAAGGTGATGTCTTGCAACTCCGGCAGGCCGAGCCAGGACTTGAGCAACTGCGGCACGTTGAGCGACGAAGTGCCATCAAACCGCCCTTCGCGGCCAGACACATCATAGTCCACCCGACCCTCGAAGCTCCCGTGGGCATCGCGGGCCCGCACCGCCGCGAGCGTCAGCAGGCTGCCGGTTAGATTGCCTTCCGCCGTCACCTCATCGATCACGTGGCGGTTTTTTTCCACCGCCTTGGCGTTGAGCGCCAGGCGTGCCACCAGCGACGCCCCGTCCGACAGGTCGCCCTCGATGAAGATGCGCAACGCGGGCGGGTGGGTGGTGTCAAAGTGCCAGTTTTTTAGTTCCTTGAGGATCTGCGAGAACAGGCGCAGCCGCGATTCCTTGTTGGGATCCGCTTGCGCCGGCGCCCCCGTGTCGCGGTACTTGAGCAAGCGGGCGCCGAGGGTCACCTCGATGCCCGCCACCGTGCCGCGGGCATCGCGCAGCTCTAACAAACGGCCGCCGGGCATCAGCAGCGTGCCGGTCAGGCCGTGGATATCCAGGATTTCGGTGTCGGGGTTGCCGGGTTGGATGGGCAGGCGCAAGCTCGTGTCGCTGATCTGGATGCGGGTCAGGCGCACCTCGCCACGGGCGAGTTTGGCCTTGTCCAGATCGATGAGGATGCGCTCGAGCTGCGAGAGGATGACGGCGTGGTCGGGGCCTGCAAACACCCGCACCTCGCTGGCGACAATGCCCGTGAACGGGATGTAGCTCAAACTGCCAAGGGTGACATGGACCCCTTGTTTGGCAAATTCGCGCTCAATGGCGGCGCGCCAAGTGGCGGGCAGCCCGGTGTGATTGGCCCACCACAGGGTGGCGATGACGGCGATGACCGCGGCCAGCACCAGCAGATAGGCGGCGCTGCGGAGGTTGCGGAGGAGGTGCAGGCGGGTCATCGGCGGATCGGCTTGCCGTCAGCCTAGCGGGCGCCCCCGGAAAAGCAATCCGCAGCTTGCCCCGGCGCGGCATTTTCAGGGAATGAGGCCGGCCTCGCGGAAGGAATAGTAGGCGGCACGGCCGGGCGAGGGCTTGCCGATGATGATGTGATCGATGAAACGCACCTGCATCAGATTGGCCGCCTCGACCAAGCGCCGGGTGGTGGCCTCGTCGGAGCGGCTCGGGCTGGGATCGCCGGAGGGGTGATTGTGAATGAGGATGAAGCCGTAGGCATCGCGGGTGATCACCGGGCGCAGGATCTCACGCGGATGGGCGTTGGATTCGTTGACCGTGCCCAGCGACACCACGGTGCTGCCCTGGTGCTTGAGACGGGTGTCCACCGTGACCACGACGACTTGTTCCTGGGACAGGTGGGCCATTTGCGGGCCGAACGCTTCCAGGATGCGTTCCGGGGTGTCCAGCGGCGCGTGCGCGAGTTGTTCGCGGGCGACGCGGGCGCCGAGTTCAAAGGCGGCGGCGAGTTTGGACGCCTTGGCCAGGCCCAAGCCCCTGTCCTTGGCCAGTTCGGACACCGGAATGCCGCCCAGCGCGCTCAGCGAGCCGTATTTGGCAATGAGATCGCGGCCGAGGTCGATGGCGCTGCGGCCCTTGGTGCCGGAGGCGATGAACAAGGCCATCAATTCGGCATTGTTCAGGGCGGCCGGGCCGAGCAGCGCGAGTTTTTCCCGCGGCCGCTCATCGAACGGCATGTCTTGGATGCGATCACTCATGGTTGGCCGCAGACTAACACTTCTCCACGCTCCCTGGAAAGGACAAATCGCGCCCAGCCACCGCTTGGCGGAGGGGCGGTCTCCGAACCGCCCAGGCAAGGAGGGGCGGTCACCGCCCCCCCCCCAGGCCCAGGAGGAGCCAATGGCAAGCGGCTTCACCGCCACTCATTGGCCCACCATGGGCAACGGCGGCCGGAGTCCGCCGCTCCTTGAATGCCGCCGGATTTGTCTGGCACGGAAGCCATCACGCCAACCGGCTTTGGAAATCCTCGTAGGTGAACTCGCGCAATGTTTCGAGCCGCCCATCGGCATGTTGCAGCACGATCGGCGGGTGCTTCACCCCGTTGAACAGCGTGGTTTTGACCATGGTGTAGTGGGCCATGTCGTCGAACACCAGCGTGTCGCCGACCCGCAGCGCGCGGGCAAACGCGAAGTCGCCGATGACGTCGCCGGCCAGACAGGTCGGCCCGCCGAGCCGATAGAGCCACGGCCCGGCCGCGCCGGCCAAGTGGTAATTTTCGCCGGCGAAGACCACGGCGGGCGTGGCCGCGGAGGGGGCGGCATCGACCAGAAACACGGCGGGCCGATAGGGCATTTCCAACACATCGGGCATGTGCGCGGTGGCCGAAACGCTGAGGATGGCCAGGCGCAAGCCGGCGGATTCTATCACATCCATGACGGTGGCCCGCAGCACCCCGCTGTGAATGGCCACGGCCTCGCCAGGCTCTAACCAGACTTCCACGCCGTGGCGCGCGCGGGTTTGGGTTACCAACCGGATGAGGCGCTCGCGATCGTAGAACGGCTTGGTGATCCAGTGGCCGCCGCCCATGTTCAGATAGGTCACTTGCGGCAGGCGCAGCCAGTGGCCGAATTTCTCCTCCACGGCGCCAAGGGTGGTTTCCAGGTCGTCGGAGTTTTGCTCGCACAGGGTGTGGAAGTGCAGACCCGAGATCCCAGTTAGATCCGCTCCGGCAAGTTGGCTGGCGGTGATGCCGAGGCGCGATCCGGCGCCACACGGGTCATAGAGCGGGGTGGTGCCCGTCGAGCACTCCGGATTGATGCGCAAGCCACAACGCAGCGCGCCGGATTTGAACCGCGGGTGGGCCATCACTTGCGCACGGAAGCGGAACCACTGCGACAGCGAGTTGAAATCCAGATGCCCGGTGAATTCGCACAGTGCCGTCACATCCGCCTCATCATAGGCCGGCGCATAAGTGACGATATGTTTTTGAAAATGGTCGTGGGCGAGCCGGGCTTCCCACAAGCCGGAGGCACAGCAGCCATCGAGCTCGTCGCGGAAATAGGCAAAAGTTTTCCAGCAGGCAAAGCCTTTGAGGGCCACCACCAGGCGACATCCCGCAGCGTCCTTGACCTCACGTAAGATCGCGGCGTTGCGCTGCAGGGCTGGTATGGAAATGACAAACATGGCGGCGCAACGAGACTGCCGGACAATCCGCCGCAGTTCGACCAAAATTCCTCAACTGTCGGCGTTCTGTCGCGATAATCGCACCCTCCCCATCCAACCCGCCGCTCCGAATTCCCCCGCCAATCCCAACCTAACCAGCCAGCACCCCCCGCCACGCCCATTTATTTTCCCTTATTAAACTTGTTTTCAACGCGTTATGAGGCTTTTCTAGCACCTTGAAAAAACCTGTTGATTTCCACCCTTTAATCTATACCTTTTAGTTCGTCTTTTCGCCGCCGCTTTCCATTCCAACCGATCCCCCCCATGTCCAGCTCCTACCTGCCCCTCGCCATCGCGGGCCTGCTCATCGCACAGAACAGCGCCGCCGAATCCCCCGACCCAACCGCCTTGGACCGGCTTTGGGGCATGGCCACACTCTACAAAAACGCCCACAACCCGATTCTGGAAGAGTTCAAACTCCGCGGCCGCTACCACGGCCAATACCACGATGTGGACGCCGGGCGCGGCGATGCGAGCGGCTGGGAGGACCGCCGCTCACGCTTCGGATTGGATGCCAGACTCCTCGACAAACAACTCGAAGTGCGACTCGACTTCCAAAGCAACAACGAGTTTGCAGATGGCTATGACGGCCTGGTGGATGCTTACCTGAAATGGAAACCCAATCCGACCATCGCCGTCACCCTCGGCAAAACCAAGCCCCTCGTCGGCTATGGCGACTGGATTCCTTCGACTAACGAAACCCCCACCTTCGACCGGTCCCAGATCTTCAACCAACTCAATATCAACCGTGCCACCGCGCTGACCGTGGAGGGGGACTCTCAGGGCCTGCTCTGGCAGGCGGGAATCTACTCTAACGAAACCCCCGCCACCACCGGCGGCAGCGGCGCCTGGGGCGACGGCGAATTCGGCGACCTCAACGGCGGCTATGGCGTCACTCTCGGCGTGGGCTACAACTTCCATCATCAACTCGAGGTGGAAAAGGCCCTGCTGCGCATCGATTGGTTGCACAGCGAACGCAAGGCCTCCGACGTGGTGCTGAACCGCTATGACGATATTGTGAGTGCCAGCTTGCTGTGCAAGCAAGGCCCGTGGAATCTAACCGCCGAGGCGTTCGCCGCCAGCGGGGGCGACGGCGTCAACGGCGATGTCTTCGGGTTCTATCTCCAGCCAACCTACGACATCCTTCCCGCCAAATTGCAACTGGTCGGCAGATACAGCTGCACCACCGGCGACGGCCCGGCGAGCGTGGTGGCCCAAAGCCGCTACGAACGTGAAATCCCGATCGTCCCGATTCCCGGCGTGGTGGGCAGCCGCAATCGCGGCGACCAATACCAGGCCGTCTATCTCGGTGCCCAGTATTTCATCCGCGGCAACCACCTCAAACTGATGGCCGGTGCGGAATGGTCCCAACTGACCCGCGACGGCCACCCCGCCGGCTACGCGGGCCTCACCACCCTGACCGGCATCCGGGTCTCGTTCTAACATTAACCAGCGCCGTCCAGCAACCCCACCGCGGTCCGGGCTAACAGTCCCGTCGCGTCACCGGCGGACTCACCGCCGCCGTGGCCCCCCTGGCATGGCCACACATCTTGCCACCGTTGGCAAAGCGAACGGCCATGACCTCCGTGGTGGTCCTGCCGGCCACCGCCCCTGCCCATCAAATCGGCGGCCGGACCCCGATACCTAACAAAGTCTGGAACCTCGGGGCCGCGCTTTCGCGGTCGGCCACCACCGTTTCGATGCCGGTGAACCCGGCGCGTTCGAGCATGGTGGCCAGATCGCATTCGGAAAATCCGAGCCAGCGGTCGGCATAGAGTTCGCGGGCGTCCTCGTAGGTGTGCAGCAACAAGTCCAGCACGATGAGCCGCCCGCCCGGCTTGAGAATCCGGAACGCCGCGGCGATGGCGCGCTGCGGCCGCACCGCATGGTGCAGCGCCTGGCTGAGCACGGCGAGGTCGAGCGCGGCGTCCTCAATGGGCGGATCCTCGATGTCGCCAATGCGGAATTCCAGATTGGCGAGGCCGTTTTTCCTGGCCAGTTCCTGGCCGAAGGCGACCATTTTCGGGGAGATGTCCACGGCGATGACCTGGTCGGCGCGCTGGGCCAGGAGTTGCGCCAAGGCCCCCTCCCCTGCGCCCAAATCGGCCACCACCCGGTAGTTGAGCACTTTGATGAGTGCTTCGGCCAGCGCCTTCCACGAGCGCCCCGGCACATAGTCCTTGCCGAAGCGCCCGGCCAATTCATCGAAATACGCCCGCGCCGTGTCCTTGCGCTTGCGCAGCAGGTGGCGCAGCGCCGCCTCATCGTCGGCCACTTCCGGAATTTCCGTGGCGGCCATCCGCACCACGTCCAGCAGGTCGGTGCTGGCCGCGCCCCGGTAAATGTTGTTTTTGCCGCTGCGTTCGCCAGCCACCAAGCCCGCCGCCTTCATCTGCGAGAGCTGCGTCGAGATCCGGCTCTGCCCCATCCCCAGCACCTCTTGCAACTCAGCCACCGACAGCGCCTCCTGCCCAAGCAGCATCAAAATCCGCAGACGCGTGGGATCCGATAAAAGTTTTAGCGATTTTAGGGTTGACGGCATGGCCGGGAGGATATATCAACAAATCACGATTTGACGATACGAAAATAAAAAAAGCACATGAGCACCTACATTTTTTCCTCTGAGTCCGTTGGTGAGGGCCATCCTGACAAGGTAGCCGACACCATTTCCGACGCCATCCTCGATGCCTGCCTCGCGGTGGATCCCAAGAGCCGGGTCGCCTGCGAGACCTTCGTGAAAAGCAACCTGGTGGTGGTTGGCGGCGAAATCACCATCCCGAAAATCGGCCTGAAGCCCATCAGTTCGGTCATCAACATCGAAAAGGTCATCCGCGACGCGGTGCGTGGCATCGGCTACACCAACGATGACGACGTGTTCCACGCCGACAGGATTTTCATCAACAACTACCTCACCACCCAATCGCCGGATATCGCCCAAGGGGTGGACGCCAAGGCTGCGGATGGCAAAAAAACCCAGGAGCAGGGTGCCGGCGACCAAGGCATCATGTTTGGCTACGCCTGCGACGAAACTCCGGAGCTCATGCCCGCGCCCATCATCTTTGCCCACCGCCTCGGCCGCGAACTCACCCGCATCCGCAAGGCCGGCAAGCTCGCCAAGTGGCTGCGCCCCGATGCCAAGTCCCAGGTGTCCGTCGAGTACGTCGATGGCAAGCCGACCCGCATCGTCAATGTGGTCATCTCGACCCAGCACGCGGCGGATGTGTCCCACGCCGAAATCGAGAAATTCTGCATCGAGCAAGTCATCAAGAAGGTGCTGCCCAAGGCGTTGCTGACCAAGGACACCGAATACCTGATCAATCCGACCGGCAAGTTTGTGGTGGGCGGGCCGCAAGGCGACAGTGGCCTGACCGGCCGCAAAATCATCGTGGACACCTACGGCGGCACCGGCCGCCACGGTGGTGGCGCGTTTTCCGGCAAGGATCCTTCCAAGGTCGACCGTTCCGCCGCCTACATGGGCCGCTGGGTTGCCAAAACCGTGGTGGCCGCCGGCCTCGCCACCAAATGTGAAATCCAGTTCGCCTATGCCATCGGCCACCCCAAGCCGGTCAGTGTCCACGTCGACACCTTCGGCACCGGCACGGCCAGCGACGAGGCGATCCTCGCGGGCATCCTCAAGGTGTTCTCGTTCAAGCCGGCCGATATCGTCAAACAACTCAACCTGCTGCGCCCGATCTACTCGAAGACCACCAACTACGGCCACTTCGGCAAAAATGACGCCGAGCTCACCTGGGAGTCCACCGCCAAGGCCGCCGCACTGAAAAAAGCCGTCGGCTAAAGCCGACAGACAGAAGACCGCAAGACGCAAGACTACAAGACGCAAGACACAAGAGAAGAGAAAGAAGATTTCGCCATGCCGCTGCATCACTTTGAAGACTTGGAGGTTTGGAAACGAAGCTCGCATCTGGCTGTTTCCATTCTCAAGTTAATTGATCCGGTAAAGCTTTACGCCTTGCGGGATCAAATGGCGCGGTGCTGCATTTCGGTGCCTTCCAACATTGCCGAGGGTGCCGAGCGTGAGAGTGACCGGGAATTCCGGCGGTTTCTTTCCATCGCCAAAGGCTCCGCTGGTGAACTTCGCACACAACTCTACATCGGACTTCATGCCGGTGTTTTCACCGCGGCGGAAGCCACCCCGTTGATTCAAGAAACCAAGGAAATCGCTGCCATGATCGAAGGCCTTAGAAAACATCTCGGCGGCAGCATCTTCAGCGCAATGCTCTCTTTCTTCTTCTAACTCTTCTCTTGCGTCTTGCGTCTTCAAGTCTTGCGTCTCCATTCTAACACACTCCACTCCCCCCCCCACCCCACCATGTCAGATTACAAAGTTCGTGATATATCATTGGCCGATTTCGGCCGCAAGGAAATTGAAATTGCCGAGCACGAGATGCCCGGCTTGATGGCGACGCGCGCCAAGTACGGGCCGGAAAAGCCGCTGCAAGGGGTCCGCATCATGGGCTCACTGCATATGACGATCCAAACCGCCGTGCTCATCGAGACGCTCGTCGCGCTCGGCGCCGAAGTGCGCTGGGTGTCCTGCAACATCTTCTCGACCCAGGACCACGCCGCCTCCGCGGTGGCCGCCGCGGGCATTCCCGTCTTCGCCTGGAAGGGTGAAACACTCGAAGAATATTGGTGGTGCACCTGGCAGGCGCTGGTCAATCCCGCTGGCCTTGGCCCGCAACTCATCGTCGATGACGGTGGCGATGCCACCCTGCTCATCCACAAGGGCTACGAAATGGAGAACGGGGCCGAGTGGATCCACACCGCCTCCGGCAATCACGAGGAACAAGTCATCAAGGACCTGCTCAAGCACATCCAAGGCGCACAACCCGGCATCTTCCACCAGATCGTCGCCGCCTGGAAAGGCGTGTCGGAGGAAACCACCACCGGGGTGCACCGTCTCTATCAAATGGCCAAGGCCGGCACCCTGCTGGTGCCCGCCATCAACGTCAACGACTCGGTCACCAAGTCGAAATTCGACAACCTCTACGGCTGCCGCGAGTCGCTGGTTGATGGCATCAAGCGCGCCACCGACGTGATGATCTCCGGCAAGGTCGGCGTGGTCTGCGGCTATGGCGATGTCGGCAAAGGCTGCGCCCAGGCGCTGCGCGGCCAGGGTGCCCAAGTGGTGGTCACCGAAGTCGATCCGATCTGTGCGCTGCAAGCCGCCATGGAAGGGTTCCGCGTGTTGCCCGTCGAGGACACCCTCGGCTGGGGCGATATCTACGTCACCACCACCGGCAACAAGGATATCATCCGGCTCGAACACATGGCAAAAATGAAGGATCAGGCGATTGTGTGCAACATCGGCCACTTCGACAACGAAATCCAAATCGACAAGCTCAACACCGCCCCCGGCGTGATCCGCACCAACATCAAGCCGCAGGTGGACAAATACACCTTCCCCACCGGCAACAGCCTCTACATGTTGGCCGAGGGCCGCCTCGTCAACCTCGGTTGCGCCACCGGCCACCCGAGCTTCGTCATGTCCAACAGCTTCACCAACCAGACCCTCGCCCAGATCGACCTGTGGACAAACAAGGACACCTATCAAGCCGGCCAGGTCATGGTGTTGTCGAAGATCCTCGACGAGGAGGTCGCCCGCCTCCACCTCGCCAAAATCGGCGTCAAGCTCACCAAGCTCACCGCCGAGCAAGCCGACTACATCGGCGTGCCCGTCGATGGCCCCTACAAGGCCGACCACTACCGCTATTGAGCAGATGATCCAAGCAACAACACGGGCGGCCCCCGCCCGCGTTGTTGCGCCATCTCCAGAATCTTCAAAAAAATGATCAAGATCGACCGCAGCTTACTCGACGCAGTCACAGCCAGCGCCAGGCAGTCGCCGCGCCTGCGGATGAATCATAATTTTCATGCCGAACTGGACGACCCCGTGCAGCGCCTGCTCAACGCCTTGGAGCCGTGGACGTACATCCGGCCGCACAAGCATGTGACGAAAGAAGAATCCTTTGTGTTACTGCGCGGCACGGTGCTGGCAGTGGTTTTCAACGATGACGGATCGATCCGCGATCATTGTGTCTTGAATGCCGCCACCGGCAACCTCGGCATCGAATTCGAAGAGAATTCGTTCCATATGCTCACTTCCCTCGAATCCGGCTCGGTGGTTTATGAAATCAAGGAAGGGCCCTTTGTGCCGCATACCGAAGCCAGTTCCGCGCCCTGGGCACCCCGCGAAGCCACCCCTGACGCCCGGGATTTCCTCGCAGGAATCTTCGCCGCGTTGGGCATCCCGGCCCCTCTTCCGGAGCGCCTCTAACGGATCGCCGGCTTCAGCCGGCGTGTGTCTGAGTAACGCGTAATCGGTGGTGGTCCCAGGCCGTCATGCCCCAACGCTTGCCGGCAGGAAGAGTGCCATGTCATTTTCCGGCATGGCCGGTCAATTCCGCGTCAATGCAATGCCGAGGTCGGGAAGTCTGCATGCTTCAGCCGCTCCAGCCCACCGCCACCCGCATTAAAAAAAACTGCAAAAAAACCCTTGCACGTTGACGTTCCCGTGCGATCTATCCTGTGAGCCGGACGAGGCCAGAGTGGAATCCGAAAGGAAGTAGGAGGACACCGTGAATCCACCGAGGATGAGCGATGCTCTGGGAAAATCGCCCGGCTCACTTTTTTTGTCCGGAGCGCCTCGCGGGTCGGCCACGGATGGCAGCTTTCAGCAGGGCAATGGCTTGTTGCCGGACCGGCTGCCGCGGGCGTCATTAAGGTTTGCATGAACGCCCCGAAATTCTCCGTAGTCATCCGCCATGCCGATCCTGTCCCGCATCGTTCGTAGCTCCGTCACCTTCTTGCTGGCAACCCCGCTGTGCGCCGCCGAACTCCCCGACCCCCTTGCCACCGCGACCGGCCAGGTGGTCACCTCGGCGCAGGCGTGGCAGCAACAAGTGCGCCCCCGGACGTTGCAACTTTTCCGCGAGCAGGTTTACGGCGTCAGACCAGTGGCAAAACCCGCGGTGTCGCAGGCCAGAGTCGTGCGCGAAGATCCGCAGGCGCTGGACGGGACGGCCACACTCAAGGAAATCGAAATCACTTTCGCCGGCCCTAACGGGTCGGTCAGGATTCATCCGGTTCTGCTCATTCCCAATGCCGCAATAGCCCCGGCCCCGACATTTCTGCTGTTCGGCTTCACCAAACCCGACCCGCTGGCAGAGCCTAACATCAAAGGCGCCTGGCCGGTTAGGCAACTTCTGGCCCGCGGCTTCGCCACGGTCGCCTTCGAGGTTTCCGAAGTCGACCCGGATCGCGCCGATGGCTTTGGCGATGGCGTGCGCGCGGTCTTCGGCAAGCAGCCACGCCCCGCCGATGCCTGGGGGGCGCTCTCCGCCTGGGGCTGGGCCGCCAGCCGCATCATGGACTATTTGGAAACCGACCACGCCATCGATGCCACGCGCGTGGCGGTCATCGGTCACTCGCGCTGTGGCAAGGCCGCGCTGTGGTGCGCGGCGGAGGACCAGCGCTTCAGCTACGTCATATCCAACAACTCCGGGTGCGGCGGAGCCGCGTTGGCCCGCACCAAGAAGGGCGAGCGCGTTGCGGACATCACCAGCCATTTCCCCTACTGGTTCTGCGAGAACTATCAGAAATATCGGAACCGCGAGGATGACCTGCCGGTCGACCAGCACCAGTTGCTCGGCTTGATCGCGCCGCGCCTGCTCTATGTTGCCAGCGCCACCCAGGACGACTGGGCGGATGGCAGGAGCGAGTTCGAATCCTGTGTCCGCGCCAGTCCCGTGTATGCGCTCTTCGCCAAGACCGGCCTGCCCTCCACGACCCTGCCGCCACCCGACCAAGCACTGCTGGACGGCAGCATCGGCTATCACATGCGCACGGGTCCCCACGCTCTGACAATCAGCGACTGGCAGCATTTCATGGACTTCGCCGCCAAGCATTGGAAGCCGTGAGAGCATGGAGTGCGCCGGCAAGGGCGGACTTGTCCGACTTGTCCGACTTGTCCGACTTGTCCGACTTGTGCGGGACCCACGCCGCCAGTGCCGGTGCCCGGGCGAAAAATCGCCGAACCCAGGTTGCGTTTTTCGCAATTGCGGCTATCATCGCGGGCTCGGTGATTGGGTCACCGCGACATCCAACCAAACCACCCCCCCATGGCTCCCATCCCGTTAGAAGACACCGTCGCCGACATCGTCGGCAAGGCGATGCGCGGCCTGCAACTCGACGACACCCAAGTCGCCGCCCGGGCCGGGGTCAGCGCGGCCGCCGTCGCCAACCTGCGTGACGGCCACTACCACGAGGCCACCGCCCGCGCCGTCGCGCCGGTGCTGCACCTTGGCGCCGCGGCGCTGGCGGCCCTCGGCCGGCATGCGTGGCGCCCGCAGCCGGTGACAGTTGGCGGAGTGGCCTGTTTCAACACGCCCTACCACGACATGACCGTCAACAGCTACCTCGCCTTCGATCGCCGCAGCGGCGAGGCTGTGGCGTTTGACACCGGCGCGGATTGCCGCGGCATGTTGGAGTTTCTAACACGGGAGAAACTCACGCTCAGACTCATCCTGCTCACCCACACCCACACCGACCACATTCTCGACCTCGACCGCCTCCGCCAACAAACCGGCGCGCCGGCCTGGGTGGGCGACGGTGAGCCGCTTGCCGGAGCGGAACCATTCGCGGCCGGCCGCGAATTCCAATGCGGCAGCCTGCACATCGCCACCCGGTTGACCTGGGGCCATTCCCGCGGCGGCATCACTTACCTCATCGACGGCCTGGAGCGGCCGCTTGCCATCGTCGGCGACGCCGTGTTCGCCAGCTCGATGGGCGGCGGCGGGGTGTCCTATGCCGACGCGCTGCGCACCAACCGCGAGCAAATCCTCACCCTGCCCGCGGCCACCGTGTTGTGCCCCGGCCACGGCCCGCTCACCACCGTGGGCGAGGAACTGGTCCACAACCCGTTTTTCACCGCCTGACACACAACCAACCCATCACACCCTCATGTCACAGAAAATCGGATTTGTCGGAGTCGGCCGCATGGGTGCCAACATGGCGCGGCGCTTGCATGATTGCGGCTATCGCGTCACGGCCATCCACGACATCAACCACGCCGCCGCCGCGGCGCTGGCGCAGGAACTCGGCAGCACCGCCAGCACCACCCTCGCCGGGGTGACCGCCGCAGCGGATCTCATCATCACCGTGGTCACCGACGATGCGGCCATGCGCGCGATCTTCGCCGCCAATGGCGACAGCCTGCTGCGCGGCGCCCAAGGCCGCACCTTCATCAACTGCGCCACCCTGGCCCCTGCCACGCACCTCGCAGTGGAAGCCGCCGCCGAGGCAGCCGGAGCCCATGCCTTGGAAGGCTGCATGGCCAGCAGCATCACCCAGGCGCGCGAGGGCTCGCTCTATCTGATGATGGCGGGCCGGCCGGAAGTCTTTGAGAGCGTCAGACCCGTGCTCGAGAAACTCAGCAGCCAGATGCGCCATGTCGGCCCGACCGGCGAGGCGGCCAAGGTCAAAGCGCTCGTCAACATGGTGATGAACATCAACACCGCCGGCCTGGCCGAGGGCCTCGGCCTGGCCGCCGCCCTCGGCCTCGATCTCACCATGGTACGGGAAATCTTTGCGCAAACCGGGGCCGCCTCGCGGGTGCTGGTGACCGACGGCGAAGACATGCAGAACCGCGACCACGCGTGCTTCTTCAGCGCCGCACACGCCGCCAAGGATAGCGGCATCGCCCTCCACCTCGCCACCGGCCTCGGCCTCAAGCTGCCGCTCGCCGCCGCCACCCGCGCCCAGTTCGAGCGCATGGTGCAAGCGGGCCTCGGCGAACTCGACAAGTCCGGCATCGCGGAACTCACGTTCCCGGGCCGCATGGAAACGGCCGACTAACCGGACAAGTCCGACAAGTCCGACAAGTCCGACAAGTCCGACAAGTCCGACAAGTCCGACAAGTCCGACAAGTCGGATTGATGCGCCAGAACACCGAAGAAGTCCACCGCCACATCATCGTGAAGGACTGCCCGGAGCGAGACCGCCCGCTTGGCGGCAGGCTTGGGCGTCACCTTGGCTGAAGAGGATTCGGCAGGATGCCGAATCCAGCCGGCGGGACGCCGGCGCTCCCCACAAAATCACCGAGGCCCACCCCGCGCCGGCTTTGCCTGGTGCTACAGCGCCTTGGCCCACTGCGCCATGGCGTCGCCAATCAGGTGCGCCACCTCGCAGTGCGGGATGCGGGCGGTGTTGATCACAAGATCGTACTGCAGGCTGTCGTCGATGTCCGCGTGATAATGCACCTTGAGGTAGCGCTTGCGGCCGATGTCGCTCTTGCGGACGAAGTCCCGCGCCGCCTTGTAGTCGAGTGCATTGCGGCGCATGATTTGTTCGATGCGCATCTCCACAGGCGCGATGAGCCGGACATGGAACACCTTCTTCATATCGCGGGTGATGATATTGGCCGCGCGGCCGACCAGAATGACGCAACCGAAGTCCGCCAAATGCGAAATCGTCTCGGCGGTTTGCTCCAGCAACGTCCTGCAGGATGGATGCAAGCCGAGCAACTCCTCCACCGCGCCCTGAATGGCCGAGACGTGCTCCTCCGGCATGAACTTGGCGACCTCCTTGGGCAGCGCATGCTCATCAAGCACGCGTTGGACGAGGTTCTTGTCGAAAACCATCCACGTGCACTGCGCCCCGTAGCGTGACTGCAAATCCCCCGCCAATTCCGCGGCGATTGCCATCGCACCGCACCCGGTCTGGCGTGACAGCGTCACGGCCGGCAGGACCTTGGTGTGAGGCAGCCATTGCCTGGCTTGTGGTTTCAAATCACACTTGATGAACGACAGGCATCTGTCTGCGTGAGTTCCGATATTCATCGTCGTTCCTTTCCGCTGCTTGTTCACTTTCGGCTTGTCGGCTCGAACACCCGGCCCGCGCCGCACCCGCCGCCCAAACGCCCGCGCCGGCAGGACTGGCGGTCCGGCTCCGGCGGTCTTCTCCTCCGCCTTCCCCTTGGGAATCTAGCGCAATGCAGCCGACACGCCAACGATTTCCCGCGCAATTTTCCTCCCGCCCCCTTCGGCGGAGTACTCCGCACAGTCCCCTGTGCGGTCTTCGTCCCGATCTCGCCTCTTCACTCCCTTCTCCGTCGCAGCAGGCCCGCACCTAACAACAGCCCCGCCAGCGCCGTGCTCGGCTCGGGCACGGCGGTCCAATTCATGGAGGTGCCGCTAAATGAAAAGTACCCTTGAGTTGTCGGGATGCCGGTCAGCGCACCATTGGCACTGTTGTAATATTCCACGCCGCTGAAGATCGCCGCGATGCTCAGGTTGCTACCGCCATCCGCGGACTTGAAGATATCAGTCCAAGTGCGGGCGGTATCCCAGAAAGTCTCGCTGAAATCCTGGCCGCCATTGAGCAGCACCCGGAAAATGGCGTCGCTGCCAGCCAGCGTTCCCGCGACATTGACCGCATCGTAACTGGTGCCGCGACCCGTTGCGGCGGGCGTGGACGCCAGATCCCACTCGAAGATCGAGCCGCTCGCCGCGCCGAGGGTCAGATTGTTGCTGAAGCTTTCTTTGCCCACCCCGCTGCCCGGCGCGAGGATTGCCCCCGGGTTGATCGTGGTGTTGCCACCGACGGTGCCGCTGCCCGTGAGCTTGCTGCCGGCGTTGCTTACCGTCACCGCGCTGCTGGTGCTGGTGCTGCCATTGATCACCAAGGTGCCGGCATCCACGGCGGTCGCACCGCTGTAGGTGTTGGTGGCACCCAGGGTCGTGGTTCCCGCTCCCGTCTTGGTGACGCCATTAATGACGCCGCCGCCTTTGTCGGCGAGCGTGGAGCCGAGAGTGAACGTCTCACCCGTGCCGGGCGAGAGAGTGACCAGATTGTGCGTGCCGTCCACCACGTTTTCCAGCACCCGGCCCACGACAATCGAACCGCCGCTGCCGCCGTTGTCATAGGCCCAGTCCTTGATTACGGCACCTGCGGTGTCGAAGGTGAAGGCCACCCGCATCCAGCCGTAATTGCCGTTGGAGTTGAAGCCAATGTACCCCTCCGTGCCGGCGCTGAAGTTGGTACCCAGGTGATCCTCCGAGCCGCCAACCCCGCTGGAAAAACTCAGCGTGCCATTGCTGGAACTGATGGTCGTCCCCACCGGCAAGTTCAGAATGGTTGCCAACTGGTCGGTGCCGACGCGCGCGGGCTGAAACAGGCTGTCGTTTAAAACCCCCACCCCGCCGAAGAACGGGTTGACGCTCCCGCCATTGACGCTCACCGTCACGCCGGTCCAACCGGTGGGAATCGCAGTATCGAGAAGGTTGCTGTAGGTGACGTCTGCCGCGGCAGGAACGATCAGCGCGAGAGTGACGAATGCCGCAGAATTTCGCAGGTTGGCTTTCATGGTGCTTTGAGGAAATGGTTGTTGGTTGGATCGGCTGTCGTGCTCATGGTGCCGTGGAAACTCCCACCCGGAAAAACTGGGCTTTCTTCACCACCCCGCCGGGTCTGATGAACAAGGGGTAGCGCACATACACCGCTTGCATCACGTTGCCCGCATCCGTCGCCAGCACGGTCGGCGTGACCGTGCTGTCCACCCAGACCAGATTGTCCGCGCTGAACTGCACCGTGTAAGTCAATATGATGGACGCATAACTCACCCGCCGACAGAACACCGCACGGTAGTCCCACCCGGTCCCGCTCGCAAAATTGGCCGCCTGGGGCGGACCGGAAGATGTTAGAAGAACCCCGGCATAGGCAATGCTGGTGGCCGCGCCATTGGTCGGATTGGTGCCGAACGCATATTCTTGCAGATTGCTCCATGCGTCCCCATCCGGATTGCCGGTGGCCGACTGGTCATCGCCGGTCGCGAAGGTATAACCCACGAGCCACGCTTGATACAAACTCTGCAACGTCTCCTGCTGCGTGGCCGGGCTGATCGTCGTCGGCGACGTGCTCGCCGCCGTGATCGTCGGGCTGCCGGCCTTGCTATCAGTATAGGTGAAACTCACAGTGCTCGTACCACTCGAAATCATCAGGGGATTGGCCAAACTGAACGTCACCGTCCCGGTCGAGTTACTGGACAATGTCACCGTCCGGTCTGCATCTGCCGTGTTCGGATTGCCAAAAGAATCCTGCCGCTGCACCGTGATACTGCTAGATGCCGCGCCCACCGTCACCGTCACCGGCGATGTCGTGATCGCCAGCTTGCTCGCCGCGGCAGGCGTCACCGCCTGCGCCCCCGAATCGCCGGTAAACGACGTAACCGCACGGATCGTAGCCGTGCCCACCAGATGACCGGTAAACACCGCACTGGCGCCGCCACCCACCAGATCCCCACCCACCACACCGACCGTCTTGCTCTGCAACGACCACGTCGCGCTCGGATTGCCCACAAAGTTGCCATAGGTGTCGCGGGTGATCGCATATACCGTTGCCGAACTGCCCGCCGTCACATTCCGGGCCGATACCACCGTGCCCGTGCCGTCGGCGGCGGTTTCAACTCGCGTCTGCGTCGCTGATGCCGCCACGACCGTAAAGGCCGGGCTAGTATCCGTTGTCTTGGACACCCCTGCCAGTGTTGCAGTCGCCCTGAGCACCTTGTCAGAGCCCTCTAAGTTGATATTGAGACCCATGCCTGAAAAGTCGACCACACCGGCAACGGCAGTCATGGTCACCGTGCCTCCGAGAGTCCCCGTGCCCGTAACCAGAGTCAGGGTAACGCTCGCGGTCGAGTCCGCACCGGTTGTGATTGTGTTTCCTGATGCGTCCTGAATCTTCACCACTGGTGGCGTCGCAAACGCAACACCAGCCACAGTGCTCGACGAGGGCGGTGTTGTGAATTCAAGCTTGTTAACCGCGCCGAAGCCGACCGTGACCCGGCCTGATCCGGAAAGATAATCTGAAATTCTCGTCCCTTCACCATTGCCGGTATAAGTTCCTGCGACTTGTTGAGACGTTCCCAGAAAAAGACTGCCGGCGGTACTGCCATCCCTGGTCGGGAAGGGAACTGCGGTAGTGCCATTCAAGGTCAGGCTCCCGGCTATGGCAATGATGGTGGTGGTCTGGCCGTCGAAGTTGGGGTCAAAACCGGCATCTACCACGACATTGTAAAAGCGATACGTCCCGGCAATGCCAAACCCCCCGCCGCCAGCTGATCCGAAAAACTGGACGGTGCCGCCTGTTGCGGTGACCTTCGTAGCGGTCGGTTTATAGTCATGCCCAATCTTAAGAAGACCACCACTCAAGCTGACCGTCCCAGTAACACTGAAGTCGCTGCCACTGCTGCTTGCTGATCCTACAGTAAGCGCGCCGCCCGTCATTGTGAGTTTACCGGCACCAGAGATGCCCGTGCCACCCGATGTCGCTAGACTACCCCCAGTCTGGATAGTTAGAGTGCCTGAAGTGAGAGTAATGCCGCCGGGGGTCCCACCGACTGAACTGCTCACAACCGGCTGGTTACCGTTTCCGCTGGTATTGATAACCGCAGTATCGGCTGAAGTAGGTACGCGATTCCTCGACCAATTGGCGGCGGTGTTCCAGTCAGTTGAAGCGCTGCCATCCCAAGTGTTGTTTCCTGCATGCGCGGTCCACGCTCCGGTGCAGGTAAAAAAGGCCACTAGCGTGATCCTAGCCAGCGCGTGCGAAGCAAGCATCCTCCGGTTGGGGGAGGAGGAAGAAAAAGCTGAAAGTAGCGCGCTGAAAGCTGGAACGGGAGAAGCCAGGAGACGAGCGGGGCGGGCTAGGCGAGGAGCGGATGGGGCGTTCATGGGTAGGATGTTAGATATTATCCGTTAGAAGTTATTGGGAAAGACCGCTGCGCGGGGGAAGGAAGAGGAGAGGAAGCACTAAATTCGAAGCATGAAATCCTAAACGAAGAGAAGAGGTGCAAGAGGAAGCACTAAATTCGAAGCATGAAATCCTAAACGAAGAGAAGAGGAAGAGAGCAAGAGCGAAGAGGAGGGGCGGGCGGTGAGGGAAGGTGGGCGGGTGAGATGAATCCCGGAGGGATTCCATCCATTAGCCCGGGGTCGAGGAGCGGCAGCGACGAACACCCCGGGAGGACGAAGGATTGTTGTTGATTAGTTAAGAACGATGAGCGCAAGAAAAAGCACGAAATTCGAAGCATGAAATCCCCGGGAGGAATGCCATGGAAGGTGATGATCAAGGGATGTTGAGTTCTTGGTTTCGGATTTAGAACTTCGAATTTGGAATTTAAGATTTCAGAAAGGCAAGGAATTAACGGTTGCAAAGTGGCAGATAGAAGAGGCGGATGGCAAGGAAAAGTTTGTTATACCTTGGCATAATCGAAAATGCAGGAGCTAGCAGGCATGGCCCGGGCCCTGGCGGGCCCTGCTCCGCATGGAAGCAGTCCCCGCCAAATCACCTTGCGGGGAAGACACAAGACACAAGACACAAGACACAAGACACAAGACACCATACGTTAGATGTTAGACGCGAGGGCGGCAGGCCGCGCCCATTTGGCGGGGGCGGGAATATCCGCTGCAAGAGGTGTGGCCGCGGGCGCGCGGTTTCGGGCGGTGAGGCGGTTGCCACTTTCGTGGGCGTGGTGTGCCGCCTGACACGCCAGCCGGCCACGTCGACCTCCGGCGAGGCAATGTCCTGATGGGGTAGGGCGGTTGGTGAATCGCGCGGAGCCGGGCCGCAGCTTGAGGCAATGGGCACCCCGCCCAATACGGTTTACTTAGCACCCTTGGTGGTTTGAGTCGAGGCTCCGGGCAAGATGCCCGGGCCACCTGTGGCGCGGGCATCCTGCCCGCCGCCTCTTTCTGTCTCGTCCCTGTCTCGTCTTAAGTAAACCGTATTGGGCACCCCGCCCTCATTCCCGCAGCGAAACTTTCGGCTTTGCCGGGGCGGCGGCTTGGGGTTAACTCCGCGGCATGACTGACATGTTGGTGCGCTTATATGATTTGCCGGATGCTGCGGGGTGGTATCGCGCGGTGGCGGCCACGGGGGTGACGCTGCGGCGGGCACGGGCATTTGAAACCCACACGGTGGCGGCCTTCGCCAGGGAGCATTTCTCAGCCAAATGGGTCAGCGAGGTCGAGGTGGCGCTCAGCCGCCAACCGGTCGCCTGCTTCATTGCCACCCGCGACCGACTCATCCTCGGCTTTGCCTGCTTTGATGTGACGCAGCGCGGGTTTTTCGGACCCACCGGAGTGGCTGAGGGTGCGCGCGGCCAGGGCTTGGGCAAGGCGCTCCTGTTCAAATCCCTGGAAGCCCTGCGCGAACTCGGCTACGCTTACGCCATCATCGGCGGGGTCGGCCCCAAGGAATTCTACGCCCAAGCCTGCGGCGCCACCGAGATCCCCGGCAGCGATCCCGGCATCTACGGCGACATTTTGCCCTGAGGCGCAATCGGCCGCTGCACCAGGCCTGCGCCGGGCAACGCGTGGTAAAGCTTTGCTTTGCCAAGCGGCGGGAATGCGCTATGACTCTTGGCCATGGCCCATTTCCCAACCACCTACGAGAAGCCAATCCGCTTGATTCTCATCGAAGATCACGCCGACTTCCGCGAGTCGGTATCGATGGTGCTCGAGCAGCGGGGTGGCTACCACTGCGTGGGCGGGTTCTCCACCATGGAAGATGCGCTGGAGGCCCTGCGCGGCGGGCTCGAGGCGGACCTCGTGTTGTCCGATCTCGGCCTGCCGGGCATGAGCGGGGTGGCGGGCATCCGCAAGGTGCGCGAGTTGTTGCCCAAGGCGCGGGTCTTGGTGCTGACGGCATTCACCGACAAGGCGAAGGTGTTCGCGGCGCTGGAGGCCGGCGCCCATGGTTACCTGGTCAAGGCCGGCAGCGCATCACGCCTGATGGAAACCTTGGAGGAAGTGCTCGCAGGCGGCACCCCGCTCGATCCCAAAATCGCGGGCATGATCCTGCAGACGTTCCGCAAACTCAGCCCGATCCCCGACGCCGAGTCGCTCTCGGGCCGCGAGTGCGAGGTGCTCCAACTCGCCGCCAAAGGCCTCACCCGCCAGGAAATCGCCGACACGCTGGGTCTCAGCCCACATTCGGTGACCGAATACATCCAACGCAGCTTTGACAAACTCCATGTGCGCAACCTGCCGGCGGCCGTCAGTGAGGCGATCCGCCGCGGCTTCCTCGATCTCTCCGATTGACCCGATGCTGGCAGTGCCCGCTGTGCTTGGCGGTGGCATCAGGGGGCCATCACACCCGTGTCCCAAATCTTAGGGACATGACAACAATCCGGTTGTGGGCCAAGGTGCCTGCGTCGCGGGGAGAGATCCCCCGGTTTCATAAGGGATTGTGAAAAAACAGAACGGGCCGTGCAGCAGCGCGGCCCTTTTTGTTTTCCGGGTCGGATGGCTAGCCCGGAGAGCAACACCGGTAGTGACCACCACCGGGTGATCCGCATGCCCGCCCTGAGATCACCCCACCCACCGTGAAAAAATTTCTTGGCAAAGTGCGATGTAACGCTATTGTACCTACGAATGACTTTGCCCATGACTCCGGCTGCACTCACCCGTGTCTGGTACGGATCCGCCGTTCTAGCGCGGATCACAGGATTTTCTTCCCTTCCGCGTTTCCCCAGCCTACTTGTTCTGCCGCAACCCGCTTGTTCCAGCCCTCCAACCCAAGCTCCGCTTCCCCATGACCACCAACCCTAACAACAGGCCCGCCGCAGTCCGCCCGCAAGTCCGCCGCTGCCAGCGGCGGTCGCGCCACGCCACCCGGTGCCGGCCTAACGGATTCGCCCTGATCGTCACGCTCAGCCTGATGGTCTTGCTCACGCTATTGGCGGTGGGGCTGCTGAGCTTGTCGTCGGTCGCGTTGCGCAGCTCCGCCCAAGGCATGGCCATGGCCGAGGCCCGGGCCAATGCCCGCGTCGCCATGCTGCTAGCCCTCGGCCAACTCCAATTGGAGATGGGCCCGGACCGGCGGATCAGCGCGCCGAGCGGGATTCTGGACAGCAATCCGCTCACCCCGGCCTGCGACGGGGTGCGCCACCCCCGCCTGACCGGAGTGTGGACCGCCGCGCCCACGGCATTGCCCTTGTTCACCCTGGACAAACCGTCGTACGACAAGACCAGCGGGTTCCGCCGCTGGTTGATCTCCGGCACCCGCCAGGAAACCGCGCAACTCGCGCTGGCCAAGACCGGCTTCCTCCCCCAAACCACCACCAGGGTGCTGGTCGGCAACGGGGTCGACCCCACCGAACAGCGCAGCGTCACCGTGCCGGTGGTGTCGGGCGAGCGCGCAGGGTTCGCT
>CAIZNN010000210.1 GCA_903934285.1 Akkermansiaceae bacterium | reverse complement strand
TGGGGAAATTGAGCCGCGGCGCGTTGTTGCGCTGCCGGGTGAGGTATTTCTCAGATGGATTGGTGTTGGGCTCGAAATCGTACGTGGATGGGGTGTTTCAGCATTATCGCGGGCACTTCGGGCCGCAACGCACGAGCGGAGCACGGGCCTTGCGCGAAGACGCCCACGGCAGTTTGTTCAGCGCCAGGCAATTGGTGGTGAGAACGGTGGGATAAACCTAGCGAGGCTTCGACTCAGACCCAAGACGACAAGACCCAAGACGCAAGACGACAAGACGACAAGACGACAAGACGCAAGAATTTGACCTGGCGACAACACATTGCCGGTTTCAAGGACTCCAGGAGATCTCGCGCACCGAGGCGCGCATCAAGCCAGAGATCACTCGGGCTTGGGCAGTGTCTTTGGCGGTTGCGGTGGTTCCTTTGGCGGTTGCGGTGGTGGCCCTGGCGGGTTGCCGCCACCGAGAAGCCCATTAAGGACGCCGCTCACGACGCCGGTGGCGGTGTCGATTGCCTCGACGCCCTTCTCGATGGCCCCTGAATTGCCGAGGATGGAGCGGGTGAACTTGAGGACCTTTTCCCCGGTTTCCGGAATGATTTCAAACATGCGACCTCCCGCCGCCGCGACCAGCCGTTCCGTTAGATCCTCCTTCGGGTCATCGATGGTTCCGGTGAGGCGCAAGGGACTCCACAGCAGTCCGCGTTCGCCCGGGACAAACACGTCGGTTTCAGCGCCGGGGATGGCGGCAAGTGTGCCAGGAGCCAGCCCAAGGCGGAACGAGCCGTCGAGCTCACGGCCGCGGATGACCAGGCGTCCTTCGAGGCGGACGAGGCTCTCGCTGGCGAGTACGAGATTGCTGAAGGTGGTTTCACCCTTTTGCCAGCGCCAGTCGGCGTGAGCTTCACTCAAGGCCAGCACGCGGAAGCGGCGGGTGTCGGCGTAAGCGGCGAGCGAATCGAGCATGGGCAGTGCGGTGAGCACGCCGTTTTTGATGGTGAGAGCGCCCTTGGCCAGCGGGCCGGTGCTGCGGCCTTCGATGACGAAGGATGACGCGATGTCGCCTGTTAGGCGCTTTGCCCAGTCGGCGTTGAGCAATTCATCGCATTTGATGCCGCGAGCGTTGCCTTCGAAAGCATAGGGTTGTTCTTTGGGATGCCATTCGCCGCTGGCATCGAGCCGGCCTTGTTTGAAAACCGAGGCGGTGGCATCGGTCACAAACAAGCCGCCGTTTTGATAGCGGCAACGAATGCGGTTGAGGTTGATTGCCGGCAGCCATGACCAGGGGAGGCGGATGCGCCCGCCGTCGATTTCGGCCCGATAGGCATGTTTGTCGCCGGTGCGGTCGATGCGGACCCGCATGCCGTTAGCAAAAACCTCGCCATCCTCCAGCATGGCCGTGACCATCAATTCGCGCAGGTCCAAGCCGTTGAGTTCGACCTCGCTGGGGAGCCAGTGGCGGGTTGCGGTTGGGGTTGCCTCGGGGGGGGGCGGCGGCGGCTGTTGGGTAGAGGTCGGGTTGCGCGTGTCCCAGTGGATTTCGACGCGGTTGACGCTGGTGCCGTGAAGTTCCCAGACGCCGCGGCGCACGCCGGACAAATTCACTTCGGAGTGCAGGCGGTCGGCATGGAGCGAGTTGATGGGGCCGTAGCCGTGTGCCTCAAACGAGCCGGTATCGACGGCCAGGCCATCCCAGTTGAACGGGCTGAACTCGCCCGCCATGCCAAGCACCTTGCTCACTTTGGATGAGAGCAAGCGCCGGAAGCCATCGCTGTGGAGGTAGTTTTTGAGGGACCAGTATCCGACAGCCGCGCACAGCATGCCAAGCATGAGCACGGCCACGGCGAGTCGACCGATCCATCCGCTGGACCGGTTGCCTTGTCGTCTTCTGGATCTGCGGCTCATGGGTGTGGTTTTAGGTTATTTGTGGGGGGCGGCAAGCCGGGCGGCAGAGTGGCAGGGGTTTCCGCAGACTGGCGGGCGAAGACGAGGTTCAGGCGGTCGAGGTAGATTGAGAGGTTGTCGCTGCGGTTGTGGGGCTGGGCCTGCAAGCGGTCCTTGAGGCGGAGGTAGTCTTCGAACACGCCGCTGGTTTCACGGGCGCGGGTGATTTCAAACCAGTCGAGGTAATCGCGGGCGCGGCTGGCGATGGTGCGCAGTGAGTTGCGGTTATCCTGAAGCTGGGTGAGTTGGGCGTCGGATTTCCTGGTTTTGTTGCGGCCGATGGCGCCGAGGACGACTTGATATTCGGCAATGAGCGGGCGGTATGCCGGGAAGCAGCGGTAGCTGAGGCGTACCAGCGAATCCTGCGCCAGCCTGACGGCTTCCACGCGTTCGGCGGGCTTGAGGGTTTCGAGTTCCCGCCAAGCGCCCAGCGGCTTGTGCTGGGAGATTCCGTCGGTGGTGCGGAAATTCAAGTACAGCGCGTCGTCGAGCAGTATCTCGGTTTCCGCGATGGTTAGGACCTCGGTGAGGGTGGGGGTGGTCATGTCGGCGAGCTGCAGCGCCCACCATTTGGCGAGGCTGGTTTCGGAGAGATTGAGGTCCGGGAAATGGCGGCGCAGGAGGGTGGGCATTTCGCCTTCGAACGCTGCCGAGTTTGATAGAAACGAGAGGAAGCCTTCGCGGCCCTGCGGTTGTTTCAACAAGGCCATGACCAGCGCGCCGGAGGACACGCGGAAAGCCGCGTGCATGGCTCCGTCGAGTTCTTCAAACTGGCTTTCGGTGACGGCGAAGAGTTCGTCGAGCTTGTAGAGTCCGCCGTGTTTGAAGAGTGCCGCATAGAGGCGTCGGTCGCTGCGTTTCAGGCGCCATGCGGTGGCCTCGCGCAGTCCCTCGACGAGCCATGGTGGGACCATCAGGGGCGTTTCCGGCTGGCCGGGCGGGCGGTCGCGCAAGGCGCGTTCGTAGAGCAGGGCGGCGGTGGTGGTATGTTTGAAATGTTCCAATTCGATGCCGCGGCTGAGGTGCACATTCACGCGCAGGTCATAGCCGGTTTCGTTGAACCAGAGCTTCATGGCCACGGATCGTGGCGGCAGCGGGTCGCCTTGTTTGCCGTGCAGGACGATGGTGATGGGCACTTTCCAGGCATCCTTTTCGGCGGTGAGGAGCAACAACTCGTCCTTGGCATCCTCGGCGATCATGGCTATGGTGCCACGCAACAGGCCGTCGGCGCCACTCACGCGGAATTGCCCGCTGCGGCTGGTTGCGCGGTCGGTGGCAAGCGCGGGGGTGTCCGGGTTGGTTGCTGCCGGGGTATCCGGCACCGGCACGGCCCGAGGCGGGGGTTGTTGCCCCAGTGCGGCGGTGGCGAACACAAACCCGATCAGGCAAGCCGGTTTCATGAGCAGAGGCGGGCGGACTCAGGGGGTGCCGGTGACGGTGCGCTGTGGCACGCGCGGGTCGAGGGTGAGGCGGCCCTTATCGATTTTGATCCGGGTCATTTCCTCAAAGCCGAGGCGGAGTTCTTCGGGAAAGGCGGCGGCGAGGTTTTTGAACGAAGGCATCACCAGCAGTAAGAATCCTTGGGGCACGGGCAATTGGCCGAAGCGGCCGCCGCATTTGGGGAATGGCAGATACTTGTGAAACGGTCCGCCATGAAGATTGATCTCGGTCTTGGTTCCGCTTTCACTCTCGGTTTGTTGGATTTGCAAATACATCGACACGGTGAACGGTTTGCCCATCACCTTGCGCTCCAGCACCAATTCCGCGCGGCCGTCTTCGAGGCGCAGCCACACCCCATCGAGGGTGACCTTGTCGGCGAGCAGGCCGCCCTGTTTGGTTTTGAGCACGCCGAGGAGCCATTGGTTGATTTCCCCTTCGGTGATGGTGACCGGATACGAGCGGTCTAGCGAATTTTGCAGCATCATGCGGATGTCGCGCCGCAACAACGAGCGGGTGTCCGGCGTGTAGCCATGGATATCGCTCAAATCTTGTGGCAGGGTCATGAAGTAGATGGCGAAGCCCAAGCCCACGGCACTGAGCAGCAAGGCAAGGACGAGCAATCGGGAGGAGCAGCCGCGCGGGGTTGCCTGTGCTTGAGGGGTTGTTTCGTCATCGTCGTCGGCCATGGCGCAAGCCGTAGCACAGCATTTTCCATTTGCCAAGAGCATTGCGCGGGGCGGGACGATCCGCTACGGTCGCGGCGAGGTTGTCGATTTATGAAACTCCACGTCCGAGCCACGCCCAATGCCCGTTGCAGTGAAATTGTGGGGTGGGAGGACGAGCCGCAAGTGGGCCGGGTGCTGCGGGTGCGGATAGCGGCGCCGCCAGTCGAGGGCAAGGCGAATGCGGCGTTGCGGGAGTTTCTGGCCAAAGCGCTGGGGCTATCCAAGTCGCGGGTCATGCTGGAAAAAGGCGGTTCGTCGCGGTACAAGACGTTTAGCCTGCCGGATGGCACCTCACTCCCTTGAAGCGGGTGGTTCAGACCACCGGTGTTTGCTCGAGGGCGGCTCGCACAAGCATGGCCGGGTCGGCGCCGTCGTTGGGCAGGACGCGGTGGCGCATCACCGCGGAAAACACCGCCTGGACGTGATCGGGATAGACGGCGGCGGCATCATCCAGGAAGGCGCGGGCGCGGGCCGCTTGCAGGATGGCCAGCGACGCGCGGATCGAAACCGCGTGTTCGGCCCCGGCCAGGCGGCGCAGGCATTGGCAGAGCGCGGTGATATATTCGGCGATGGCCACCGAGATCGGCAACGCGGACACTTCGTCTTGCAGGGCGCGGATCTCCGCGGGACTGATCAATGCGCTATCGCCATTGAGCAGTGGGATTTCGCCGTTGGCGTGGGCCAACAGAATCCGGCTTTGCATGGCGGGAGCCGGCAGGGTCATGGCGATGGAGAGCAGAAAGCGGTCGAGTTGCGGCTCGGGCAGGGGGAAGGTGCCGGTGGCGTAGGTGTCGTTCTGGGTGGCGATAACGAGGAACGGCGCGGGGAGCATGCGGGTTTCGCCATCGAGGGTGACTTGGCCTTCGTTCATGCTCTCTAACAGAGCCGACTGCACCCGCGGCGAGGTGCGGTTGATTTCATCAGCCAGCACGCAATTGGCAAACACCGGGCCCGGGATGAATTGGAATTCGCCCCGGTCCATTCGATAGAGCGAGTAGCCGAGCAGATCGGCCGGCAGCAGGTCCGGAGTGAACTGGATGCGTTTGAACACGCCACCCATGGATGCGGCGAGGGTATGGCCGAGGGTGGTTTTGCCAATGCCCGGGGGGCCTTCGATCAGGACATGGCCTTTGGCTAACAATGCGGTGAGCAACAAGGTGGCGGCATCCTCGGCGCCGAGGACGGTGGCGCAGAGGCGTTGGTGAAGAAGCAGCAAGGCGGCGCGGGACATGGAAAGCGAGCGAGCGGGGATCAGGGCGTGGGGAGAGGCTGGTGGTTCGCGACCAGCTTGGAGATGGCGGCGGGGTAGAGGCGGTGTTCCACGACTTGGATGCGGGCATGCAGCGAGGCGGCGGTATCGCCGGGCAGGATCGGCACGGGTTCCTGCAGGATGAGCGGGCCGGTATCCATGCCCTCATCGACGAAGTGCACGGTACAGCCGGTGGTGGTGGCGCCGGCGTCGAGGGCTTGTTGCCACGCCTGCAGCCCGGGAAAGGCAGGCAGCAACGAGGGATGAATGTTGATGATGCGTTTGGGAAACGCGTCTAACAGCGGGCGTTTGACCAGGCGCAGGAAACCCGCGAGGCAGACCAGTTCGACCCCGGCGGCCTGCAAGGTGGCGGCGGTTTCCAGTTGGGCCTGCTCGGGAAAGCGTGTGCGGCACCCGCGGCAATCGATCAGGCCGGTGGGGATGTGGTGGCGGCGCGCGCGTTCGAGGATGAAGGCGTCGGGGTTGTCGGAGAGGACCAGCGCGATGCGCGCGGCGAGGTGCCCGGCGTCGATCGCGTCGAGGAGGGCCTGCAGGTTTGAGCCGGAACCGGAGCCGAGAATGCCGAGCACCATGCACAGGGTTGTAGTCGTCCTGCCGCCCGTGCCAAGTGCCAAGTTGGATTTTTGCCAGTTCGGGTTGGCGGTCTCAGCCATGGATGCGGGCGATGAACGAATCGATGTCTGAAAAGCGGGTGAGCGGATTCATGAAGACGGCCTTCTCGCCCGGCAGGAGGTGGTAGTGGCCGTGTTCATCGTAGTCGGTGTGGGCGGCGCCTTGGACGTAGTTGGTGTAGAGGGCCCCTTTGCCGCGCTGTTTGAAGACCTTGCGGTGGTAGTCGTTGTTGCGGGTGACGCGTTGCTGCCAGTCGGGGGTGGTCAGCGCCTCGTATTCGCGGGAGAACTCCGCTTCGGGATCGGCGACGAGTGCCGGATCATACAGGCGGAAGCTGGTGCTGGGGCCGCGGTTGGAGGGGGCGAGGCACATCACCCCCGGGGTTTGGGCGAGGCGGTGGCGGAAATACCCGGCGGTTTGGAGGGAGTTGGCGACGAGGATTTGATGGCCCTCGATGCCGAGGTGGGCGAGGGCGGTGGCTGCCCCAAACACCCCGGTGGCACTGCGCGAACACTCGATGGTGGAGTGCAGATGGGTTTGGCCCTCGGTGTCCTTCTCGAAGTAGGAAAAATTTTCCGGGTCGTGTTCGAGGGCGGCGAGGTCGCGCTGGTCGCGAATCATGACCAAGCTGGAGGTATATGGGACGTAGCCCCATTTTTGGAAATCGACGGTGAAAGAATCGGCGTAGCGCAGTTCGCGGAAGCGCTCGGTGTTGCGGCGCAGGCCGGTGAGGGTGTCGTCGTTGATTTCAAGCGGGTTGCGCTCGAAGTCGTAGTCGAGGAAAAAGATCAGTGGCCAGCCGACGGCGGCATCGACGTGGATGTGGGGCTTGGCCGTGACTTCGTATTGGGCGCAGAGTTGGGCGCAGAGGTCGCGGACGGGTTTGACGCGATCGATGGCGAAAGTGTCGGTGGTCCCCATGGTGAGCATGATGGTGGGCACGACGCAGCCGAGTTGGAAGCAGGCGCGGAGTTGGCGTTCCAAGTCGGCCATGTCCATGTCGTTGTCATCGGTGATGCGGATGCGCAGGGATTTGCGGCGGAGGTTGACGCCGAGCAGGGACAGGTTGGTGGTGTTGGAGTAATGGCCACCCTGGGAATTGATGATGCGGTAGTCCAGGCCGTGCTCGAGGCCGTATTCGCGGGCCAGCGGGAGGTTTTTGCGGATCCCGAGGAGGTAGCCGTAGAGGTTGCAGAAGGTGCCGCCCTGGGTGAAGATGCCGGCGCTGAGCGTGGGATCCCAGCCGACTTGGGTGGCGATTTGGCGCACGACGGAGTTTTCCAATTCGACGGCCATCTCGGCATATTCCGGATGGACCAGGTTGGCATTGGCCATAGCCCCGAGCATGACCCCGTAAATCGCCGGATCGCAGGGCATGGTGGCGACGTTTTCCACGCTGTGCGGGATTTCCCAATTTTTCGCGAGGGCGGCGGCGAAGACGACGAGCGGGTCGAGGCTGGCGGAGGGGTCGGAGAGTTGGGCGGGGACGGCGGCCAAGGCGCGGAGCTGGGCGTGCAAGGCGGGGCCGTCCGGGTAGTGGGCGACGCGTTCGGCCGGCGGGAGGTTCAAGCGGCGGAAGGCAAGGACGCTGGCAAACGGCTCTTGCGCAAAAACCGGCCACCGCGCCGGGTCGCGCCGAAAGAACGCCTCGCGCACCCGGGCGATGGATTGGGCAAAGCCGGGGCGGATGGCGTAAGGCGTGACGGAGTGGCTCATGGTGCGAAGGCCCCGCCGTGAACCGCGCGCAACGCCGGCTATTTGGCAGCCTTGGGCGGTTTCGGCGCGCTGGCGGGCTTGGCGTCAGCCGGTTTGGTGTCGGCTGGTTTGGTGTCAGCCGGTTTGGTGTCGGCTGGTTTGGCCTCGGTGGGCTTGCCGGATTTGATGGTTTCGAGGTCTTTGAGGCCTTTGGCGCGTTGGGTCTCGTCGAGTTTCTCGGTCAGGTCGCTGGCAAATTTCTTGGCGCTTTCTTCGCCGCGTTCGGCGGCGAGGGTGGCGAGGGCCCAAGCTTTCGGGAGGTCGACGGCGACGCCGGTGCCCTTGGAGTAGAGGCGGGCGAGGGCGAGGGTGGCGGCGGCATGGCCTTGGTTGGCGGCCATGGTATAGAGTTGGCCGGCGGTGTTGAAGTTTTGCGGCACGCCCGCCGCGCCTTGCTCGAAGAGGGTGGCTAGGTTGTTTTGGGCTTGGGCCATCCCGCCTTGGGCGGCGCGGGTGAGCCAGGCCACACCAGCAGGGGTGTCGGCGACGGCGAGTTTGCCGGAGAGGTATAGCAGGCCGAGTTCATTTTGAGCTTCGGGCAGGCCGCCGGCCGCTGCCGACAGGAGGTGTCCGTAGCCGAGCAGCAGTTCAGGTTTGTCAGTGGAGAGGCGCTTGACGGCGAGACGGTAGTGGGCCTGCGGGCTGCCGGCTTTGGCGGCGCTTTCGAGCAGACTGGCACCGCGCTCGGGGTCTTTTTCGATGCCTTTGCCTTCGCTGTAGGCATCGGCGGCCCGCAGGATGCAATCGACTTGGCCGGCGTCTTTGCCCCGTTCGTAGAGGGCGAGGGCGGCTTTGGGGTCTTTCTTGACGTTTTCCTCAAAATCGCCGAGGGCGAGATAAGCGGTGTATTCCTTGGCATCAATGGCTTTTTTGAGCCACTCGCGGCCTTCCTTTTCATTGCGGTTGTCCTTGTCGCCGTTGAGCAGGCGGGAGCCGAGGGCGACCATCGCCGAGGCATCGCCGAGGCCAGCAGCCTTGGTATAGAAGCCCAAGGCCTGTTTGAGGTCTTTTTTGTCGGCAAACCCGAATTGACCTTCATAAAGGCGGGCGAGCAATAAGAGCGAGGGAATGTCCCCGGCAGTGGCGGCCTTGGTCCACCAGAAGACGGTCTTGTCGTAGTCAGGTTCCTTGCTGAGGCGGCTGCGGAGGTAGGCTTCGCCGAGAATGCGCCCGGTCACGGCGGGATCGTCCTTGGAGGTGGTTTCAAGGGCTTCGCGGGCTTGGTTGCGTTCGGCCTCGTCCTCAGAGGCGAGCAGAATGAAGGACAGCCGGTAGGTGGAATCCTTGTGGCCGGTGGCGGCGGCCTTGCGATAGTTTTCAAGGGCAAGCTCGCGCGAGGCCTCGATGCCCTGGCCGGTTTCATAGGCATAGCCCATCAGATAGATGGCATCCGCGTTGCCTTTTTCCGCGAGCGGTTTGGCGAGTTCGAGGGCCTTGGCATGGCGCCCCTCGCGGAATGCGGTGAGGGCCTCCTTGGCGGGGCTGTCGGCATCGGTGGCAAGGGTCTCAACGCCGCCCACGGGGAGGGACGCCGCCGCATGCAATTGAGCAGCTAGAAGCAAGGAACACAACGACAGGAGCGATACTTTCATAAGCATGCGCGTAGGCTAGCCGCTGTATCCCGGCCATGGCAAGCGGGAAAATTGGAATTATTGCATGCCGCCGCGGGCGCGGGTAGGGACCACGGCCAGAGGGGCTCAAGCGCGGGTAGCCGAGTGTAGCCGGAGTTGCTCGATGGCGTGGCAGAGCAGGGATTCGTCCATCTGATGGACGTTGACGCCGATGCCGATGTCTTGCAACAGCAGCACTGTGAGTTGGCCGCCCAGGTGTTCGCGAAACTCATCCAGACCAGCAAAAATGCGCCGGCGCCCGGCCGCATCGATCCAGTCGAGGGCCGGGTGATAGGTGGGCAGTTGGAGCGCGTCGAGCACCCGCAGGATCCGGGTGGCGGCCGTGCTGGCGAGCAGGCCGCAGCGCACCGAATAGCAAGTGTCGAGCGCCAGTCCGATTGAGACGGCGGGGGCGTGGGAAACGGCGTAGCCGGTCAGCGCTTCCAGCTTATGGGCTGCCCAGTGGCCGAAATCGAGCGGGCGGCTGGAGCCGGATTCAAAGGCATCGCCGCCGGTGGCGATGTGGCGGGCGTGCAACAAGGCGGAGCGCTCGATGCAGGGTTCGATGAAGGCTGGGTCGGCCGCGGCCAGCGCCGCGCGATGGGTTTCAATCCAAGCGAAAAATTCCGGATCCTTGACCAGGGCGACCTTGACCGCTTCGATCAACCCGCCGCGGCTGGTTTCGGGATGCTGGCTGCGCAGGAACGCAAAATCGTTGACGACGGCAAAGGGCACCGCAAAGGCCCCCACCCAATTTTTTTTGCCGAAGCCATTGATGGCGCATTTCACCCCCACGCCGCCATCGTCTTGGGAGAGGGTGGTGGTGGGAAAGCGCACGAGGCGCACGCCACGGTGTGCGGTGGCCGCGGCGAGGCCAACCGCATCCAAAAACGCCCCGCCCCCAATCGCCAGCGCGTACGAATGACGATCGATGTGGGCCTGATCGAGCGCATCCCAGACCTGGCGGACCAGGGCGTCATCGGTCTTGGCCGCCTCGCCGCCGGGCCAGACGGCACTGCCGCAGAACTCCACCGCGAGGGAGTCGAAGTAGCGTTCCACCGCCTCGGCCAAGTCCGGCCAGGCCGCGGCGACGGCTTGTTCGATGAAGACAAAGGCGCGGCGACCGCCGCCTTCTTGCAGGATCGCAGCCAGTTCCCTATTGTCCGGGGCGAAGGCATTTCGCGTGAAAACAATACGGTGCTTGAAAACGACGGGAATTTCGAAATCGTGGCGGGACATCAGCGCGCGACAGTGGTAGCCGTTTCAACGCTGTTGCGCCATCGTTTCTTTGCCCCATTTAAAATCATGCCCAATCCTGAGTTGCTGTTTGAAACCCGTTGGCTCGCGCTCTATCGGATAGGTCGGTGGGATTTCGTGCGCCGCCCCCAAGCTGACGCCGCCGTCGGAATCCTCGCCATCACCGCCGCGCAGGAAGTCGTGCTCGTCGAACAATTCCGCATCCCGGTGCAGCGGCGCGTGATCGAAATCCCCGCCGGCCTGGTCGGCGATGAGGTCGAACACCACGGCGAATCGCTGGCCGAAACCGCCCGCCGCGAGTTGCTCGAGGAAACCGGCTACCGGGCTGAGACCATGACCCGGCTGCTCAGCACGCCGACCTCAGCGGGGATGACCTCGGAATTCCTGCACCTGTTTCAGGCTACCGGGCTGCGCCGTGAGCATGCGGGTGGTGGCGTCGGCACCGAGGACATCATCGTCCATCAGGTGCCGCTTGTCAGCCTCCGCCAATGGCTCGCCGCCCGTGAGGCCGAGGGCGTGGCCATCGATTTCAAGATCCACGCCGCCTTGTGGTTGGCGGGCTTGTGAGGTTGCGCCAGTCGCTGCTCAGTAACCCGCTAAATCGCTGGGTCTGTTCATGGTCGCGGGCAGGGCCAGCGACAGCAGCGCGCACAGGCCGGTGAGGAACAGCACGATCCAGCAGGTCGGGTCCTGCTCCAGCGCCTTGGCAAAGTAGAAGTAGGCGTTCTGCTGCGGGGACTGAAACACCATTCCCGGAACTGTGAGAAGCGCGGAAAACAGCAGTGAAGGTACACACATGATTATCATCACCGCCGCACATTTCAAGCTGATCTGCGAGGTCAGTAGAATTCTGGGCCCGCTGATGAGGGTCAGCTTGATGAAGCGTAAAACCCGCACCAAGCCGTTACCTGTGGCGGGTTGCGTGGCGCGGCTCAGAGGGTAGCATGGGATGGTGGACATCGAACTGCAGCGAGTAATACGCATAATTACGGATGGTGGCAATAAAAATTTTGACTTATTTTTTGATATTTGATGGCTTTACTAACCGTGTTTTCGGCTTCCTGGCGGCGGGTGGGGCGGGCGCGGCGAGGCTCCGTCGCAGCGTCCTGTGGGAGTTGCGGGGCGGGTCAAGGTTGCAGCTGGAAGCACGCGGTGATGCGGTGCAGTCCGGCGTGGCCGAGGGATTCCTGTTCGAAAGCGCCCTTGGTTCCGTGGTCGAGCATGGCTTGGAGTTCGGCATGGACGTCGGCCATGGTGGGTGCGGCCAGCAGCCGGTGGAGGGTGTTGCGTTCGGACGCCGTGAGGGGGGGCGCCGTCGGGTCCGGGCGAAATTGCATGCCCAGCGGCTGGAATGAGCGCCGGGTCTTCTCGCGCAAGTCGCGCAGAATATCGAAGCCCGCCGGATCGGTGTCGCCAAAGTGATGGCACGGCAGCGTGGCTGGCAGGTGGCGGAGCAGGTGGCGGGTGGCGGCTCCGGGGAAACTGGTGTGCACCAGCAGGATGCCGGGGTTGCGCTTGGCCAGCTCGTGAAACACGCTCTCATTTTCCACCGTGAGGCAGGCGCGGCCAGCGCAGCGGATGGCGGTGGCCGCCGCCAGGTCGGTGGCGGAAATGGCTGCCGGCCCGCCGAGCAAGCCGAGGTCGAGGGTGCCGCCCGGCAACTCCAGCATGAGCGGCCCGTGGAGCAACACCCGTCGCGGAGATTGTAAAATCCGGAAACTCTCGAGGCTGGCGTTGCTATCGCCGCTGATGGCGCGCAGGGCTGACAGCAGCCGGGCTTCGAGGGTTTGGAGGCGCTTGGAATCACCACAGATCACCGCGCTGGCATAGCGGATCAGGGATTCCTCGGGCCATGTTAGAACCGCCGCCGCCACGCGCAACAACTCGGCGTTGAATGCCGGGTCGTCGCGCTCAAAGGGCAGCACGCTTTTGCCGGCCGCCGCCCGCTCTGATAGATCCAGCAGCCACGCTTGCCAGCCGGGGTGCGGCGCGGCGGTTGGCACCGCCCGGGTGCCAAACCAGGCGGCCAACTCGCGGCGCCGGGTGGCCGGCGCGAGTTGGCCGAGGCGCTGGAACAACCATGGCTCGCCGGCCGGGCGCAGGCGCACCTGGTAGATGATGTTAGAATCGCGGCCGTGCCGGTCCAGCGCGAGCAAGCCGCCGGACTCATGTTCCGCCCGCCGCAGGTCCTCCACGGCGCGCACCCGGGCCTCGCCGTCGGCGCTGGCCGCGGCCGTCAGGAGGTCGCGGAAGTCTGCTAGAAAATCGGCGGCGGTGCCCTCGCGCCCGGCCTTGGCATGGCAGTAGCACTGCGCCAGCGCGAGCAACACAGGTGACTGCTCTTGGGGGGAATGGGCTGATTTCATCGGTTTGACGGGTACGAATCGGCGTCCTTGCAACAATGGATCTGATGCCGTTAGATCAATTTCATCAGCTTCGGTCTTGTGTCTTCGGTCTGAGCCGAAGCCTCGTTAGGTTTCGTGTTCCTGCATCCAGGCGCGGCCTTCCGCAGTGTCGCGGAACAACACGCTGGGCACGTTGCGGATGCCCACCCGCGAGCCGCGGCGCTCTTCCTTTTTGGTGATGACTATCAACTCGTCGCACAGGCTGAAGGCATAGGGAATGTTGCCGCTGGACATCGAAAACATCCCTTGCAGGTCGAGCTCGGCCATCGCCTTGAGGCAGTCCTGGATGCGCTCGCCGGAGAGCTTCGAGAACGCCTCATCGATGGGCACCAGCGCCAGCGACGGCTCTTTCCAGCGCGTCTCGTGCCGGTTGTAGGCATGCAGGTAACTGGCAAGGATGGCGACAAAATACGGGCTTTGGTTTTCGCCGCCGCTCATCTTGCCGCTTTGCTTGTCCACGCTCACCGGCTTGGCATCGGGATCGCGGATGTCGCTGACCAACAGGTCGTAATCGAAGTACTGCCGGTAATCTAACAATCTGGCGGCTTCCGGGCTGTTGGCGTTTTTGACCAGGGTGTGGAGGAAGGCGTCGAGGGCGAGGCGGAGGTCTTCGCCGATGTGCGCGAAAAACAACTCGTCCTCGTGGTGCAGCGCGTTGAGATCTATCAACTCCCGATAAAACTTGAACTCGGGATTCGGTTTGCGGTCGATTTTGTAGCGGTCCTGGCCGATGGGCCGCTTGAGTTGGTGGTTGAGCAGCGAGATGATGTTTTCGACGTTCTTGATCGCCTGTTGCATGCGGCTGAGCACCTGGGTGCGGAACAGGCTGCTCCAGCGCTTGCGCTCCGCGGCGCTCTTGCGCTCGTAGTCGGGAATGTTGGCGTCCTCGATGCGGCTGAGCACCCGCTCGTACGCCGCGGTGTCGCGGCCGTTCTCCGGCAGTTCGTCGAATTTCGGCGCGAAGGATTTCTTGAAATCCAGCATCGCCACTTTCAGGTCGCCGGTGGTCTCAAGGGTGAGCTTTTCCGCCTCGCTGGCAGCCTCGGCAAACTTGCGCGCCTGCACGTCGGCGGCGGGAAAGCGGCTGGCCATGTCCGCTTTCCATGCCTGGTAGTGCGGCAGGTGGGCGGTGATGTCGCTGGCGAGGCGGGTGCGCGAGAAGTCATCCTCGCGGCGCGAGGCGTCCTCCCTGCGGGTTGCTAGAATGCGCTCGGCCTGCTCGATTTCCCTGTGGCCGCCCTTGCGGGCGATGGCGAGCTCCTCACGCTTCCACGCGGCGAGTTGTGCCTTTTTCGCCTGCGCCTCGTCCTCCAGCACGCCGAAGGTGTCGGAATCAATCGCCTCGATTTTCTCCATCAGCGCGGCGTGCTCGGCGTTGAGGCGCGGCAGCGCCTCGATGCGGATGAGCTCCTGCGAGGTGCTAACGTGGTCCTCGATGGCGCTGCGGCGCCCCTCGATGAGCCGCTCGATCTCGCGCTCCAGCGGCTCTAACCGTCGCAGCGCGGCGTCGAGTTCGCCGAGGCGGGCGAGCTTGGTTTCGAGTTGGCGCTGCAAGCCGCCCTCGCCGACAAACGGCAGCCCGTCGTAGTGCCGCGCCCGCTCGACCAGCGCGCCGCGGCAGAGCAGGCCGTCGGGCAGGATCGCCGCCGCGTGCTTGGTTAGATCGGCGAGCGAGTTGACGCAGATGACCTCGCCAAACCACTCGTCGAGCACCGCGCGGACCCGCGGGTCGCTCGTCTCCAGCTTGGTGGCGAGCGAGTTCTTGAGCGCCTTGCGCGGCGTGCCGCCGGCCCGCTCCGGGTGGATGAGGGCTTGCGCGTGGCTGCCGGCCTTGGCGGTTTGCGCGGCTTTCAGCTCGTGCAAAACCGTTAGGGCCTGCGGATAGTCGCCCGCCGCCACCAGCACCGCGAATTTCCCGGTGAAGGCGACTTCGATGGCAACCCGCCAGTTCTCATCGGTCACCTCGCACAATTCGCGCAGGGCGCGGGCGGGCATGGTTTCGCGCAAGGCCTGGAGCAACGGTTGGGGCACCGGCGGCAAGCCCCGGCGCAGCGAGTCGATCTGGGTTTCGAGCTCGGATTTCCCGGCGCGCAGGCGGCGCAGTTCGGCGGCCTCGGTGGCGAAACGCTCGCGCACTTGCTTGCACAGATGGTCGGCCACGGCGGCAATGTGACCCAGCGCGTTGGACGTCTCGGCCACCTCGCATTCACCTAACATGCGGATCGCGTCCTCCAGGTTGCTGGTGATGACCGGCGGTTGCACCGGGGCCTTGGCCAGCTCCGCCGCCCAGCGCCGCGCGTGCTTGACGCGCAGCCGCAGACCGCCGTCAATTTTGTTAGACACGTCGCGGAGCCGCTCGATTTCGCTTTCGAGGGCGCGGATCCGTTCCGCCAGTTCCTTGTAGAGGCGGCCATCGGACGACTCGTTGAGCAGCGCGAGGAGTTGCTCGCGGCGGGTCTCGGCGTCCTGGGTGAGCCCGGCCAGTTCGAGGAGTCGGGCTTCGTCTTCGGCGTAGCCCGCGCGCAGTTTCTCCAAGTGCGCGGCCATGCTGGCGACATCGGCGGCGGCGTGTTGCCAGGCGGTTTCCGCAGCGAGGTAGCGGGCGACGTCGCGGTCGCGCTCGGCCGCCTCCCGGGTGTTAGACAAGGCGCGGATCCTCAGCAGGCGGTCGAGTTGGGCGCGCAGTTCGCGCAGTTCGCGCTCATACGACTCGAAGTCGCGGTAACTGGCGACGACGTCATCCACCGGCACCGCCTCGCCGGGCAGCACGAAGCGGCGGCAGAAGTCGTCGAAGCTCTTGAGGTTGGTGAACGACATGGCGCTGGGCAGCAGGCGTTCGAGCACGTCCTTGTTGAAATTGAGGTGGCTGCCATTGGCCATGTCGCGGAGGTATTCGCGCGTCGAGGCAAACGTCCTGCCGCCGCGGCCGTCGAGGAAGCCGCGGAAATCCGGCAAGGTGCGGGTGCGCGGCTTGCCGTCTTCGGCCGAGATGGCCAGGAAATCGTCACGCTCCAAGGCGCAGGGGCAGAAAAACGGGGTGGTGGTGCCGTCGCTTTCCGCCGCGTTGCGGAACTCGAAGCGCAGCCCCCAGGTTTCCACCCGGGTGCTGTTAGGCCAGGTGAACTCCGCGGCGATGTAGGTGGTCACCCCCTTGTCGTGGAAATACTGCGGCTGGCCGTTTTCCTCGCGCTTGGTGTCTAACAGGCAATACCCCTTGATCGTGCGGTCGCTGCGCGACCCGGTGGCACTGCGGTTGAAAAAGTGATGGGCCTTTTCCGGCCCCACCAACACCAACATCAGCAGGTCCATCAGAATCGACTTGCCCGAGCCGGTGACCCCGGCCAGCACCAGGTTGCCCTTCACCGGCAGGCTGTCGCGATAGCCATACCAGTTCAACGCGTGGATTTTTGTTAGTCGGATGGAGCGGCTCATGATGCTTCCTCCTCGCTGTCCGCCGGGTCCGCGGCTTCGTCGCCGGCCTCCGCGCTGCGGAACGCGGCGGCGGCTTCCGTCCACGCCGCCAGATCGCGGAACGGGACGACCCGCCGCAGCGTCGGCAGCACCTCGATGCCGGAATCCTCGAATGGCTCGGTTAGGGAAAGCCGGATCAGGTTGAAGCGGGCGGCCTGCCGCAGGATGTCGCGCAGGCGGCCGCGCGGCAGCAGTCCGAGCGCATCGGGCAGGAGTTGGTCCTTGAGCAGGGCGTTGAGCTCGGCCACTGATAGAAAGGCCTGCGCCTCGCCCTCATCGCGCCAGCGCACGTCGGCCGCATACCACAGCGCAAGCCAGACCAAGGTGGCATCCTGGCGCAGATTCAAGCGCAGTGCCGCCACCCGCGGCAACGCCTGCACCAGCCGTTCCTCATGCAGCAAGCTCACCTCCAGGCCGATGAGCAGCGCCGCCTCGCGCAGCCACTCGAAATGTTGCCGGCACCAATGGTACATCCCCGAGCGCCCGGCATCCAAGCCGAGGATCGACCCGTGCGCCAGCAGTTCTTGCAAGGCCTCCGCCAGGCGCAGCTTCTCCCCCTCCGGCAACGCAATCAAGCCGTCGGGCACCGCCGCCGGTTCGTGGGGCGGCTCTGCGGGAGTCAGGGAAGTCTCCTGGATGTCATTCATTTTCATCGATGAACATCGCTCTGCCGGGCAGTCGGAAGCGAGCCCGCAGCCTGCGTTGGTGCTCACCGGCCAGTCAAGCGGCGATTTCTTGTCCGATCAATTCGTCGGCGCATTTCGACCACCAGCTCTGTGTATCTCGACTGGTGAAACTGCTTTGGGCACCTGGATTTGGGGCGGAAATGCCATCACGTCGCAGGTGTCGGCTGCTAGATAGAGAAACGGATGCTGGAAAATCTTATGTGCATGGTTGCGCGCGCCAAACTGAGCCATGGCGTCATGCACGTTCTGGTTCTTGTCGTGCTTCAGTTCCTGCACTGGAGCTTCCGGGGGCCGCCTGCCGTCGCGAACTCCAAAGCAAGGGGGGGCAAATTGCCCCCCCTTTGAACGCCTCGGCCAAAAAGGGATCGCGCCGACGCATGCCCTTGAGATAGCCGGAGGGATTGGCGGAGTCGGTGAGGCTGGGCAGGGCGGGGGGCTACAACCCTACCACTGAGTCACCGGTCAGAGGAGGCTAAGCCTGCACCCTCGCCTAACGTAAGCGCCTAATGCAGGCTTCGGTTACTCACTTCTTGATGATGGCGAAGCGTTCGACGCCGCAGCCGGGCAGCGGGTCCACCGCGGGCGTGCTGGTTTCCTCAGCGGTGCGCGCCACCTCGAGGCGGTAGCGCGCCTCGGACGATTCCGCGTGCAGCAACAGCGCGATCAAATCCGACAGGCCGCTTTCGTCGGTTAGGGGCAGTTCGTTGCTGGCGATGCGCGCGCCCTTGCCGCCGGGCAGGGTGCCGACAAACGTGTTAGCACGCTGCACCGAGAGCGATTCGCGCAACGCGCGCTGCATGTCGCGCAGCCCGCTTTGCCGGTCGTCGTCGTCCGCGCTGTCCTCGAATGCGTCTTGGGTCAGTGGCGCCCGGCGCTGCGGCGGCGCATATAACGAATCGAGCCCGCCAGGCAGCCGCGCCTCGGGCAGCCGCAGGCCCGGCAGGTCCGGCAGATGCGACGCCTGGGTCAGCCGCTTGCCCGCCAGCAGCCGGTTGGCCGTCTCGAAGAACCCGCGCACTTCGCCGCGCCGCGCGCCGGTGACTTCCTGCAGATAGCGGAAGCGCGACAACGAACGCCGGGTGAAATCCGCCGTCCGCCGGTCGATCTCGTCAGCCATGGGCAACACGTTCTCTAACAATGAGGCCAGCTCCTCCAGCGCGTTGCGCACCTTGGCGCGCGCCGTCTCCGCGCTCATCGCCGGGTTGCGCCGCAGCACCTCGGTGTGCATCCCGGCCATCGCGCCGGCATCGTCTAACAGACGTGTGGCGATCCGCCGCACCGCCTCCGGCAGGCGCAGCGGCAGGCGGGATCTAACCAATTCGCCGTAGCAGGCGTGGGAGATTTGCTCCGAGTAATCGTCGAACACGACGGCCAGGTTGCCTTTGAGGGTGTTTTCCTCGAGCTGGCGGCGGGTGAGGCGTTGCACGGACTTCTGCATCGCCCGCAATTCGTTGAGGCCGTCTCTGACGTTAGAGAGGCAGTTCTCCACCACTTGCCACGGCCGCTGGACCAGTTCCACCTCGTCGGCCAGCAGCGCACACACCGCCGTCAACTTGTCGGTAAACACCGCGGCATCCGGGAAGGCGATTTTGCGCAAGGCGGCCATCAGGGTGGCACCGTGGGCATCGAAATGCACGCTGCGCCGCCAATCGCGCCGCGGCGGCTCCTCCAGCCAGCGGCATTGCATCAGATAGTCGAGCAGTTGGCGCCCGCGCTCGCGCGGGGTGGCGGCGGGCAGGGCGCCGGCCTCGTCGAACTCGAGTCCGGGATGTTGCTCGAGAATCTCGGCTATGAGCAGAATGACCTCCTCGCGCGCCATCCCGTCCGGGCGCTCCGCCGACTCGCGTTCCAAGGCATCCAGCACATCGACGTAAAACGGCGCGTTCTTCCCGGCCAGCACCCGGAACAAGCCGGTGCCGCGGGTCTCTTGGAAAAGCGTGGAGGAGAGCAACACTGCCGGGCAAGGTGGGCTACGGGGTGCGGGCAAGTCAAGCGGGACCGGCGGGATGGTCTCCCCGCCGCCTCACCCAATCCCCTTGGTCAAATTCCTAACACTCCATAACGTGCCGGCCGCCGCCGCCCCGTTGCCCCGCAATTTCCGCGCTCCGCTGGTGCGTTGCGGCCCAAACCGATCCCGGCATGCCCGAAACACCCCGTCCACAAACCCGCGGCTCCCTAGCACCGCACCGTCAGTGAAATAGCGTACCCGGCAGCGCAGCATCTTGCCCAGCGCCACATCCCGGCTCCGCTCCAATTGCACCAATTCCGCTTCCACTGCTTCTTTTGTCATGCCCTTCTTGATCACTCTAACTTCCCGCTTGCCACCCTCACCCACCACCTCCTGCGACTTCTCCGCGCCTTCATCCAACAAGATCATCCGATAGTCCTTGGACACGTTCCCGGCCCAATGCCGCGCATCCGCTACGTAGCCCTTGTGGGCCATCAGCGCCCGCACCAAGCCGGCCCGCGCCTTCTTGCCATCGCCTCTTGGCCCGCCGCCCATCGCCTCGCCATAGCTGCTCCAGCGATACTCCGCCGGATCCGCCGCCAGCCCGGCGCGCACCGGGTTCAGATCGATGTAAGCCGCGATCGTGCGCGACGCCACCCCATCCTCCACCAACACGCTCTTGAATACATCTTCCCACAACCCGCCGCTGCGTTTGCTGCGGCGGTTGAACCATTGGGTGAAACGTTGCATGAGCCCCTTCATGAACTCACTCAAATCGTGCATCCGGTAGGTGTAGCGCTCGTGCAGTTCCCGCGCCAACGCCTCGCCCGCCAGTCCGTTCTGCACGCTCTGCCGCAGTTCCGCCAACTCCTTCGCCACCACGGCCACCGCCGCCTCGTTGTAGATGCACCGCAACCGTCGCAGCAACTCCGCGTCGCTCAAGCCCCCTGCCGGTAGTGGTGGCACCTCCAGCAGCAGATGGATATGATTGCTCATGAAGCAATACGCCAGCGCCCGGCAGCCGGAAAAGTTCTCGTACATCCGCATGAATGTCCGCAGTTTCTCCTTTTCCTCCTGACCAAAGGCAAACCGCCGGTCCACCACCCGGCTCACGCAGTGGTAGATCACGGGCCTCTCTGTCGAATCCTTCCATGGGGCAATGAAGCGTGCGCGTGGCATGCGCCAAGCTAACCCCTTCAATCCGCATCGCAAGCAGAATTTCACAAGAGGAGCATCCTATTCCACACAAGAGGAGCATCCTATTCCACACAAGAGGAGCATCCTATTCCAAGGCACTGGCTTCCCACTGGAAGCCTATTCCAGGGCGCCGGCTGAAGCCGCCGCTCCGCTAGAGCGGCGCCGCCACCTTGTCGCGTTGTCCGCTTGTGGTTTTGGGTTGTTGTGGCATGCTGCGGGCGTGACCGAGGCAGCATCGTTGCAACATCGATTTGGCGGCGTCGCCAGGCTGTATGGCCAGGCGGCGCTGGAGCGGTTTTTGCAGGCCCGGGTGGCAGTGATTGGCATCGGTGGGGTCGGCTCGTGGGCGGTCGAGGCGCTGGCGCGCACGGGCATCGGCCATCTCACCTTGGTGGATTTGGATGAGATCTGCCTGACCAACGTCAACCGCCAGTTGCACGCGATGGACGGCCATATCGGCCGCCAGAAAACCGCGGCGATGGCCGAACGGGTGCGTGCGATTCACCCGGGCTGCGTGGTGGAGGTGGTGGAGGCGTTTTTCAATGAGAACTCGGCCGCCGCGATTCTGGATGCCGGCTTCGATGGGTTGCTGGATGCGATTGATTCCACCCGCCACAAGGCATTGTTGCTGGCGGAGTGTCGGCGGCGCGGGATTTTTGCGGTCACCTGCGGCGGGGCGGGGGGGCGGCGCGATCCGACCCGGATCCGGGTGGCCGACCTGGCGCACAGCGGGAAGGATCCATTGCTGTTGCAATTGCGCCGCTGCCTGCGCCACGACCACGGGTTTGCGAAAGTTCCGCAGCATCGAGATCCGGAGCCGCTGGGCATCGATGCGGTGTTTTCCGACGAGCCCCCGGTTTACCCCCAATGCGACGGCAGCGTGTCGAATGCCCGCCCTGCCGCCGCGGAGTTGCGGCTCAACTGTGCCTCGGGCTTTGGCACCGCCAGCCACGTCACCGCGTGTTTCGGGCTCATTGCCGCCGGCCGGGTGCTGGAGCGCTTGGCGCAGGGCGCCGCCACAACGCGAGACAGCCCCGTCGAGACGGGGCTGCTGCGGAAGAAATGACAGGCTGAAGCCGGGGGGCTCAGAGGCCTTTTTTGGAGAGGCGGGTGCCGGGAGTGGCACCTTGGCGGGCCTTGAATTTCGGGTTTGATTTGCAAATGACGTAGACCGTACCCTTGCGCTTGACGACTTGGCAATCGGCATGGCGGCGCTTGGCGGAGGACAGCGATGAAAGGACTTTCATGGGAAGGGAAGGGATGGAGCAAGGTTGGGACGGCAAGGCCGCGCAGGCGACCGGGGCGCAGAGACTAGCCCGCCGTCCTGGCTTGTAAAGCCATTTTTTTGCGGATTTTTCCGGCTTTCCGGTTTACTTCAGCTTGATGGTGATTTCCTTCGTGGTCTCCATCTTGATGCCTTTGAAATCCTTGAGCGCTGCCATGGCCTTGGCCGGATCTTTCTGGTCCACAGCTTGGAGTTTTTTGAAGGCGCCCGGGTTTTCCATGACCTTGCCCATGTCCATCTCCATGAGGGTGACGGTGTTGCCATCCACGTTGCTGGCGTTGGTTTCAGCGATGCCGGGTTCGATCACCAGCTTGAAGCTCACCTTCATGTCCCCCATCATTTGTTTCATCATGGGTTCCATTTGTTCGGCGCCGAGATCAAGGGCGGCGGGGGCCTTGTCCGGCTCGCTCGCCGGGACTTCCGGCTTGGCCTGCTCGGCCTGCTCGGGAGCGGTGATGGTGAGGGTGCCAGCGGCATACTTGAAAGTGGTCGGCTTTTCCTTCGGTTGATCGGCTTCCGGCGCGCCTGGCATCTTGGGCAGGGCCTTCTGCACGCCGTCGGAGAGCGCCAGTTTGAGCTGGTTGATGTCGGTGAAGTGGTAGGTGGTGCGGGTGCCTTTGTTGCCATTCACTTCGATAGCTTCCACCTTTTGCACCGTGACGCCCTCGCCGAGGGTGGCGGCGCGGGCTTTGGCCTTTTCCGGCGAGGCCATCTCCTTGGCCGGGTCTTTGGCTTGGTCTCCGCCGAGGCCTGCCATTTGCTCGAGCATCGCGGCCATCTGGGTGCCGACGGTGGATTCTTCGACCAAGGTTCCACTGCCGTCCTTGTTGAGATGGACGGTGGTGGCGTGTTGCAGACAACTGGGCAGCGCGAGGGCGGTCAGTAGCGAGACGAAGGGTAAGGCGAGGCGTTTCATGGGGGGGATGGTTAGGATTCGGATTAAGAGCGCGGCGGCGGGGCCAAGCCGTCTATGTTTTTGGAACAATTTGCCCGTTGCCAGCCGCTCCTTGATCCGCCATGCTAGGGCCAGCGATGGCCGATGTAACTCCCGCGGTGGAAATTTGTGGATTGGTGAAGGATTTCAAGACCTCCTTCCGCCGCGAGGTGTTGCGTGCCGTCGCGGGCGTCTCGCTGCGCATCATGCCCGGCGAGGTCTATGGGCTGATCGGCCCCAACGGCTCCGGCAAATCCACCACCATGAAGGCGCTGCTCGGCTTGGTGGCCCCCACTGCCGGGCACTGTGCGATTTTCGGCCAGGATTCGCTCGTAGTGGATTCGCGGCGTGAGGTTGGCTTTCTGCCGGAGAATCCCTATTTTTACAAGCATCTGAGCGGCGCTGAGACCCTGCGTTTTTACGGCAAACTTTGCGGCATGCGCGGCCGGGTGCTAGCGGACCGGGTGGCCGAGTTGCTGGCGCTGGTGGATTTGACCAGTGCGCGGGACCGGCGGCTCGGCGGCTACTCCAAGGGCATGCTGCAACGGATCGGGTTGGCCCAAGCCTTGGTGCAAGACCCCCGTTTGCTCATTCTCGATGAGCCCACCGCCGGGGTCGATCCGATCGGTTCGCGCCAAATCCGTGATCTGATTCTCAAGCTGCGCGCGCGCGGGATCACGGTGTTTCTGTGTTCCCATCTGCTCGAACAGGTGCAGGAAGTGTGCGATCGGGTGGGTATCATTTTCCAAGGTAAAATGGTCAGGGAGGGTCGTCTCGACGAGTTGATCGCCATCGAGGATCAAACCGAGATCATCCTGCGCGATGCCAGCCCGGAACTCGTCGCCCAAATCACCGCGCTGGTGGCCAGCAACCCGGGCGCCGCGGTGGTGCGCACCGGCAAGCCGCGCACCACCTTGGAACGCCTGTTCCTGCGCGAAACCCAACGAGACCAACCATGAGTCACCAGTCTGCCAGTCCCGTCCGCTCTAACCGTGGTTCGCATGGCGGGCGCATCGCGGTGATCGCCACCCACGCGTTCACCCAGTTGGTGCGGATGAAGGTGTTTTACTTTCTCGCGGTGTTTGCGCTCATTGCCATCGGCAGCAATTTTTTCGACCTGCCGCAACATGCCGGACCGGAAGTGGCCGGCATCAGCATCTTGCGCGTCATCAAGAGTTGGTCGCTTGGTGCCATGACCTTGTTTTCGGTGGTCTTCGCGATCGTGGCCACCGCGTTGCTGCTGCCCAAGGACGTCGAAGACCGCACCTTGTACACCATTTTGGCCAAGCCGGTGCCGCGCATCGACTATCTGGCGGGCAAGTTGATAGGTGTGTTGTTGTTGGTGTTGGTTTCCCTGGCTCTGATGGACCTGCTGATGACCTTGGTGCTGCAAGTCCGCACCTCGATGATCCTGAGCCAACAATTGGAAATCGCGCAGGCCCGCGGTTGGTCGGTGGTGGAGATTGGCTCGCTGCGGGCGGAAATCCTCACCCACGGGCCGAATTGGTCGCTGCAAGGTGCCGTGGTTGCGGTGTTTCTGCTGGCCTCAATCATGGCGTCGCTGGCGCTGTTCATTTCCACCTTTTCGTCGAGCACCCTGTTCACCAGTATCGTCGGGTTCCTGATTTATTTCATCGGCTATTTTCAGGCTGATGCGCGCGGCATTTTCCTGGATGCGGAGACCGGCGGCCAAGGACTGGTGACGCGCACGGTTGCCCTGTTGGTGACGCTGGTGCTGCCGGACTTCCAACTGTTCAATGTGATCGATGCGGTGATCCAAGGTCAAGCCATGGCACTCGCCGACTTGGGGATGCTCACTGCAAGCGGCTTGTTCTACGCCGTTACCTATACCACCGCGTCCTGGTTCATCTTCGCCACAAAGGAGTTCTAACCCCGTGAACCGCTGGCGCAGACCTCTGATCCTTGTGTCGGCACTGCTGGTGGCCGGCGCCGTGCGCATGCCCGTCGAGGCGGCGTTCACCCGCCAGTTGCGCGCCACCGGACTGCTCGCGGCGCCCTTGCCAATCGCCACCCGCGACAAAATCGGCCAGACCGGCGCGGCCGTCGCCCTCGGTGGTTTGCGCACGCTGGTGGCCACCTTTCTCAATCTCCGTGCCTTCACGTTTTTCACCGAACGGCGCTGGGATGATGTCGCCGACACCTTCAACACGATTGTCGATTTGGCACCCCGCACCAGTTACTATTGGGAAACCGGCGCCTGGCATCAGGCCTACAATGCCTCATCCTACTATCTGAACGACTCGAACCTGCCGCCGCTGCGCCGCGACGCGGCCTGGCGTGATTCGGTGCTTAAAGGCCGTGGGTTTCTCGAACGCGGCATCCGCAACATCCCCGGCGATCCCAAGCTCAACGCCTATCTCGGGTTTCTGCTCACGGATCGCAATAAATCCCGCGCCTTCCGCGATGCGGATGCCACCTTCGCCGCGGCGGCCGCAGCCTACCAGATCGCCGCCGATGCCGCCGATGCCCTGCCCTATCTGCGCCGGTTCCAACTCTACGCCCTCGCCCGCGTGCCAAGCCGTGAAGCCGAGGCCCTCGCCCTCGCCCGCACCCTCTATCAAACCCGCGCCAACCGCACCCCCACCTTGGTGTGCGTGTATTTCGCGCTCGAAGTCCACGCCGGACCTAACATCATTGACCCCGCGGGTTTCGCCCTCAGCCTCTTCGGTTCCCCGGACAATGCCTACAAAACCCTCGCCACCTACTGGCTGCGCACCGGCGAGCGGCTCCCCGTCCATGGCGTCGCGGCGGCGCTCAATGCCCTCGAAACCACCCTCGGGATTCCCGCGGACAAGAGCATCTTTCTGCAACAGCCGGCCCCGGACACCCCGGATGAATGATGGCGCAAATCCACCCCCCTCACCACCTGCCAGCCGGTTTTTACCGACACGAGCCGCCCGCTGTGGAGTTGTTTCGCCAGGTAGCCATGCCGCATCCACCCAGTCACCACCGCCGCTTGCGAGGAGCGCGGGCTTTAGCCCGCCGCAGCCGTCTGCTAACAGCACTGGCGGCCATCGTCATAGCCCTCGCCGCCTGCCAAAAAAAAACCGCCGCCCCGCCTAGCATCCCCTCCGTCAACCCGTCCACCGCGGCAGCCGCGGCAGCCCCCCTGGCGCGCCAACTCGCCGCCGCACGGCTCGCCGCCGCCAAAGCCCGCAGCGAAAAATTTGCCCGAGACGAAGCCCTCGCGCTGCTCATTTCCGCCCTCAAGGTGGACCCCGGTTGCAGCGAGGCGGCCGCGCTCATCCGCCAGATGTTAACCGAAACCCTCTGGCACATCCCCATCGCTTCGATCAGCCACCCGTGGCCGGTGCAACACCTCGCGTTTGCCCCGCCCTCGTCGCTGTGGGTCAGTCTCGCCGAACCCCTGCCGGATGGTTTCAACACCACCGTCTTATGGAATACCGAGGCCTTGAAAATACAGAGTGTGCTCTTTCCTGCGCGCGGCGCCGCGACTCATCACCTTGTCGTCGGCCACAACGCGCACGCCCTGGTGGTCCAACGCGGCAGCGGCCCCACCGCGGTCACCTTGCTGTGCGCCGCCGCATCCCTGCGTCCCATCGCTGACCTCGGCCCGCTGCCAGCCGACCTAACGCCCCAGGCGGTCATTGTCTCGTCTGCCAACGGCTTGCTCATCGCCCATCCCGGCGCGGCCTCCGCCACCGACCCCCGCCTGGTCTGGCGGATTCGCGATGCCGCCACCGGCGGCGTCATCCGCAGTTCCGAACCGCTGGCCGGGGACGCCGCGCGCCCGCTTGCCGCGCAGCTCGATTCCCAACGGTTGCGCGTTCTGCATGCCGACGGTTCGCTGCTGGATGTTCCCGTCTCACCGGTGGACCCCGCCCGCAGCTACCCCCCGGGCACGCCGCTGGCCTTGGAGCATGCCCAGATGCACCCGCAGGACGGGGCGGCCCTGGTTTTGCTAGGCCGGGGGGCCGACCTCGCCCCTGTGCGCCGGTTCTATCAAATTGACAGGCTTGCCGACGGTGACGCCCCGTGCTTGCTTCCCCCCGCCCCTGGGGCTGGCCCGACGAACCCAGCCGCCGTGCCCGGGTGGGTGATGGATTTGCCATGGAGCCGCCAACCGTCGGTCTGGACCGGCTTGCTGCGCGATCACGGCAACCCCGAAGAGCCGGCACCCATTTGCATCCAGGCTGCCAGCCTGAGCTTTTGCAACTCCCCGCGCGCGCCGATCCACAGCGCCTCTCCCATCACCGCCGCGGCATTTGGCCCGGGCGTGGCGATCCTTGGCACGGACCACGGCGGCGTCGTGATGCATCGCTTCCTGCCGCCGCCTCACACTAGCGCCACCACGCATGCTTCCGACCCGATCGACTCCACCGCACTCGGCCTGCTCGCCGAAATTCTCTCCGGCATCCGCTTCGAGGACACTGGCGGGACCTTCGTCGGCCTGACCGTGGCGCAGCGCTTGGGATTGTTAGACAAGCTGCCGCCGGAGCTCGCCACCAAGCTGCTTCCCGGGCTGGACTTTACCGCCACCTTGGCGGAGCTCAAGGCGGCGTGTCCCCGCGAGGCGCCTGTCGCGGCGTTGCTGCCGCTGTGGGACCGCTTGGCCCGGTCCGATCACTCCGCCAAGGCGTGGCCGCGCTTGTTGGAACTCGCCCAACCCCTGGCCGACACCCGTTGGCACCAGGATCTAACCGAAGCGGCCGCGCTGCGCGCCGTGATTCAACCGCGCGCCGAAGTGGTCCGCACCGATGACCCTTCGCCCTGGCTCGCGCAACTCCGCATCCGGGAAGCTTTCGGCAAGCGCGATGAGCCCGCCATCCTCAGGGAAATCCAAGCCGCCGGCGGCCGCGGACCGGCGGCGGCCACCGCGCTGGCGCTCGCGCTCGCATCCGAATCCCCGGCTTGGATAGACGCCTGCCTGCAGTCCGCCACCGCGCTGCCGCCGGTGTTGCGGGTGTTGGGCCAATCGCGCATCGCCTGGTTGCAGCAACGCATGGCCGACGCCATCTCACCTTGGCCGGACGAATTCCCCGATTATGAACGGCTCCGTCTAACCGAAGATTGGGACGGCTGGGAGCAGGCGGATTTCGCGCCTTGTTATGCGGCGCACCTGCAAGCCATCCACAAGCAACTGGCCGGCTACGAAGTTGCCGCGGCGACCACTGCCGATGAACGCGCCGCGCTGGCCGCCCGCTTGCTCGATCCCGCCACCCGGGGCATCATCGGTCGCCGCCGTCTGGCTGATAACTGCCTCAAAGCAGCCCTCGCCCTGGCGGCTTTCCCGGACCACTCGGCGGCCACCTTCCAACTCGCCAACCGTGCCCGCTCGCTCGGCGCCCCGCCCGAACCGTGCCTGCGCGCCGAGGCACTGGCCCTCACCCGCCTCGGCGATTACGCCGGCGCCCACCCCCGCTGGGTCACCCTGCTCACCGAGCACCCGGTGGCCACCCACCTCTCCGGCGACTATGCCGAGGCCGCCTACACCGCCTTTGAAAATGGCGATGCGAGCCAAGCCATGGCGATCCTAACCACCGGCATCCAGCGCTTCCCCGACGACCCCAACTTCGCCCTGCGCGCCGGTTGGATCGCCCTCCTGACTGGCAATGGGGCGCGTGCCTATCAATTCCTGCTGGCTGGCCTCCGCGTCGGCTACCCCGCCGACAAGCACGAGAACTCCTGTCTGATGCTCGCGGTGGCCGCCGCCCAAGCCGGCTTCCCCGAGGAGGCCGCCACCCACTATCATAACCTGCTCGAACTCGCCCCGGTGTGGGCCGAAACCACCACCATCGACGCCCTCGAGTGGCCCGAAGAACTCAAGGCCAGCCTGCTCGATCTCGCCCAATGAAGAAGCGTAAGCCCGAGGCGCGAGGATTTATTCATGGGGTCAGAGAAACAATTATATTTTGCTTGCGGACCGCGCGGCACGTGGCTAGGCTCCGCTGTTGTCACCGTGGGTGATGCCGCAACAACCTTCAACTTCAATTTCAACTTCAATTTCAACTTCAACTTCTATACGACTATGAGACGCGCGCGCTGGCTGGCCCCGTGGAAGGATTCCGCCGAACGCCCTGTGATCTATCACTGCATCACGCGGGTGGTGGAGCGCCGCTTGGCGTTCGGGCAGAAGGAAAAGGAGCAATTCCGCACTTACCTGCGGATGTATGAGGATTTTTCGGGGTGCCGGGTGCTGGCATATTGTTTGATGAGCAACCATGTGCACTTGTTGCTGGAAGTGCCGCCACTGGCGGAGGGAGGATTGTCGGACGCGGAGTTGCTGCGGCGGCTGCGAGCGATCTACACCGAGGCGGCGGTAGGGGTGGTGGCCAAGGAGTTGGCGGAGCTGCGGCAGCAGGTGAGGGACGGCTTGGCGGATGAGTCATTGGTGCGGGAGCTGCACGGACGCTATACCTATCGGATGCACGATTTGGGGGAGTTTATGAAGACACTGCTGCTGCGCTTCAGCCGGTGGTTCAACTCCAGGTACGAACGCGCCGGCGCGCTGTGGGAATCGCGCTTCAAAAGCGTGCTGGTGGAGGACGGGCTGGCGGCGCGGACGATGGCGGCCTATATTGATTTGAACCCGGTGCGCGCGGGGATGGTGATCGACCCGGCGGATTACCGCTGGAGCAGTTATGGCGAGGCGATGGGCGGGGGCGCGAGAGGCGATGGCAGGAAGGCGCGGGCCGGCCTGGTGCGGGCGCTCATGGCGCACAAGGGCTATGAGGCCGATGCGCGGCATTGGGCGGGCGAGGTGTCGAAGGGCTACCGGATGCTTTTGTTAGCGGAAGGCGCAGAGAAGTTGCAGGAAGTGGTGAGCGAGGGCGGCGGGCGGGCGGTGAAAGTGGTTAGGAAAGGCATGAGGAAGGGCGATGTGGAAGCGGAGTTGGCCCAGCTTGAACGGAGCCGGGATGTGGCGCTAAGCCGGATGCTGCGCTGCCGGGTGAGGTATTTCACCGACGGGGCGGTGCTCGGCAGCCGGGGGTTTGTGGATGAGGTGTTCACGCGGTGCCGGGAGCGTTTCGGGACGACGCGCAAGGATGGGGCGCGCAAATTGCGGGGCAGTGGCGCGGCGGCGGCCGGGCGGTTGTGGAGCGTGCGGGACTTGCGCCGGCGGATCAGTTAGGGCAATGCCAGAGTGTTGGGTGTTAGTGGTCCTCACGCTCGCCGCAGGTGGGCGAGGGTGCGCAGTACGGTATCGAGTACCGTGTCCAGATGCATGCCCAAATCGGCGGCGAGGAAGCGCAGCACGAAATACCCGTGCGCCTGCAAGGCGGCATCTTTGCGGCGGTCGCGCCGCCACGCGTCGGCATCGGCCAAATGCTGGCCGCCATCGATCTCGATGACCAAACGCGCCTCCGCCGCCAGGAAATCCACCTCCATCTGGCTGCGGTCATCAAAGGGAATGGGCAGCAAGGCATTGAGTTGGAATAGTCCTGCCAAATCCGGCAGCGACTCGAGTCGGTGATAGAAAAACGCCTCACTGGCACTGCGCGCCCGCGCCGCGCCCTCGGCCCCCGCAAGCGGCGCGTTGGTGGCATGCACAAACAAGCGGGCCAGCGGCCGATCCACGCCATCACGGAGCAGCCTGCGCACGCTTGCCGCGTAATCCTGTTTCCATTGGGAATCGTGGGGTAACGCCACATCGGTTGGCCAGCCTGGCAAGGCGCTGGCGGGCAGCAGGATGGTGTAGCCGGCCGCCTCATAACCGGCGCAGCGTTTGTTAAACATGCGTGCCAGCATCGGCACCTCCAGATCCGCGTAATCATAGACCCGCACACAGCGCTTGCCATCGTGCAGGCGATGCAGCCGCCCGACATATTGCGCGATGGTGCCATGCCATGACACCGGCATGGTTAGAAACAAGGTGTCCAGGCGCGCGTCATCGAAGCCTTCGCCGAGAAAGCGCCCGGTGGCAAGCAGCACGCGGCCTTCTGCGGCCGGAATGACCCGTATTCGTTCCAGCGCCGCGTGCAGGGACTTGCGCCCCATGCCGCCTTGCAGCGTGATGACGTGCGGCACCGCATCGCCGAGGAGATTGGCGAGCAGTTGCAAATGCCCGGTGCGTTCTGTTAGGATGACCGGGGAGCGGTCCGCCCGCAGCGCCTCGAGCACCTCGGCGCAAATCATCCGGTTGCGGGAATCCGCGCGCATCAGCGCATCGCAGACTCGTTGGAACTCGACGCGGGTGTCGGCGGCGGGCTCGCCCGGCGGTAGAAATCCGGTCGAGCGCACCCAGACTTCGTGGCTGAATGGTCGCTCGGCGGCCTGCTGCCGCGCATCGACCTTGTAGCGCACCGGGCCGCACTGCATGAAGATGATCGGATGGTGGCCGTCCTTGCGCGTCACCGTGGCCGAAAGCCCGGTGACATAACGCGCCCTGGCGCGCCGCGCCACCATCTCGAAGCTCCGTGCGGATAGATGATGGCATTCATCCACCACCAGGTGCCCGTAGTCACCGACGAATTCCTGCACCACATTTTTGCGGATCACACTTTGAATCAAGGCCACATCGATGTTGCCGGTGAGTTTCCTGCGGCCGCCGCCCCAGCGTCCGATGGTCTGCGGCGCGATTCCGAGAAACTGCGCCAGGCGCTGGACCCATTGTTCCAACAATTGCTGGCGGTGCACCAGGATCAACGTGCTGACCCGGCGCTGAGCGATCAACCAGGCAGCCAGCACTGTTTTGCCAAAGGCGGTGGTGGCCGCCAGCACGCCGGTGTCGTGTGCCAGCATGGCGGCGGCGGCCTGCTGTTGTTGGAGGCGCAGGGTGCCGCGGAATTCCACTGCCAACTCCCGCCCGTGGCAGCGCTCGTCGCGCACTGCGACCTTCACCTGCAGTGACTCTAACAACCCGAGCGTTTCCTCGAGGCATCCGCGGGGCAGGGCGAGGTGGAGCGGATGGTCCTCGGCACAGGCGACAATGCGCGGCTTGCCGTAGGTTGGCAGGCGCATCGCCTGCGCCGTGTAGAACTCCGGGTTCTGGAATGCCGCCAGCCGCACCAGTGCATTGCGCAGCGAGGGTCCCATGCCTGCTTTCGGCAGGTAGAGTTGGTCGCCCAGCACCAATTCGATTATCGTGGGGACTGCGCCCGTAGGCAACGCCTGCCGGGTGCGTGACGGGGGAGTGGTCCACTGTTGGGAGGTGTCCTCGTCCGACGTTGCGAGTTTCACGCCCACGATCCGGCCGCGGTTTTCGGCCGCGGTCACGATTGTTTCCAGGCGCTGAGGGGTGATCCGGCCGAGTCCTGCTAACAACGCCCATTGATCTTCGTGCGGCACCAATGAGTCGTCGACAAAGACGCTGTTGCCAGCTTTGCGCGCCATCATTTGCAATGGCAGGGCGATCAGATTGCCGAAGCCGCCTCTCGGCAAGGTGTCCTGATTGGGGGAAAACCGGTCATACGAGCGCAGCCCGAGCTCCGGCCGCCGCTCCATCGTTTCGGTTAGCAGATGGGCGCCTAACTTGCGGGCCAACACCGCCGGCACCGCCTCGGTGAAAAACCACCACAGATGGCCGCCGTCGCCCGAGCGCGACCGTTCCAACGCCACCGGCAGGTTTAGCCGCCGGCAAGTATCAAGCACTGCGGCCGAGTCCTCGCGCCAGTGCTCGCCATCGAAGTCAGCTGCCAACAACCAGCAGTGTTCGTCTAGCAGCATTGGATAGAGCCCCAGCACAAACTCGCGGCCGCGCTCGTCCGCGCCGGACAAATGCCAGCGCAGCACCTCATCGCTCAGCGGCAGAAACCGCTGGCAGGCGCACTCGCCGCAGCGCATCCGCGGCTTGTCACACACCCCGCGCAGCCACTCGTTGGCGCACACCGGCTGGTACCCGGCCCGGCCGGTTTTGCCACTGGTGAAGCGCCGTGCATAGACCTCGTTGCGGCCGCGGAACAAGGACCGGAACAGCCCGATTTTTTCCGCCACCGGCGCGGTCCGGTCGACCCGCTCATACCGTGTGGTGGCCCTTGCGGCGGCGGGCGGCGGTGAGATGGACCATTCCCGAGGCATAGGCGCTATCTTACACCCTGGTGTCCGCCGGGGAAGCGCGAAATGTCGGGATGGCGGGCCTCGACCGGGCGGGGGGTGGCGGGCGGCCCGGCTTGCCGGTGGCGGCCCCTCGCCGGTCCGACCGCTGTCCGACACACCCCGGGGTAACGGCGCGCCCTGCGGGTGGGGCGTTCTAGCGGATGATTTTCTAGCGGATAAGTTTCCGATAGATTTTTGTTGATAAGCCGTTTTGGAAAGCGTATGTCGGTGCTAACCGATGAGTGAGACGACCCGAGATTTGATCGACCAGGCGGCAGAGCCACGGATTTCATTCTCCCACGGGGAGGGTGCCGAGGGCATGGGCGGGCCGCCGGCCGATGGGCGGGGGGCAGGGAACCGGCGGCACTTGGAGCTGCAAAACGCCGCGTTGCGGCGGGCGCAGGCGGAGTTGGCCGCCGCCCGCGCGCGCTATTTTGATCTCTTTGATCTGGCGCCGGTGGCCTATGTTAGCCTCAGCGAGGCGGGGTTGATCCAGGAAGCCAATCTGGCCGCCGCCACTTGGTTAGGCGTGGCCCGCGGCGCACTCATCCAGCAGCCGCTCGCGCATTTCATCCTCAACGACGACCGCGCCAGCTACTCCCGGTACCGGCAGCAACTCATCGAGGGTGCTGCGCCACAAGCCTGTGAGTTGCGGATGCGGCACAAGGACGGCGCGCCGGTTTGGGCGCTGTTGGCCGCCACCCTCGTGCCGGACCCAGCCGGCCAGCCCCTCTGGCGGGTCGTGCTGACCGATATCACCGAGCGCAAGCAGGCGGCCCTGGCGCTGCAGGACTTGAACCAGACCCTCGAGAGTCGCGTCGCCAGGCGCACCATGCAGCTGCGCCAGAGCGAAGCGCGCTTCAGCCAGTTGGCAGAGGCTACCTTTGAGGGCGTCGCCATCAGCGAGGATGGCATCCTGCTGGACGGTAACCCTCAACTCGCCGCGCTTCATGGCTATGAACCTGCCGAAATGAATGGGCGGCCGCTGGCCGATTTTGTCGCGCCGGAGTCGCGGGCCATGGTCGCCACACGCATCGGGGATGCCATCGATTCCACCTGCGAATTTGTCGGGCTGCGCAAGGATGGGTCGAGGTTTCCGGCGGAAAGCCACGCCCGCATGGGCACTTGGCTGGGTAGCCGCATGCGCATTTCCGCCGTGCGCGACCTCACCACCGTCAAACAAGCGCTCGCCAGATTGCATGCCCAGCAAGCCGAGCTCGAACATGCCCAGCGCCTCGCTTTGGTTAGCGAGATCAGTGCCGGCATCATCCATCAACTCGGCCAGCCGCTCTCGGCGATGGCCGCCAATCTTGCGGTGGTGAAACTCGGCTGCGCCGGGCATGAGCCACGGTGCCGCGAGTCGCTGGAAATTGTTAGTGACATCGAGGCCGATGTCGCCCGGATGCGCAATATCGTGATCCACCTGCGGGCGCTCGCCGATCCCGAGCATCCCGACCGTGTCGGCATCAACTGCAACGAGATCGTGGCGGAAGTGCTTCCCCTGTTGCGGCAGAAAGCCGAAGCCCGCCAGATCCGCCTTTCCCTCGAGCTGGATGACGCCTTGCCGGCCGTTGTTGGCGACGTGGTGCAACTTAGCCAAGTGATCCTCAACCTGGTGAGCAACGCCTTCGACGCCGCCGAGGGCTGTGCGCCGGAGCGCCGCGGCGTGCTCATCACCACCCGCGCACTGGCTGGGTACGGCGTCGAGTTGAGCGTGCGCGATACCGGTTGCGGTATCGCGCCAGAGGCCTTGGCCCGCATGTTCACGCCATTTTTCTCCACCAAACCGGAGGGTTTGGGCGTCGGGCTGCGTCTCAGCCGGACCATTGTCGAGGCCCACCGGGGCAGCATCCAAGGCTGCAACAACGCCGACGGCATCGGTGCCACGTTTTGGGTGCGCCTGCCGGCGACTCCGCCGTGACGCGCGATTGGGCCGGCGAAATTTCCCGAAAAAAACAGTTGCACTACACCTTACAGCTAGTTAAAAACCATCGGTATGGCGGAAAGAGATAATCCTTGGGCTGTTGTTTTTCATACTGATGAATTGCAACGATTTTGCGGAGCCGGGGTGGAGGCGCCGGCGCGCGGTGGCAACCGGGTGACGGAAGGGAGGCTGCCATGATCGGCGAGCATGCGGTGATAGTGTTGGATGATGATAGGTTCATCCGGACCGGTCTGGAGCGCCTGCTCACGGCTCACGGCTACAGAGTGAGGTTGCATGCGGAGCCGGAGGAACTCTTCCGCCTCGGCTTGCCTGCGGTGCCGGCCTGTTTGCTGCTCGACAATCAGTTGGGCGAGGGCATGACCGGCGTGCAGGTGCATGAGGAATTGCTGCACCGGGGCTGGTTTATCCCCACGGTTTTTCTAACGGCCCATTGGAATGTGCAGCTGGTGGTCAACGCCATGCGCGCCGGAGCCGACGGCTTTCTAACCAAGCCGTTTGATCCCGCCGAGTTGGTGGATGCCGTGGCGCTCGCCTTGCAACGCTCGCGGGCCAGACAACAGAAGGAGTTTGCTGCCGCTGAAGCCCGCGTGCGGGTTGCGGCCCTGACCCCGCGCGAACGCGATATCGTGCGCCTGGTTGTCGAGGGCATGCTCAACAAGGAAATCGCCGACCATCTCGACCTGGCGTTGATCACCGTCAAGGTTCATCGCGGCCGCGCCATGCACAAACTCGGCGCCGGCAATCCTGCCGAGCTGGTCCATATCGCCGAACTGTCCGGCCTTACAAGTTAGGCGCGCGGGTCACAGCTTGAACAGCCCGCCGCGCTTGCCGCCGAGGACGCTGGCAGCCACGATCGAGGTTGTTAGGAAGAGCATCGCCCAGACGCCGAGGGCGGCGGCCAGCTCGGTGCCATTGCCGAGGGTGCTCAGCAGGGTGTAGATCGCCTTGGTGATCGGGTAATGTTGGGTTTGTTGGGCCAGAATGAGGCTGTCGCTCACCTCTAACATGGCGAAGGCGAACGCCAGGATCGCGCCGGCGGCGAGGTTGGCGCCGATGAGCGGCAGGGCGATGCGGCGCAGCACCCGGGCGGGGGTGGCGCCGAGCGAGCGGGCGGCTTCCTCGAGCGCCGGATTGCTTTGTTGGAGGCCGGCCACGGCGGCGCGGACGATGTAGGGGAGCCTGCGGATGGCATAGGCGATGACCAGCAACAGGAAGGGGCTGCCAGTCGCGCCCACCAGGAAATGAAACACCTTGCCTTGCTGCGACAGCGCGAGGTAGCCAAACGCCATCACCAGGCCGGGCACCGCCAAGGGAGCCATGACCATGGCGTCGAGCACGCCGCGCCAGCGCAGGTCGGAGCGCACCACCACCCAGGCCACCGCCAGCCCGATGGCGAGGGCCACCACGGTGGCGCAGCCGGCATAGAGCAAGCTGTTGTGGATTGAGGGCACCACCAGTCCATTGCCGAGGGCTTCGAGGTAATGGCGCAGGGTAAGTTGGTCCGGGATGATGGTGCCGTACCAGCGGCCGGCCACCGAGAGCAACAGCACGCCGAGGTGGGGGAGGGTAGCAATCAGGAACACCCCGAGAAACAGGCAGGTGCAGGCGGCGGCTTGCCACGGGCCGCAGCGGCTGGTGGTGGCGCGGCCTTGCGGGCGCGGCGCGGCGCCGAGCCTGAGCCGGCCGACCCCCCACTTGGACAGCGCGAACACCACGCACGCCACCACCAGCAGAATGGCGGTTAGGGCGTACGGGATCGGGTTTTTGTCGAGGCCCTTGATGCCATCGAAAATCTGCACCGGCGCGACGCGCGCGTAATCGAACACCAAGGGCACCCCCAGCTCGGTGAAGGCCCAGATGAACACAATGGAGGCGCCGGCAAAGACCCCCGGCATGGCCAGCGGCAGGGTGATCCTGATGAACCGTTTCCACGGCGCGCAGCCGAGGTTTTCCGCAGCCTGCTCCATCGCCGGATCGAGGTTGGCCAAGGCGGCGGCGATGTTGAGGTACAGAATTGGATAGAGATGCAGCGCGTTCATCACGATGATGCCCGCGAAGCGGCCGTTGGCCAGCCAGTCGTAGGGCATGGCCGCATCCATCCAGCCGGTGTGGATCAACAGGGCGTTGAATGCGCCGTTGGTGCCGAGGATTTGTTTGATGCCCACCGCCCCGACAAACGGCGGCAGGATCATCGGGGCAAGCACCAGGGCGCTTAGCAGCTGCTTGCCGAAAAACTCATAGCGGTGGCCGACGAGTGCCAGCGGCATGGCGATGAGCAAGGTGACCAGGGTGCTGGTGAGGCCCAGCACCAGGGCATTGCACAGGCCTTCCTGATAGATCGGATTGCGGAACACCAGCACGATGAAGTCCAGGGTGAAATACCCGGAACCATCGGCGCGGGTGCCTGCAAACGCCTGCTTCAGCACCATCCACGCCGGAAACAGGAAAAACACCGCCAATAGCAGGCTGGTGATTGTTGCTAGAAAAATGGCGGTGCCGCGTTTCATGGGAGAAAGACGCAAGACGACAAGACGCAAGACGGAAGAGAAGAGCAAGCATGGCTAAAAACGCAGATGGCAGCCGCCAGTCGAAGCGGCTTCTTCGTCTTGCGTCTTGCGTCTTGCAGTCGTGTGTCTTTGTAAAACATAGTGAAGGGCTCTAAGCTGATAATCCATAACTAGTGGCCGGCCCGGGCCATGGCCTCGGCCTTGCGGTAGTTGGCGCGGAACCAGGCGCCGAGGTCCGCGGCGCGCGCTTCGGCGCGCAACGGATCGGTGCTGTCGAGTTCCGGGTCGCCGTGGCCGCAGCTGTGATAGGCCACGCGCGACACATCGCCAAACACCGCCACTGCCCCGGCCGGCATGCCGGCGGCGATGAGCGCCCGCCACGCGGCTTTCATTTCCTCATGGGCATCGATGCAGCTGATTCTAACGAGCATGCGCAGCGTGTTGAAGGCGGCTCCGGTGAGTTCGCGCTGATAGGTGAAATTGCCAGCGGCGGTGAATGGATTCAGGTCCGGCAGCGTCGAGTTTGCCAGCATCGCCGGGGTATAGAGGTCCTGGCGGATCGGCGTGCGATGCAGGGCCCGGTGGCGCGGTCCGCCGGGGCTGCCGGGGCGGCCACACCACAGCGTCTGGCCCTGCGGGCTGAGGCAGAACTCGACAAACGCCTGCGCCACCTGCGGATGGGGCGCACCCTTGAGCACGCCGATCGGGTCGGCGCTCAGAGTGGTGCCGCCCTTGGGGGCGAGCCACACCACGCGCGGTTCGCCGTCGCGGGTGCGCAACTCGGCGGCATACGAGCGGCCGTAGAGGTCGATGCACATGCCGGCCGCGGCGTTGCCCTGGCCGACGTCCTGGGGGATTTTCGACGAGCTGTCGGTGAAATAGCGCGCATTGGCGGCCATCCGCTGGATCAGCCGCAACCCGTTGGCCCAGCCGGCTTCCAGCGCGGCGGCGCGGTTCAGGGCTGGCTGGCGCAGGGCGCGCTGCATTTGATCCTGGACGAGCAATTCAAACGAACGCGCCACCGAGCCGCTCTTGGTGGGATCGGCCAGGGCGATGGCCCCCACATAGCTCGGGGCGCCCAAGTCATCCCAAGTCGTGGGGGCGGGGAGGTGGAGGCGGGCGAGGAGTTCCGGGTTATAACAAATCCCGAACTGTGACAGGCAGGTGCCGACCCAGACGTGATCGGGCGGATAGAACCGTTCGCCGCAAAATGCTTGCAGAATCGGCCCGCCGGGGCCGAACCACTCCGGATGGCTGGTGAAAACCTCCAGTGGCAGCAGCCGGCCGTGTTTCGCCTGCCCCGCAAAATCCGGCTCGCCGCCGCCAAACAACACGTCCATGCCGATGCCGTCGCGGCCGGTCTCGGCGGCCGCTTTGAAGCCGGCATCCAGCACCATCCGGATTTCGGAGGTGCCCCCGGGGCTGCGCCAATCCAGATAGACGCTGCGGCCGTTGCGTTGTTGCCAATAACTGGCAAACGCCTCGCCCACTTCCTGCCGGATCGACTCATTGTGCGGACTGAGAATCACCAGCCGATCATCGGCCGCGCTGGCGCTGCCACTGCTGGTTTGCCGCCGCAGCGCCAGCGGCAAGGCCACGATGCCCGCCAGCAGGCCGATGAGGATGAGGGCTCGGGTTTTCAGGGTAGGGAAAAGGTTGTTGGTGAGAGAAAGTTTAGTGTTGTCAGTTATCGGTGATTTGGGTGGAAATGAGACCCATGAGAGCGAAGGTGTCAATAACTGATAACTCCTATCTTGCGTCTTGCGTCTTCAAGTCTTGTGTCTTCAAGTCTTGCGTCTTCTGAAGCACCAGCACGTCCTCCTCGCGGACGTGCAACCGCACCTCCGCCGCACCGGGGGGGTGCAAGTGATGCGGGTTCATTTCGACGACTTGTTGGCGCCCAGCGGCGGTTTCTAACCAATACTGGATGCGCTGGCCAAGATAACTGCGCGCGACGATGGTCCCGCTCACTGCATTGTCGCCGCACGCCGCGTTGTCGCCGCACGCCGCACCCAGGCACCAGGCTTCGGGGCGGATTGAGAGTTGCACCGCGGTGCCCGGCGCGGGGTGCCAGCCCGGATCGGTGAGGTGGCCGGTCAGCACGCCAACCGCGGTGGCGATGTCGGCGGCGAGCGCCCGCGTTTCTAACACAATGCCCGGGATCAGGTTGGTTTCCCCGATGAAGCTGGCGACCCCGGCGCTGAGCGGCGCGCGGTAGATCGCCTCGGGCGTGCCGATCTGGGCGATCCGGCCGTGGCTCAGGATCGCCATCCGGTCGGCCATGGCGAGGGCTTCCTCCTGGTCGTGGGTGACGTAGATGGCGGTCAGGCCGTGGCGTTTGACCAGGCTGCGGATCTCCAGGCGCATCTCGACGCGGAGTTGGGCATCCAGATTCGAGAGTGGTTCGTCCAGCAGCAGGCACTTCGGCTTGACCACCAGGGCGCGGGCCAGTGCGACGCGTTGTTGCTGGCCGCCGGACATCTGGTCGATGGCGCGCGGGCCGAAGCCGGGGAGTTGGACCAAGTCGAGGGCGGCGAGGACGCGGCGGTTGATTTCCGCTTTGGCGACGCGGCGTTCTTCGAGGCCGAAGGCGATGTTTTGGGCCACGCTGAGGTGGGGCCACAGCGCGTAGCTTTGAAACACCATCGCCGTCTCGCGCCGGTGTGGCGGCACCCCGCTCACGTCGCGTTCGCCGAAGCGGATCGTCCCGTGCTCGGCCGTTTCGAGCCCCGCGATGCAGCGCAGCAGCGTGCTTTTGCCGCAGCCCGACGCGCCGAGTAGAAAAAACAATTCGCCCGCTTCGATCTTCACGCTCACCCCGTCCAGGGCGACGATGTTTCCAAACGATTTGACGAGCGATTCCGCGCTGATGGTTTCCATGGTGGTGGCGGCAGCCATCGTCCCGCACCCGGCCGCGGAAGCAAGCCACAAGCCACGGAAAATAATTTTTCCCGGCAATGGAAGATTTGCTTGCCAAGTGCGCGCCCCAGACTTATCTCTTCCCACCCACCCAACCGAATGCTCGGATGGCGGAATTGGTAGACGCGCTAGACTAAGGATCTAGTAGGGAAACCTGTGGAGGTTCGAGTCCTCTTTCGAGCACTTCCCCTTAATAATCAAGGGGTTACAGAGGCGGAAAACGCCGCGGTTGACATCGTTTCCTGCGCCATGGATGCCCCTGGCGACAAAATG
>CAIZNN010000209.1 GCA_903934285.1 Akkermansiaceae bacterium | reverse complement strand
CAATACGGTTTACTTAAGGCGAAGCAGGGACGAGACATGAAGAGGCGGCGGGCAGGATGCCCGCGCCACGGTGGCCCGGGCATCTTGCCCGGAGCCTCGACTCAAACCACCAAGAGTGCTAAGTAAACCGTATTGGGCGGCTGCCACGCCTACGGCATCAGCGCGCCCATGCACTTTTGGTTAGCCCCGGCCGGGTCGGGCCTGGGGCGTCTGCGAGGTGCCGCGATTGGAAAAAAATTCGCCGGTGGCTGGGTGGCGCGGTGAAGAAATTGAAGATCGGGCTTGGAAGCGGCACGGCCATGGGTAGACTCGCGGCATGCATGACTCCCGCATCGACGCGCTGGCGCGTCAATTGGTTCGCTATTCCACCTCGCTGAAGTCCGGCGAAAAGGTTCTCATTGATCTGTACGACGTGCCGGACGCCATCGGGCTGGCGCTGATCCGTGAGGCGCGGGCCAAGGGGGCCCTGCCATTTGTGCGGACCCATCAGGCGCGGGTCACCCGCGAATTGCTCAAAGGTGCCGAGGACAAGCAGTATGCCGTCATGAGCAAACACCTGCTGGCGGAAATGAAGGACATGGATGCCTACCTCGCGATTCGCGGCGGTCACAACATCGCGGAAACCTCGGACGTGCCGCTGGAGCGCATGCACCTGGCGATGAAGCATCTGCGGCCGGTTCTGGAGTACAGGGTGAAAAAAACCAAGTGGTGTGTGCTGCGTTGGCCCAGTCCGTCAATGGCCCAGCAAGCCGGCATGAGCACCGAGGCGTTCGAGGATTTTTACTTCAAGGTCTGCTTGCTCGACTACAAGGCGTTTGTGCCGGCGATGAACGCGCTCAAAAAACTCATGGACCGGACCGACCGTGTGGAGATCAGCGGGCCGGGCACCGACCTGCGTTTTTCTATCAAGGACATTCCGGCCGTCGGCTGTTGCGGTTGTTACAATGTGCCGGACGGCGAGGTGTTCACCTCGCCGGTGCGCGATTCGGTGGAAGGAATCGTCACCCACAATGCGCCGACGATCTATCAAGGCACGGCGTTTGACGGCATCCGCCTGGAGTTTGCCAAGGGCAAGGTGGTCAAGGCCGAGGCGGGCGCCAAGACCAAGGCCCTCAACAAGGTGCTCGATACCGATGAGGGCGCGCGCTACATCGGTGAATTCGCCCTCGGCTTCCATCCGCTGATTCGCGAGCCGATGCGCGACATCTTGTTTGATGAAAAAATCGCCGGCTCGTTCCACTTCACCCCCGGCCAGGCCTACGAGGACGCCGATAACGGCAATCGCTCGCAAATCCATTGGGACATGGTCAACATCCAGCGCAAGGATTACGGCGGCGGCGAGATCCGTTTCGATGGCAAGCTCATCCGCAAGGATGGGGTGTTCCTGCCCAAGGCGCTGGCCAAACTCAACGGCTGAGTCCAAACCGCGGACCGCGCTACTTCAAGCCTAGGGTGTCGCGCAGCACCTGGATGGTGTGGAGGTGCTTGATAGGGCGGCCCTGGGTCTGGGCCAGGCCGCTCAGATGCATCAGGCACGACATGTCGACGCCGACGAGCAGGTCGGGGTTGATGTCGAGGATGTGGTCGAGCTTGAGGGTGCCCATGCGGCCGGAGATATGTGGGAAGGTGACGCAGAAGGTGCCGCCGAAACCGCAGCATTGTTCGGCTTGGCCGAACGCGACGACCTCGGCGTTGGCGATGGAGGCGAGCAGGGTGCGCGCCGCGGCACCGGTGGCCGTGCCGCGACTGTGGCAGGAGCGGTGGAAGGCGAGGCGGGTGGGTTGGCTGAATTTGCCGGGCCAGGAGCGGATGCCCAGTCCATTGTGGATGTAATCGATAAGTTCCCAGGTGCGCTGACCAAACGATAGGACCGCAGGGTCCGGCTGCTCTTCAAATTGTAGCGCATTGCCGTGGGCATTCATCGCCGCACACGAACCGGACGGCACGATGATGGGCAACTCGCCGGCAAACACCTTGGCACAATGGCGGGCGACTTTGCGCGACGCGTTCCACTCGCCGGAGTTGAACGCCGGCTGGCCGCAGCAGGTTTGGTCCTCAGGGTATTCGACGGTGACGCCGAGGTGTTCGAGCACTTGCACGGTGGCGCGGGCGACATCGTCATAAAAGGCATCGCACAGGCAGGTGCCCATCAGGAGCACGCGATTGCCAACGGGGCGGGGGATGGTAGGGGACATGGGCGCGGCAGAGGTGTTGGTTGTTGGTGATCAGTTATCAGGGGAGAGACGCAAGACTGCTGCGCTGAAAGACAGAAGACAGAAGACAGAAGACAACAGGAAGAATAGACGAAGAGTGGCAGAATTTCCAATCTTCTGTCTGGGAGTCCAGCGATCTTTTGTTTTTTGTCTTTTCATTGTCTGCTTGTCTGGGAGCGCAGCGGTCTTCTGTCTTCTGTCTTTATCTACTCGGCGCGGGAGAGGCGGGGGATGCCGCGCTGGAGGAGTTGGGCATCGACGGTGCTGGAGCTGGCCTCATCGAGATAGATGGTGAATTGTTCATCATCAAACTCGATGGAGTGCAGGGCGTTGAGGTTGGCTTTGAAGGCGTCGATGAGGCTGCGCATGTTGCGGATGTCCTTGCCATTGACTTTGCGCACGACGAGGTTGCGCAGGCCCTCGTAGCCGACGGTGGCGGGGGTGGGAATCACCGCGCTGAGGAACAGGATGCGCTCGGCGCGGTCCTGGTACTTCTCCGGGTTCTGGTAGATATCCAGCAGTTTGAGCGGGGCCCGCGAGCTCCAGTCCTCGCCGAAGGCCTGGAGCATGGGCAGGGTGAGTTCCTGAAAGATAAAGCCGCCTTTGACGAGGTAGTTCGGCGCGCTGTCGAAGGTGTAGTTGGGCACCAGGCGGGTGTGTTCCTCTTCGCGGGTGAGGGTGGCCTTGACCGTGAGCGGGCTGCCCTCGCGCATCAGCGAGAGGGTGACCACATCGCCGATGCACCGCTCGCCGCGGGCAAGGTGGCCCCAGCCGATATTGCCATAGTTGGCGTGCTGATAGTAACCGCGGCGGTCGATGGCGGCGGCGTCGAAGGCGAGCAGCACGTCGCCTTTCCGCACTCCGGCGGCTTCGGCGGCTCCGCCCTTGCGCACGGCGCTGATATAGATGCCGCCCTGGTCGTCGGGCAGTTTGAGCCATTGCCGCAACCAGGGGTCTTCGGTGGTGGCGACCGACACGCCGAGGCTGGGAAAGCCGGTGTATTTGCCATTGCTGGTGGCCTTGAGGAAGCGCACGACGATGTCAGTGGCCGACACGTTGCAGAGTTGATCCTTGGAATTGTAGCTGGAGAGCAACCCGACGAGTTTGCCATGCTGGAGCACCGGCACGGTGTAGCTGCTGGCGGCGCTCTGCATCGACGCCTTCACCTGATAGGTGAGGAAGGAGTGGCCGGGCAGGAACGTCGAGGACACATCAATGCTTTGGAGGTTGCCGCTGGTGCGGAGAGCCACGCCGTTGTCTTCGATTTGATAGATGTCGAGGGCTTGGCCGATGGCCGGCGGCGGGGCGATTGCAAGCGGTTGGGTGTGGGCAAACAGCTTGGCACCGTCCGCCGCGCTGGCGGGACCGAGCAACGCCAGATTGGCCTCGTAATCCACCGCCAGAACCTTGGCCGGCGCAAAGCAGGTGCCATCCGGAGATTCAAATTCCAGATAGGTGGCATCGGCCACCATTTCCGCGGTGGTGATGACTTGTTGGGGGCCGACAATGGCGGCCAGCGCGCGCCGGCTTGAGGGCGGCGCCTTCTCCCACGGTTGGCCCGCACTCCAGGTCTGCACCGTGGTGTTGAGCCGCACGACGCTGGCTTTGAAATCCGCCGGCTCCGCCGCAGTCACGGCCACCGGCGCGGGTGGCTCGGCGGCGATGGCCGGGGCGGCGGCAGTGAGAAGCAGCACGGCAAGGAACAGGCGGGGCATGAACATATTGTTAGATTTTATCAGTTGGCAAGACGCAAGATACAAGACGCAAGACTGCAAGACTGCAAGACGCAAGACAAGAGGAAGAGATTAGCCGTAACGACTCTTCTCTTGCGTCTTCATGTCTTGGGTCTTGCGTCTTCATGTCTTGGGTCATCATTTCAGACCGAGGACGTCTTGCATGTCGTAGAGGCCGGGAGGTTTGGTGGTGAGCCAGATGGCGGCGCGGATCGAGCCGGCGGCGAAGGTGAGGCGGGAGGACGCCTTGTGGGTGAGTTCGACGCGTTCGCCATCGGCGGCAAACAGGACGGTGTGATCGCCGACGACATCGCCGCCGCGCAGGGTGTGCATGCCGATCTGGCGGGGGGGACGCGGGCCGATGTTGCCGACGCGGCCATGGGTGACATCGGCGGCGTAGGAGGTGCCGGTGGCGGCGTTGAGGATATCCAACAGGGTGCGGGCGGTGCCGGAGGGCGCGTCGATTTTGTGCCGGTGGTGCATCTCGGTCACTTCGATGTCGAAGCGGTCTTGGCCGAGGATGCCGGCGGCCTGGCGGGTCAGCCAGAACAAGGTGTTGACGCCCACCGAGTAGTTGGAGGCATAGACGATGGGGAGGTGGCTGGCGGCGTCGCGGATTGCGTCGCGCTCGGCATCGGTGTGGCCGGTGGTGCCGATGACGAGGTGGGTGCCGCGGGCCAGGGCCGCAGCGAGAAGTTGCTGGGTGAACGTGTGGACCGAGAAGTCGATGACGCAGGCGGCCTGGGCCATGGCGGCTGGCAGGTCTTCACCGGCATCATGGGTGGCGGCGACGCTGACGGCGGGTTCGGCGGCCGCCGCCTGGAGGACGGCTTGGCCCATCCGGCCGGATTTTCCGGTGACGAGGAGCGAGAGCATGGGGGGGTGGTGGTTAGTTGTTGTTAGTTATGAGTTGGCTGGGAAGAGATACAAGACCGCTGCGCTGCAAGACAGAAGACAGAAGACAAGAGGAGGAATCGACCAAGAGTGGCAGAATTTCCAATCTTCCGTCTGGGAGCGCAGCGGTCTTCTGTCTTCTGTCTTCTGTCTTCTGTCTTCTGTCTTCTGTCTTCTGTCTTCTGTCTTCTGTCTTGCGTCTTGTGTCTATTCATCTTCCCAGACCATGTGTTTGAGTTGGAGGGCGCGGGCGCGGGTGGCGGCTTCCTCGGCGCGGGGACCATTGAAGGAGGCGATTTTTTTGGCGATGGCGATGGCGGGTTGCCAGCGTTGGGCGGTCTCGTAGATTTCGAGGGCGCGGAACCCGCAGCGTTCAAACCACTCCCATTCGGCGGGCGGTTCGGTGGTGGCCGCTTCGAGCACCGAATAGTACGCTTCAAGCGCTTCGGCCACGCGTTTGTCAGCCGGGTTCTTGGGGCTGGGGAGTTGTTCCAGGGTTTGACCGCGCAGGTACTGGAGGCGGTGGCGGGTGGCCGGGTCGACTTTCGGATGGGTCAGCAGTTTTTGATAGAGCGCGAGGATTTCGGTGAGCAGGGCGGGGGATTTTTCCGCTTGGGCGGTGAGGGCTTCGCCCAGCAGGAAGCCGGCCGGCAGGCGCAGCGCGTCGTCCTTGGCGAGTGCGTCGAGCCACGGGCGAAGCAAGCTGACGGCGTCGCCCAGATGGTTGAGATCGATCAAAAGCCTGGCCTTTTCGATGGTGGCGATGGAGGTGAGCGGGCCGTTGAGGGCGATGGCGTGATCGAAGAGCGCGCGGGCCTCGTCGCGGGATTGTGGCGAGGGAATGAGGGCTGCGGCCCGCGCGGCCAGCAACCATGCGGCTTGGGCGCGGGCGGGCGAGGAGTCGGTGGCGGCGAACTTTTCGAGGGTCAGGCGGGCGGGGTTGTAGTCGCCGGCTTGGAACAGGTTGCGCCCCAACACCAAGGCGGCATCCGCGGCGCTCGGTTCGCCGGGAAAACCTTCGAGGAAGGCGCGGGCCGCCGCGATGGTCGCCTTGGGGTCGTCGGCTAAGTCGCTGAGGCGGAGTCGGGTGAGGGCAACCCGCGCGGCGGGCAGCGCCGCAATGGCCGCGGGGGACGCCGCCAAGGTGTCGAGCTGGGCGCGGGCGGTGGTGAGGTCCGGCGGGCTGCTGGCAAGGGCCGCATCGGCGGCGGCGAGGCGGGCTTCGGCCGCGCGCGGGTGATCCGGATGGCGGGTGAGAAAGGTGGCGAGGGCGGTCGTGGTCGCGGCGGGCGGGGTGGCCGCGAGCGCTTGTTCGAGTTCGAGATCGGCGAGCGTGCCGGGGGTCATCCGGGCCGTTTCCTGTGGGGTCAGGGCGACGGGTTCGCCCTGCTGGAGGCGGATGATGGCGCCATTGAGCCGCGCCGCATCGGCCGCTTGGGCGGGGAGGGAATGGCTGGCGTCGTCAAACAAGCGGATCGCTTGCTTGGCGTCGTTGGCGGCGAAGGCGGCTTGAGCGGAGAGAAAGGCGGCCTCGCCGCTCACACTTGGGGTTTGGGCATTGTCGCGGACGGCGCTGAGCGCGGTGAGCGCCTGCTGGGCGTTGCCTTGGTCAAGGAGCCAGTGGCCAGTAGTGAGTAGGGCGCGGGAGGCAAGGAAATGAGCCGGGTACTCCAAGCGGAGGCGGGTCATCAGCGAGTTGGCTTCGGCCTTGGCTTCCGGGCTGCTGAGACGGTGCAGGCCGATGGCGCGCGTGTAGAGGGCGAACGCGGCGAGGTCGGAGGGTGGGGTGACGACCGGCCACGCGGCACTGGCACTGGCCGGGCGGGTATTGAGGGCACTGGCGGCGGGCGGTGGTAGCGGAGGGATCCATTGCGCGAGTTGTTCGAGCGTGGGGTCGGTGGCGGCAGGGGTGGCGGGAAGCCATTGCAGCAGACGCATGAACATCGCCTCCATTAAGGGGGAGTCCGGATGCTCCCGGATGAAGACGAGCAGAAACTTGGAGGCAGAGCTTGGTGAACCTTGGGTGGCCAGCGCGTCGGCCAAGCCGAGGGCGGCGGCGTGGTGGCGGCTCAGCGATTGGCCTTGGGGCTCATCGAGCAGCGCGTCGAACGCCGGAATAGCGGCGTCCGGCTTGCCCTCGGCGAGCAGCAGGCAGGCTTCCAGCAGCGCGGCTTCGGCGCGCTCGGCCGGAGCAACGGACGCCGGGCTGGGCATCGCGGCCCGGGCGCTTTGTGGGTCGCCTTGATCGAGGAGGATTTCCGCTTGGCGGAGGCGGGCTTGGGCCGCGGCGGCGGCATCGGGCGAGCTGGCCAGGGTGTTGAGCGAGAGCAGGGCGGCCGCCGCTTGGTCGAGGGCGAGTTGGAGGCTGGCGCGGGAGAGGATGGTTTCCTTGTGATAGGGGAGCTGGGGGTCGTCGAGGGCGGGGGCAAAGGTGTCCACCGCCTCGGCGAGGCGTCCGCTGGCGGCAAGGGCCTGGGCTTTCCAGAAATAGGCTTCCGGGTCCTTTGCGGCGAACGACTGCTGCAGGAGGCTGAGCGCTTCGGCGGGATTGCCGCAGCGAATCCATGCCTCGGCAAGGCGGATGGCAACGCGCGGCTTCTGGGCGCTGGGCAAGGCCGGGTCGCGCAGCAGCTTGTCGAAGCGGATGGCGGCGACTTCCCACTGGCCCGAGGTCAGTGCGTCCTCGCCCTGACGCAGGCCGACGGGAAGGTCCGCCGCTAGGGTCACAAGCGGAATGGCAAGAAGGAAAATGGGCAAAGACCAACGCATCGGGCGAGGTGCGGCAAGTTGGGGACAGAATGGAGGCGGCTGCGGAGGGTGGGGGAGGTGGGCCGGGGTCACTCAGGGGTGGTGGGCGAGGAGAGCTTTCAGATCGGCGGGCGCTATGCCGAGGGCGATGGCGGCTGCCTTCAGGTCGCCATCGGCGCGCTCGATGGCCCGCCCGGCGGTTTCACTGGCGAGCCAGGCGATGGTATCGACGCCACTGGGCGCGGAGTTGATGAGCCGGTCGAGGGCCTCCGCGAGGTTGCGTTGGGATTTGCCGGGGGCCGAGGTGAGGGGGAAATCCATCGGCAGGAGGATGGTGGAGGAGGCCAGGGCGCAGGCGCGGGCGATGGTGTTTTCCAATTCGCGGACGTTGCCGGGCCAGTGGTGGGATTGGAGCGCGGCGATGGCTTCCGCCGAGATCCGGATGCGGGCCATGCCATTTTTTTTGGTGATGCGTTGGAGGAAATACTCGGCCAGCAACGGGATATCCTCCAAGCGTTCGCGCAGCGCCGGAATCGCCAGTTCGACCACGTTGAGGCGGTAGAACAGGTCTTCGCGGAAGCGCCCGGCAGCCACCTCCGCGGCGAGGGTTTTGTGGGTGGCGGCGATGATGCGCACATCGGCGCGCAGCGTGTCATTGGCCCCGACGCGGGAATACGAACCGTCTTGCAGCACCCGCAGCAGCTTGACTTGGATGGTCAGCGGCATGTCGCCGATTTCATCGAGAAAGAGGGTGCCTCCGTCGGCCTGTTCGAAGCGTCCGGCACGCCGGGCAATGGCACCGGTGAAGGAGCCTTTTTCGTGGCCGAAAAGTTCGCTCTCGAGCAGGTTCTCCGGGATGGCTCCGCAATTCAGGGTGATCATCTCGTGGTTCCGGCGCGGACTGTATTCATGGATCGCCTTGGCGATGAGTTCCTTGCCGGTGCCACTCTCACCGGTGATGAGCACCGGCGCATCGGTCCGGGCGACCCGCCCCACCAACTTGAAAACATCCTGCAGCGCCCGCGATACCCCGATGATTTTCACCCGGCCCTCGGGGCTCGGCAGTTCGGCCTCCAAACTGCCCGCGCTGCGGCGGTTTTCCTGGGTTTGCAACGCGGCTTCCACGATGTGGCGCAATTCAAACGGCAGCGATTCCTTGCGCAGCACGTCGTGGGCACCGCGCTGGGTGGCTTCGATGATCTGGCTGGTGGTGGGAAAGCCGGCGGTGAGAATCACCATGGTCTGCGGGCTTTGCAGGCGGATGCGGGCGAGCAACTCCATGCCGTCAAATGGTTGCAGATCAAAGGCCGCCACCACCAGGTCGACCGGGGTTCGGGTCACCACTTCGAGCGCGTTGCCCGCAGTGTCGCAGCGCAGGATGCGCAGGCCGTCGGCAGCCAAATGCTTGGTGGCCCAATCCAGGAAATCCAGATCGGGATCCACCAACAACAGGGTTTCCTCAGGAGGTTCTGCCGACATCGTGCGCTGCGCACAGTCAATCAGGCTGGCCGCCAATGGCACGCAAAAAATCGCCCCGCCCGGCACGCTGCGTGGCCCGGGACCCGTTCCCCTCGCACCGTTCCATGGGGATTTTCGTCCCAATCGTTGGTTTCAGCGTGTTCTTTGCGCGTTCGGCGCGCCCGAGGGCCTCAATTTGCTGCGCAACAGGCATGCCAGCCCCTCCCCCCCCGCAACCTCATCCAATCCCCTTCTGTAAATCCCTAACACTCCACAGTGCCCCGGCCGCCGCCGCCGCGTGGCCCCGCAGTTTCCGCGCCCCGCTGGTGCGCTTCTCCCCGAACCGGTCCCGGCACGCCCGAAACACCCCGTCCACAAACGCACGACTCCCAATCACCGCCCCATCCGAAAAATACCTCACCCGCAGCCGCAGCATCTTGCCTATCGCCACATCCCGGCTCTGCTCAAGT
>CAIZNN010000208.1 GCA_903934285.1 Akkermansiaceae bacterium | reverse complement strand
TGTTGGCATCCATGCCCCAGGGGAACCTGACGCGGTAACACTCGATGCCGATGGCTTGCAGGCGTGCCGCGGCCTGGGCGGCGGCGAGTTCGCCGGCGTCGTCGGCGTCGAAGGCAAGTCTCACGCTGAGGATGTTGGCGGAATTCCACACGGATTCCATACAACCAGCCGTGTCACCAGTCACAACCATGCATCACCAACAAAATCCAGAGACGCACCAACGCCCATGAAATCAACGATTGACGCCGGAACCACCCTGGCAGGGACCGTTTTCCAAACGGTCCGGCTGGGGCGAGCTTACGGCGGCTTGGTTAGCCCGATGCACCCAACCACCGGCTGGAAACCCTCAATCCAATCGCTGGCCTGTCTGCGCGTGGAATCCGGCGAGTGCTGATGCAGCACAGAACTGCGGACTCGTCCCCACCGGACGCCCCGGAGGTGCGTCCCTGCCCCAAGAGCGTTCCAGTCCGGCCTCAGCGACGGCATCTCAGGATATTGCCCAAAAAGGCAATTCATCACTTGACGGCCTGAGCGGAAGGGGCCCACTCTCTTGAACTCCAACGCGCGGAACGCGAAAACCGCGAGGCGATCACCCGCATCCGCCCGGCCTCCAGCCCGGCGGCGTGAGGGGAGGATAGCCGTCCCGGCTGTCTCGCACCTTGAGTGCCGCTACAAGCGAGAGTCGTCGGCGCGGCGGATTTCGTCCAGATCGGCGAGGTCTTGAAGGCGCCCGGCGGTTTGCTTGGCGTGGATGAGGTCCGCTTTGCCGAGATAGCCCCCTGCCCCGAGATAGCGGACCTCACACTCGTGTAAGCTTTGTAACAGTTCTTTGAAGTCGGAGTTCATCGGGATGCATGCCTTTCATTCCCACCCAGTAATCGAACACCAATTCCCACGTTGCAGCTAACCGGGCGGCGCAGCCAGCCTCCTGCCATTGCCGGATGCGGTAGGCCCGCACTTCGTCAAAGGAAGCGAGCTTCGCCTGCGGCCAATGGGAGCGGTCTTTGACGGGGGGGTCCATGGCCCGCAACATAGCGGTCGCGGCGGGTGGCCGCAAGGCGGGATTTTGCCCAGCGGCTCAACCGGCCTGGGCAGAGGCTACGGCTTTCCTGGTGGGTGGAAAGTCGAAAGATTGGCGAAGAGGTGGGTCGCTCTTCTGGCCGCACCGCGCCGCCGTAAGGAGCGCGGGCTTTAGCCCGCCTGTCCCATGGCTCGCGAAGGACCAGTCGCTTGGCGGCCAAGTCTTCGCTTCCCATGGGCCTTGCGGATTGTATTGATAGCCGTCGCCGCTTCAGTTATGAGGGGCGTGTCACCGCACCACCATGGACTTGACCACCCTCACCCTCGGCCTTGCCATCCTCTGCCTGCTGGCATGGGCGCTGCGCCAGCGCGTGCTGCTGCGCCGCCTGCGCGATCCGGCAATGAGCCAGCACGCCCGGGATTTGCGCGCGCTCGCCGCGGCCCGCAACGAACGCGACAGCCTGCTCAACGCGGTTCCCGACGCCTTCCTCATCGTCGATGCGCGCGGCATCGTGCAACACTGCAACCAAGCCGCCGTTTCCTTGTTGGGCCCGGTGCCGCCCACCGGCCGCCCGGTGCTGGAGGCCCTGCGCGACGCCCGGCTCGCCGCTCCCTATCTGCAATGCCGCGACACCGGCGCACCCGAAGCCGCGCACATCCGGCTGCCCGCCGAGGCGGCCCCGGGCCGCACCCACGACCCCGCCAGCGGCGACTCGGTGTGGCTGGTGGATGCCGCAGCGCTGGCCCAGGCCGCCGGCCCGCCCCACATCCGCATGCTGCTGCGCGATCTCTCGGCCGAACACCAACTCGAACAAATCCGCCAGGACTTCGTCGCCAACGCGTCCCATGAGCTGCGCACGCCCATCACTTTGGTCGATGGCTATCTGGAAACCTTGCTCGAGGCGCCAGACTTGTTAGACGACCGGCCCGCCACGCTGCGCTTCCTTGGCATCATGCGCAAGCACACCGGGCGCATCACCCGCATCATTGAGGACATGCTGCTCATTGCGCGCATCGAATCCAGCGAGGCATCCACCCTGCGCTTGGAAACCTTTTCGCTGGCAGACTGCGTGCAGGACATCATCGACCGCCTGGAGTCGCTCATCCGCATGCAACACGCCACGGTCTCCATCCAACTGCACGATCCGGACGTCACCCTCCACGGCGACCGGTTTTATTGGACCCAGATTTTGTTCAACCTGCTCGAAAACGCCCTCAAACAAAACCCCACCCCCGGCCTGCAAGTGACCATCCGCAGCGAGGCGCAGGAGGGCGGCCTGCGCTTGGAAATCATCGACAACGGCATTGGCATTCCGGCCGCCGACCTGCCCTTCATCTTCAAGCGGTTCTATCGGGTGGAAAAACACCATTCCCAGACCCAAATCAAGGGCACCGGCCTCGGCCTGTCCATCGTCAAGCGCGCCATCGAAGCCCACGGCGGCCACATCAGCTGCCAGTCCGCCCCCGGGCTGCGCACGGCCTTCCAGATCACCCTGCCCGGGCAGTGAGCTCGCCGGGGCGGCTGGGCTTTGCCGCCCGGGCGAATCCCGCCGCGGCGCGCAGCGGCGAAGGCATGCGGTTTATCCCTCTGCCAAGCGCGGCGCCCGCGGCACTCCAGCCCAGCCAATTCCGGATAAAATCCTCTTGCTCCAATGGAAATGCCCGTTATGTTGCCCGCGCCATGCCGCCAGCGGCGGGCTACTCCAACTGCCCCATCCCCTTACCCCAATTCCCAGTTCACTCATGTCCGAATTGCAAACCTCACCGCTGGGTTGGCCCGCACCGCAAGGCCTGTGGCATCCGTCGCAGGAAAAAGATGGCTGCGGCGTGGGTTTCATCGCGCACCTCAAGGGCCGGCGCTCCCATGACATCATCGAAAAAACCCTGCTGATGAACAGCCACATGGACCATCGCGGCGCCAGTGGCGCCGATCCGGCCACCGGCGATGGCGCGGGCATTTTCGTCCAGATGCCCGACAAGTTTCTGCGCAAGGAATTGTCCAAGCAGCGCATCGAACTGCCAGCGGAAGGCGAATATGCCTCGGGTCTGGTGTTTCTCTCGCCGGAACCCAGCGTGCGCGAAGCGGCGATGCAGTTGTTCGAGCACGTCATCCGCGATGAGGGCCAGAAATTCCTCGGCTGGCGCACCGTGCCGGTGCGCAGCGAAATTCTCGGCAAGACCTCCGGCCGCTACGAACCGGTCATCAAGCAGGTGTTTCTGAAACGCAGCCCCGACATCACCGATGCGCTGGAGTTCGAACGCAAACTCTATGTCATCCGCAAACGGGTCGCGCACGCCATCCGCACCAACGATGTTCCTAACAAATTCAGCGACGTCCATGGCAACCGCGGCAACACCTTCCCCGGCGCCAATTACTATTACGTCACCGGCCTGTCGGCCAGGACGATGATTTACAAGGGCATGCTCACCGCCTGCCAGTTGTCGGATTACTTCTATGATTTGCACGACCCGGACTTCGAGTCCGCGCTGGCGCTGATGCACACCCGCTTTTCCACCAACACGTTCCCCAGTTGGTCGCGCGCCCATCCCAACCGCTTCATTGCCCACAACGGCGAAATCAACACCGTGCGCGGCAACTCCAATTTCATGCGCGCGCGCGAAGCGCTCTGCAAAAGCGAGTTGTTCGGCGGCGCGATCGAGCGCTTGTTTCCCATCATCGACGAAGACGGCTCGGACTCGGCGCGCTTCGACAACGCGCTGGAGTTTCTGCACTATGGCGGCTACGACCTCACCCATGCGATGATGATGATGATTCCCGAGCCTTGGGAGCGCCACACCACGATGGATGAGGACAAGCGCGCCTTCTATGAATTCCATGCCTGTCTGATGGAACCCTGGGACGGCCCGGCCTCGATCACCTTCTCCGATGGCCAGCAAATCGGCGCCGTGCTCGACCGCAACGGGCTGCGCCCGAGCCGCTACTATGTCACCGACGACGATCTGGTCATCATGGCATCGGAAGTCGGCGTGCTGCCCGACATTGATCCGCTCTCGATCGTGGAAAAGGGCCGCCTGCGCCCGGGCCGCATGTTCCTTGTGGACATGAACGAAGGCCGCATCATCCCCGATGAGGAGGTCAAACGCCGCGTGTACCGCGCCAAGCCCTACCGCGAGTGGTTGCAGGCCAACCGCATCCCCATCAGCCAGCTGCCGGCCCCGGCAACGCCCAACCCGGTGGAGCAGGCGCGCATCCGGCAACGCCAGTTGGCCTTCGGCTATACCTACGAGGATTTGCGCCTGCAGCTCGGGCCCGCGGCCAGCACCGGCGTCCAACCGCTCTCCTCAATGGGCAACGACACCCCACTGGCCGTGTTGTCGGAAAAGCCGAAACATCTCTATCAATATTTCAAGCAGATCTTCGCCCAGGTCACCAATCCGGCGCTGGATTGCATTCGCGAGGAGCTCGTCACCGCCACCGAAACGTTCCTCGGCTCCGAAGCCAACCTGCTCCAGCCCGGCCCGCACAGCTGCCGCATGATCTGCTTGGACAACCCGCTCATTGACAACCGCATGCTCGCCCAGTTGCGCGAAATCGAGCTGGCCGGGTTCCACCCGATCACCCTCGACATGCTGTTTGCCGCCAAGCAGGGCGGCGCGGGCCTGCAAGCCGCCATGCAGCGGCTCTGCGCCATCGCCGATGAGGCCATCGCCGACGGCTGCAACCTCCTCATCCTGTCGGATAGAAACCTCAGCGCCAGCAATGCGGCCATCCCCACCCTGCTCGCCATGGGCGGCCTCCACCACCATCTGGTGGCCCGCGGCACCCGCACCTTGGTGTCCATCATTCTGGAGACCGGCGAGGCCCGCGAAGTCCACCATTTCGCCACCCTCATCGGCTACGGTGCCGATGCCATCAACCCCTATCTGGCCTTCGACTCGCTGCACCAGATGATCGCCGACGACATGCTGGCGATGGACTTCGACAAGGCAGTCTATAACTACCTCAAGGCCTCGATCAAGGGTGTGGTCAAAACCATGGCCAAGATGGGCATTTCCACCGTGGCGTCGTATCGCGGCGCGCAGATTTTTGAGACCATCGGCCTCGCCACCGACCTGGTGAACAAGTATTTCACCGGCACCTCGAGTCGTTGCGAAGGCTCCGGCATCGACCAGATCGCCGAGGAATCACTGACCCGCCACCGCGCGGCCTTTCCCGAGCGCCATATCGCCGATGCCGAGCGCGCGCTGGACACCGGCGGCATCTATCAATGGCGCGCCGGCGGCGAGTATCACCTGTTCAACCCGGAGACCATCCACCTGCTGCAAAAGGCGGTGCGCACCGGCAGCTACGAGGTGTATAAGCAATACGCCAGCAAGGTCAACACCCAGAGCGAAAACATCTCGACGCTGCGCAGCTTGATGTGCTTCCGCAAGGACCTCAAACCGGTGCCCCTCGAAGAAGTTGAGTCTATCGAGATCATCACCAAGCGCTTCAAAACCGGAGCCATGTCCTATGGCTCGATCTCCCAGGAGGCCCACGAGACCATGGCCATCGCGATGAACCGCATCGGCGGCAAATCCAACACCGGCGAGGGCGGCGAGGATCCCGCCCGCTTCACGCCCATGGCCAACGGCGATAGCAAACGCTCCGCCATCAAGCAGGTCGCCTCGGGCCGCTTCGGCGTCACCAGCGAGTATCTGGTCAATGCCGATGAAATCCAAATCAAGATTTCGCAAGGCGCCAAGCCCGGTGAGGGCGGCGAGTTGCCCGGCTCCAAGGTCTATCCGTGGATTGCCAAAGTGCGCTACTCGACGCCGGGCGTCGGCTTGGTGTCGCCACCGCCACATCATGACATCTATTCCATCGAAGACCTTGCCGAGCTGATCCACGATTTGAAAAATGCCAACCCACGCGCCCGCATCAACGTGAAGTTGGTGGCGGAAGTCGGCGTCGGCACCATCGCCGCCGGGGTGGCCAAGGCCCATGCCGATGTGATCCTCATCTCCGGCCACGATGGCGGCACCGGCGCCTCCCCCACCTCCTCGATCTATCACGCCGGCGCCCCGTGGGAACTCGGCCTGGCCGAAACCAACCAGATCCTGTTGCTCAACGACCTGCGCAGCCGGGTGGTGTTAGAGACGGACGGCCAGTTGAAAACCGGCCGCGATGTGGCCATCGCCGCGCTGCTCGGCGCCGAGGAATACGGTTTTGCCACCGCGCCGCTGGTGAGTGTCGGCTGCCTGATGATGCGGGTCTGCCAGAAAAACACCTGCCCTGTCGGCGTCGCCACCCAGGACCCCGAACTGCGCAAGAACTTCGCCGGCAAACCCGAACATGTCGTCAATTTCATGCGCTTCATCGCCATGGAACTGCGCGAAATCATGGCCGCCTGCGGCTTCCGCACCATCAACGAGATGGTCGGCCACGTCGAGTGCCTCGACACGGCTGAGGCCACCAACCATTGGAAAGCCAAGGGGGTTGACCTAACGGGCATCTTCCACCGCCCCGACGTGGTCGACTGCGTCGGCACCTATTGCCAGATCGCGCAAGACCACGGGTTGGCCCAGGCGCTCGACAACACCCACTTGCTGGCGCTGTGCCGCCCCGCCATCGAACGCGGCGAAAAGGTCCACATTGAATTGCCCATCACCAACGTCAACCGGGTGGTGGGAACCATCACCGGCAGCGAAATCACCCGCAAGCATGGCGGCAAGGGCCTGCCGGAAGACACCGTGAAACTCAAGTTCCATGGCAGCGCCGGCCAGTCCTTCGCCGCCTTCACCCCCGCCGGCATGACCTTCGAGCTGGAAGGCGATGCCAACGACTACGTCGGCAAAGGCCTGTCCGGCGCCAAGGTCATTGTCTATCCGCCCCGCGGGGTGCGCTACAAGGCCGCCGACAACGTCATCATCGGCAACGTCGCCTTCTATGGCGCCACCCAGGGCCAGGCGTTCATCTGCGGCATCGCCGGCGAGCGCTTCTGCGTGCGCAACTCCGGCGCCAAGGCCGTTGTCGAAGGCACCGGCGACCACGGCTGCGAATACATGACGGGCGGCGAGGTCATCGTGCTGGGCGAGACCGGGCGCAACTTCGCCGCGGGCATGTCCGGCGGCGTGGCCTATGTCTATGACATCGACGGCCGCTTTGAGCAGCGCCTCAACAAGGACATGGTCAACCTCTATCGCCTGATGGAATCGGCCGCCGATGTCGCCCTGGTCAAGGCCACCATTGAGCAACACCGCGCCCTCACCGGCTCGGAACGCGCCGCATGGTTGCTAGACAACTGGGCCGCTGCGCTGCCACAGTTTTACAAGGTGATGCCGCGCGACTACGAGCGGATGCTGGAATGCTTCAAGAAGGTCGAGCAACAGGGCTTGACCGGCGACGAGGCCGCGATGGCCGCCTTCGAGGAAAACCTCAAGGACCTGTCCCGCGCCGGGGGCAACTGAGAGACCCAAGACGGCAAGACACAAGACTGCGAGACACAAGACGCAAGAGAAGAACATGAAGATCACGATACGAAACCTCACAGATTGCCTGAGACGGGACCACGCGTGCAGCGCGACCGCCTCCGCGCTTGCGTCTTGTAGTCTAGCGTCTTGTAGTCTTGCGTGTTGCGTCTGCTTTCCCGCCTGAACATCACCGAACTTAACCACGACACCATGGGCAAGCCAACAGGATTCATCGAGCTGGAACGCAAGACCGATTGCGAAATCGCGCCATTGGAGCGCATCACGCACTGGAAGGAATTCAAGCTCCACCCGGACGACGCGCAAAGCCGCGACCAAGGGGCGCGCTGCATGGATTGCGGCACGCCGTTTTGCCACACCGGCCAACTGGTGGCCGGCATGGCCAGCGGCTGCCCGGTAAACAACTTGATTCCGGAATGGAACGACCTGGTCTTCCGCGGCCGCTGGAAGGAAGCGTTGCTACGCCTGCACAAGACCAACAATTTCCCGGAATTCACCGGGCGGGTCTGTCCCGCCCCCTGCGAAGGGGCCTGCGTGCTGGGCGTCATCAAACCGCCGGTGGCCATCAAGAGCAACGAATGCGCGATCATCGACCGCGGCTGGGAGCAAGGGTGGGTCACCCCCAACATCCCCGCCACGCGCACCGGCAAACAGGTGGCCATCGTCGGCTCCGGCCCCGCCGGCCTCGCCTGCGCCGCCCAACTCAACCAAGCCGGCCATAGCGTCACCGTGTTCGAGCGCGAGGACCGCATCGGCGGCTTGCTCATGTATGGCATCCCTAACATAAAACTCGACAAGGAGCAGGTGGTCACCCGCCGCGTCAACCTGTTGCGCCAGGAAGGCATCGAGTTCAAAACCGGCATCAACATCGGCGATAATCCGCAGTGGCCCGCCGCGCGCCTGCGCCAGGACTTCGACGCCGTGGTCCTGTGCTGCGGCGCCACCCAGCCCCGCGACCTGCCCATCGAGGGCCGTGAGGCCGACGGCATTCACCTGGCGATGGATTTCCTAACATCCAACACGCGCCACCAGTTGGATCATCACTTCGACGGCTCGCTGCCCGCGTTCAACGCCGCGGGCAAAGAGGTGGTGGTCATTGGCGGCGGCGATACCGGCACCGACTGCGTGGGCACCAGCCTGCGCCACGGCTGCACCAGCGTGATCCAGTTGGAGATTCTGCCCAAGCCGCCGTTGGCGCGCGCGGCGGACAATCCGTGGCCGGAATGGCCCAAGGTTTACAAGATGGATTACGGCCAGGAAGAAGCCGCCGCGGTGCAAGGCGGCGATCCGCGCCACTATCTGGTGCAGACCAAGCGCTTCCTCAAGGATGCCGCGGGCAAACTCAGCGGCCTGGAGATTGTGACAATCCAATGGGCCAAGGACGAGCAAGGACGCTTCGTGCCGCAGGAGGTCCCCGGCACGTTGCGCCTGATCCCCGCCCAACTCGTGCTGCTCGCCATGGGCTTCAGCGGCCCCGAGTCTAACATCATCGAACGGTTCGGTCTCGACACCGACCCGCGTTCCAACGTCAAGGCCGGGCACGGCAAATTCACCACCAACCTGCCGGGCGTGTTTGCCGCCGGCGACATGCGTCGCGGCCAGTCGCTGGTGGTGTGGGCCATCAACGAAGGCCGCGGCGCGGCGCGCGAATGCGACCGCTTCCTGATGGGCTCGACGCAGTTGCCATAGTCCGCATGGGAGTACTCCGCACAGTCCTCTGTGCGGTCTTCGTCCCGGGCTAACCAACGCAGGCACTGCGATCACCCCCCGACCGCAGCTCACTCACATAAGATCCGCACAGGGGACTGTGCGGACTACCCCCCACCTCACTCACATAAGATCCGCACAGTCCTCTGTGCGGTCTTGGTCACAGGCTTTGGTTTGGGGTAGTTGATCCATTGACTGTCACCCGGAAGAACGTCGGTTTTCGATCCCCACTGGGGGTGGTGATGAACACGGGATAGGGCATGCTGACCGCCTCGATGGTCGCATCCGTGGCCAGCACGGTCGGCTCGACGGTGCTGGTCACCCAGGTGTTCAGATCAGCGCTGAACTGCACCGTGTAGGTCAGGCCGGCGCCCACATAGTCCTTGCGGCGACCGAAGACCGCGCGGAACTCCACCCCGTTCTGGATGTTGGCAATCTGCGTGGTGAGGCCGCCGTGGCCGCTCACCGCGCCATCGGCATACGTGATGGGACCGGAGAAGGAGACGGTCGGATCCATGCCGAACGCGTATTCCAACAAGTTGACGAAGGGGTCGCCGTCGGGATTGTGGGTGGGGGCGGTGTCGGTGAAGGGCAGATTGGCAAAGGTGCCATTGGCCCAAGTGTCGTAATAGGTGGCCGGTCTGCCTGGAATAGAGACACCGTCCAAGCCGATCCAGGACGCTTCGCCGGCTTTGGTGGTGATCAGATCCAGCGTATAGGCATGGGATTGATCCAACCCGGCCAACTGTGCCGCAGTGAATGAAAATGCGCTATAGGCATTGTGAGTGGAGGTCCCCTGTTGGGAGAGCACGAACCCGCCCGTGGTTGCATCGCGCAGGCACAAGCCGGACCATCCCTGGCTCGCGTTGTAGAGGATCCCTGATGCATCGGCCGGGAGCGTGCCGCCGGGTGGCCCATAGATCAGTTTGAAGGTCAAATCCCCAGAGCGGTCCAGGTAGAACACCGGAGACCGAATCCATTTGGTATTGGCACCGGCATCAATTTGTCCAGGGGTGAGGTAACTGTCCCCCCCGATATTCCCCGGATAGTTGGCGGTCGTGCTCACAAACAGCGAGTTCCCCACATTCGCCGGCAGGATGACGCCGCCATTGATGTTGGCTGGCATGGTGGTCACGCCGGGGTCAATATCGACCCACGCCGCGGCGGTCCCATCCCAGACGCGGTTGTGCCAGTCCTGGAGCGAGTTGCCGTTGAAGTTGCCCGCAGCCGGCTCATCCCTAACGCCGTAGCTCCAGCCGACTTTGACCGGATAGTAATCACTGCGCAAGCCATCGGCGCCTTCGGCCCAGACGTAGATAGATTCGTTCTCCTGGATGGTGGCGCGATTGCCGGGTTGCACCCTGGCCGTCCAGCATTGAACCTCGTTGTTATAGACCAGACCGTGCTGCCCCATCCACGTGAAGCCTGACTCGAAGAACATGACCCGCTTGATCCCTGCCGGCGGCAGATCAAGCTTGACGCGCAGTTCGGCCGATTCCGTCAATGTCACATTCTCCATCATTTTAGCTTCGATCACCTTCGGCCCGGCATTCTTGCGATAACGGGTGGGAAGGGCCGGCGCCAATGACTGCCCGTAAATGACCGGCTGATCCGCGCCGGCGGGTCCGGGCAGCACAACGTTGGTGCCGGCTTCCGCGGGATACAGGAGGAACGGCCCCATGAATCCATCGGCCGGCAGGCCATTGATAGACAGCGTGATGTGGTTCTCCCCGCCGTAGTTGACGAGGTCGGTCAGGTCGGCAAACGCACTGCTGGAGGGAGCGTCCCAGCGCAAGGCGGCAACCTTGGCGCCGTTGAGCGTGACCTCGACACTGGCAGGCGTCCGGAAGGGCACAATCAGCCAGAGACGCGAGGGCCGCTCGCAGATGAAGTTATGATAGCCGCCCCCTCCCCGGGTCGCCTGCCAGGCGGCGATCTTTCCATCCATCTCGGCGAAGTTCTGCGGCTTCGCTGCTTCCAGCAGTTGCGCCACATCCGCATTGAGCGTGAACGATGTCGTGAGCTGCAGCCCGGTCCCGGCCGCGTGAACCGGGAAGTCGAACCGGCCGCCGCCGGCCTGGGTCCAGACGTCGAGCTCACGGACGTATTTGTCACCGGCAAACTGTAGTTCCACGCCGATCTCCCCTGCCGTCCTGGTAAAGTTCTGCGCGATGCCGTTGACGGTGACACCCTGCACCGCTCCGGGATCGGCGACCCGGACCCGGATGCCAACCTGCTGCCCCGGCTTGCCCTCGACACCCGTAATCGCCATCTGACCGTCGGCCAACGCCACCGCCCCTGCGGCACCGACGAGGACGGGGGCACCTTGCGCCGTAACTTTCCGCAGTTCTAGCAGATAACAGCCGTTGGCCGGCACGGTGATGCTCGCCATTTCACCTCTGGCAAAGACGGACTTGCCATTGACATCCAAAACCAGCTGGCTCCTTACCGACGGATAGAGTTCGGCGAATTGATAATTCCCATCGGCCTGCAAGTTGAGCTCGTCGCCGACCTCAAACGTGATCCGGGCGGGACGCGGGTTGCCATTGAAGAGGAAGACGAAACCATGGTCGCCTTTGATCCGGGCATAGCCGTCAACCGCCCCGGGTTGAACCTGCTCGCCGAAGGGCTCGGTGCAGTTCACATACTCGAAGTTGTCCTTGCCCCATTGTTTCCACTTCTGATAGAACCCGGCATAGCCGGGAACCAGATCGGCATCATAAGGCAGGATGGTCGGCATGACGGAACCGGACACCGCCAGGGCCGACATGACGGCATATTGCCAGCCATCATAGTCCCAGGCCTTGATCAGCTCGGGGTCGAACCCGCCCTCGCTGACCCGGTGGGTCAGCGCGTGGCCGGTGACCGCCGGCGTGAAGCGGTAACGCATGCTCAGGTTGTTTTGATAACGGAGTCCGTCGGCATTCTGCCGGTCATCGCTGATCTGGTTGTGGCGGGTGCTCACAATGATCGACTGTTCATTGAGGACCTCGTGCTGATCCAGGTTCTTGAGCCCCCAGAGGCCGAAGTTCTTGGTGCCGTAGAACCCCTGGATGAATAGGCCCGGGTTGGCCGCTTTCAGGCGTGCCATCAACTCAATGCACCGGCGCCAGCCCTTGTAGCCACCCCTGCCCGCGATATGGCCGTGGGACTCGTCGTAACAGTTCATGCCGGAGCCCAGGCTGGGATCCCAGCTCCAGTTGCTCAGGTGGTATTTCTGGATGGTGTTATTTTGCACCATGTACCACCATTCGTAATAGTCATCACAGGCGAGGCAGTTGTCGGGCGCGCGGCGGCCG
>CAIZNN010000207.1 GCA_903934285.1 Akkermansiaceae bacterium | reverse complement strand
GCCCCAAACCCCGCCAAGCTGTGCCAGCTTGACCGCTTATGGATTTCGCCCCTAAATCCCCTCCGGGGACTTCGCCCCTCCCGTCCCCCCAGGGGAGCGGGGGTCTTCGCGGCCCGCTGGTGGACAAATCCAACTCTCCCACCTACACCATCGCCACCGATGCCGTGGAGATCGGAGAAATCGTCCCGCGCATGGATCTCCAAGTCGCCCGCTCGGAGCTCCACTACGTCACCCGCAATGCCACCACCGGCAAGCCGGCATGGGCCAGCCAGGCCAGCGGCACCAATGCCGCCGGCAAGCGCCAGATCGTCACCGTTTCCGGACCTGAGATCGTTGATTTTCTCCCCAAGGATGATTTCGAGACCGTCACCGTGCAGACGGCCAATGCCGCCATCTCCGACTTGTTGGTGACCCAACGCGATACAGGCCTATCGGCGATCTCTAAATTGTTTGGCGGCGTCCCCGGCCAGATAGTCAATTGGATACGCTATTACGTCACCTCCTATGATTGGAGGGACTACAATTACCGCCGCGAAGTGTACCACCATTTCTCGCCGTACACCATCACCACTGATGCCGGCGTGGCGCTCTCCACGGCGGTCGGCAAATACCTCGTGCTCACTGGAGACTTGCCGGAGTGGGCGATGACCCTGCTCGGCGGCATCCGTGTCCAGATTACCGGCACCTGGGTGACCACTAACACCACCGGCACCTATAATGACATGGAGCGCATGATCCAGGCCGGAGGATTCGGGTTCAATGCCGGATGGGTCGCCCCATCCGGCACCGAAAGCTACTACGTAAGCGGCCGCCAATTTTCGATTTCCGGCATCTTGGTAAACGCTGCCAAGCTGACAGCTACGGTGGTCTGCAAGCCATGGGAATATGACTACCTAACGCCGCCAGCGGGCCTGGCTGCCGAGCTGGTGGCGGCACAGGCATGGGTGCCATGGGAAGGTCCAATCACCCTTGTGGCCGATGAATGCAGCGGGGATAATCTCCTGCCCAACCAATACCATCTGGCCAATGCGCTGCCCGCCTGCGCCACCATGGGGGCACTTGCCAAAGGCGCATCTCATGACCTGGCACGCGGCCGGACCACAATCGATCTTGGAGCGCCCGCGCGCATAGATTTCGGGACGCTGGTGTCCCGCATCAGGCAGGACCCCAAGGACAACATCATTTATTTATGACTCCCGGACTCCAATGTTTTGCAGATCCTGCCGGAAACCTCTGGGTGGCAGACGGCCATGTCCTTCAACTGCGCAGCGGCGTGCTTCTACCCGTCGGCAGCGGTGCGTCATTCTCCGAGGCGCTGCCTCCATCATGGAATTATTTCCGCCCAGCCACCGCTGCCAGTGGCGGCACCTTCGTCGGAGGCAGCGGCCGCAACGTGTTTTTGAGCGGTGGCCCGGCATCCCTCAATGGCATCTGGATGCCTGGGAGACCCGGCCAATGGCAGCGCGGCGACCTCGTCCTGACCATCGCTGAGGGCACCGCCGAAATCCACGACGCCACCGCCACCATTGCCGAGTACGTCATGGCCCCAAGCGCGGCGACGCCATGGGGATACTTCGAATACGGCTGGTCCTACGCGAGCACATCCTACGGTGCCACCACCTATAACAGCGGAGTCGCCTTCGGCCTCGATCTCGCCGCCGAGGCCGCTACTGAGGGAGCCATCCCAGGCTGCATGCTTGTCATCGGCTTGGGCACCGCCCAAGCCGGCATTTACACCGCCGTCGATTCATCCTCCTACGTCTCTGCAGACGATACCGACTGGACCATCGCGGTGGCTGCCGACGGATCCGCCGAGCTCCTATGCGTCGCCGTCGTGGTTGCCACCCGCGCGGCCGGCTCATCCATCGACGGCGCAGGCACCTTCGAGGCCACCGCTGCCGGCGAGACCGCCTACAATTCCGGCGAGCCATGGCGTGCCTTCTGCCAGGTCATCCCCCGGGCGCCGCGGTCCGGCTACGTCTACCTCGCCCTCACCGAAACCGACAGCGTTCTGACCTCCGTCGAAGGCCCGTTTTTCGCCACCTCCCTGCCGTCGAACACCGCCACTCTTTTCCACGCTCCCATCGCCCAATCTGACGGCTCTGGTGGCCTCGTGCAGATCATCTCCGGATGCGTCTTCTTTTGACTTCTGGGATCATTCCCATCTCCTCACCGCGGCATCCCCGCGGAGCATCCGCGGTTTTTTTTATTTCCTCTCGCCTCACCCTTTTCCTTTTTCAGTCTCCACCCTTTTTAATCTTTCCCTTGCTCGTGGGGCGGCCGGGACCATAGCGTCAACAAGAGGAGACTCCTGCTGTCAAAAACTTGGTTGACGCGCCATTCTACAGTCTTCGCCAGCTCCAAAGGATGCACCAGAGGAGACTCCTGCTGTCAAAAACTTGGTTGACGCGCCATTCTGCGGTCCTTGCGCGCGGGGCTGCTGCTACTTCTTGGTTGGGTCGTAAAAAATCCGGATATCGGCCTGATCGGTGCCGAGGAGTTGTTGGGCGCGCCTGAGGGCGTCGCGGGTGGAGATGTTGGGATTGCTCGGAGAATTGAGGAACAGGTTGCTTTCGCCGGCGTCGCGGTCGCAGCCGGCTTGGATGGTGGCGAGGATCCCGGATTTCTTGAGTACCCGATAGACCTCGTGGGTGGCGCCGGACACCAGCAAGTGGCGGTTTTTTTCCCGCATGAACACGATCAGGTCTTCGAGCGCCATCACACTGGTGGCATCCAGATGGCGGGCGTTTTTCAGGCGCAGAATGATCACCTTGAGCAAGGGATCGGAGATGGTACGCTGGATTTGGGTGCGGAACAACTCGGCGGCCCCGAAAAACAAATCCCCCTCGACGTGGACGATGGAAATGGCCGGGATCGGGCGTTTGCGCTGTTCGCCCATTTCGCGGAGTTCGCCGACCTCGTTGAATTCATATTCGATGAGATAGGGGCGGCTGGCCTTGCGCAAAAACAAGGTGATCGAAATCGCCACGCCCACAAAAATCGCCACGTGCAGCGGGGCCAGCAGGGTGGCGAGGAAGGTGATGACCAGCACGCCCGCATCGTCGCTGGTTGAGCGCATGCAAATCTTGAGGTGGCGGGCGTTGAACAACGAGCAGGACTGGCCGATGATCAGCGCGGCCAGGGCCGCCCGCGGCAAGTAATCGATGAGCGGCACGCCCCACCCCACCGACGCGGCAATCACCACCGCAAACACCAAGGTGTAAACCCCGCAGAACATCGAGGCAAAGCGGGTGACCGCGCCCGACTCGTGATTGAGCATCGAGCGGTTCAGGGAGCCGGAGGCGGGCATGCCGCCACCCAGCGCGCTGGCCAGATTGGCCATGCCGACGCTGAACATGTCCTGATTGACATCCGGCCGTTCCTCGGTGCGCGCGGCTAGGGTTTTGGACATCAGGGTGTTTTCCAGCGAGGCGAGGAAGGCGATGGCCAACGCCACCCCAAGCAAGGCGGCGATGTCATTGAAAATCCCTTCGTGCAACAGCAGCGGCAGCTTCGGGGTGAGATCGGCGAAGCCAAACGTGACAAAGGTTTGCGCGTGTTGGAATGGGGCGATCCCAAACCGGATCAGCGGCCCGCAAATCGCCGACGACAACACCAGGGTGAGGCCAAACGCGGGCCATCGCGGACGCCACTTCCGCATCGCGCCATACACCGCCAGCGTCGCCGAACCAATGCCCAAGGCGACCCAATCGGTGTGAGGAACCGCCTTGACCAACCCGATGAGCAGACTGACGAAACTCGACGACGCACTCGCCTCGACGTACTGGTTCAACCCGAGCATCGGGACGAGTTGATTGGTCATGATCAGGACCGCCGCCCCGGCAATGTATCCCACCAGCACGCTGCGGGAAACGTATTGGAGCAAATCCGCCACCCGCAACAGCGCGCCGGCCACCGCAAGCAGCCCCACCATCAGCGTCAGCAACATCACCAATTCGCTGGCCCGCCCTGCCAGTGCCGGATTGACCGCGAAAAAGCTGAACAGCATGAAAGCGGTGGCATTGGTGGTGCCCAGAATCGTGTAGCGCGAACCCGCAAACAACGGCGCCACGATCGCGGCGATCACCGAACACAAAATCCCATAAATGATCGGCAGGCCGGCGATGGTCGCATGCGCAATGGCTTGCGGCAACGCCAGCATCGTCACATTGGCCGCCGCGTGGGCATCGCGCAAAAATTTCCCGAGGTTGTAGCGTTGCAGCGAGCCGACGAAAGGCAACAGGCGGACATGCTCTGCGGCGAAAAATTGCCGCGTGTTCTGCATCGCCTTGGTGAGATTCCGCTGCAGTTTCATTGGCACCCCGCTCTTACTTGAACTGTGCGCGCCGGAACAGGAACAGCCCCACCCCAACACAAATCACGTTCGGCACCCACAAAACGAAGTTGGCCGCGGCCGCCGTCTTGCTTTCATTCGCCAAAATCGTGAACAGGAAATACCCGGTGCCCAACAGCAAACTCAGCAACAAGCCGCCGGAGGAATCACGCCGCCGCGCTTGCATCCCCAGCGGCACCCCGACAAACGCAAACGCCAGGCAGGCCAGCGAAAAGGAATAGCGCTGGGTGATTTCCGCTTGGTATTTCACCCGCCGCTCCGCAGTTAGTTCCGGGTGCCGGGCGAGGTAGGCGACGATCTCCTGGTTGGTCATCGCCGAAGCCTTGGATTTCTCCTGGCGCGCCACGCCGAACGGAATCAGATAGGGCTCGGCTTCCGCCGCGGAAAACATATCGACGCTGCCATCCGGCTTGTGGGTTTCAAAACTCGCGTCGTAGAGTTTCAACCGCAGTTCCTTTTTCGCATCGTCGACCACAAAGGTAAACCGCCTCGCGTGCAGATACGCCTCCACCGGTGCCGCCGCCGCACTGGCGGACGGCGTCCGATACAAGTGCAACCCGATGAGCGAATCCCCCTGTTGGTCTTCGACGTAAAATTTCACGTCTTTCAAGCCGGCATGAACCATCCCCGGGCTCAGCAACGACCGCGGGTCGCGCTTGGCCTGTTCATACAGCAGTTCGGTGAGCGACGCCTTGGCTTGCGGCACGACATTGACATTGAGCCACAGACAAGCGGCCGAGAGGAGGGCGGCAATCACAAACACCGGCACCACCAACCGCGCCAAACTCACCCCGGCCACCCGGAAACTGGTGAGTTCCTGGTCCGAGGACAAACGCCCGAACACCAACAACACCGCGGAGAGAAACCCCCACGGAATCGTGAACATCAACGAAAACGGCAGCACGTTGAGCACAAAGCGCAGCACCAGCCACAGCGGCGCGTGCTTGTCCACCAGCAGCGGGCGGATTTGTTTGAACAGATTGCCCAGCACCAGCGCCAAGCTCAGCACCACCACGGCAAACAGCGTGCCGAACAGCACCTGTCTTCCAATGTAGCGGTCTGAAATTCGCATGGGGGCACCGCAATTTGGCTCCCCCGGCCCGCCATGTCCAGACAGGACCTGAGAATTTAGAGCAGCTGGGTGTCCACCAAGAACCGATAGGTGCCGGATTGGGCGATGAGTTCGTCGTGAGTGCCGCTCTCGACGATACGCCCGTGATTGAACACCAGCAGGTGATCGGCGTGCCGCACCGTCGATAACCGGTGCGCAATGACCAGACTGGTGCGGCCTGCCATGAGCCGCTCCAACGCTTCGTTGACGAGCCGCTCACTCTCGGCATCCAGCGCCGAGGTGGCCTCGTCTAACAAAAGTATCCGGGGGTTGGCGAGGATGGCGCGGGCGATGGCGACGCGCTGGCGTTGGCCACCGGAGAGTTTGGTGCCGCGCGGGCCGACGACGGTGTCGTAGCCTTGGGGGAGGGCGGCGATGAAGTCGTGGGCGTTGGCCTGTTGCGCGGCGGTCTGGACATCATCCATTGAGGCGCCGGGTTTGCCATATTCGATGTTCTCGCGGATCGACCCGCCGAACAACATGACTTCCTGCGGGACGATGGCGATTTGCCCGCGGATCGCCTTGAGGGCGAGACTCGGCGCGGGCCGGTTGTCGAAGGTGAGCTGGCCGCTTTCCGGCGCGTTGAAACCCAGAATCAGCGAGAACACCGTGGACTTGCCCGCGCCCGAGGGCCCCACCAGGGCGACGCGCTGGCCGGGACTGATGGCGAAACTCAGGTCGCTGAGCACCTGGACATCGGGCCGCGACGGGTAGCGGAAGCTGAGATTTTCAAAGGCGAGCGAGCCGGAGAGTTTGGCGAAGGCATCGCCGTCGGTGCGCTCCGGCTGGGTATTGAGCAATTCGCGCAGCCGCTCGGTGGCGCCGTTGGTTTGTTGGAGTTGCGAAATGATTTCCGGAAACGACCCGAGCGAGGCGCCGACGAAAATGGAGAACAGCACGAACGCGGAGAAATTGGTCATGTTGATCTCGTTGTTAGCCAACATCCGGGCACCATGCCAGACGACAAACGTGATGGTGCCGAACAACGCCAGAATGATGAACGACAGGAACGAGGCGCGATATTTCGCCCCCTTGAGAGTCACCATCAGAAACTGTTGCAGCGAGGTATCGTAGCGGGTGGCCTCGAATGGCTCGTTGGTGAAGGCTTTCACGTCGGCGATGCCCTGCACGGTTTCCTCGATCACCGTGCCGGCTTCGGCCAGCGCGTCCTGCGCCTGTTTCGAGTGCTGGCGGACTTTTTTTCCGAACAAGGCGATGGCCAGCACCACCAACGGCACGCTGCCGAGCATGATGAGCGAGAGCTTCCAGCTAGCGATGAAAATGACGATCACCCCGCCGATCAGCACCACGGTTTGGCGCACCGCCTGCGGAATGGTGGTGAGCAGGGTTTCGCGGACCACGCCCAGATCGGCGGATATCCGGTTGCTCAGCGCGCCGGTCCGCTGCTCGTGGAAATACGGGATCGGCAAACGCACCAAATGGGCAAACAAATCCCGCCGCAGCCGGTTCAGCGCGCTTTCCCCCGCCCGAATGAAGCCCTGCACCCGGAAATATCCAATCAATGCCTGCAGCGTCAGGGCTGCCACCAGCTTGAGTACGATCGCATTGGATTGCGCCAGCACCTGTTGCGCGTCGAGGGGCGCTTGCGAACGCAAGGCATCCACCGGATTGCCCACCAATTCCTTGAGAAACCAAGGAAATGCCAGCGACAACCCGGCCGTGAGGAACAACGCCACCAGCGAGGGCAAAAACACCGCCTTTTCCTGCATCAGGTATCCCCAAATCCATTTGTTCGAGGAAATCGGCTTGGCGGAAATCGGTTCTGGCATGCCCCAAGGGGAAGCTAGGAAACCCCCGGAGTCAATCGCAGGATGAATTTTGTTGATGCGGCGGGCATGGCCGGCTATGCTGGCGACCCCGCGAGGGAAATCTATGGCGATACAAGGAGAAACTTTGGCCCGCGCTTGCGCGAAAGCAGCGGATGAAATGCAAGCGGAGAATATCCGCGTCTGGGATATGCGCGGAATCTCCAGCTTGACCGATTTCATGGTCGTCTGCGCCGGCTCGTCGATGCCCCACCTCCGCGCCATCCTGCGCGATGTCTCCGGCTTGGTCCTGGAATGGCACGGCCAGCGCCCGGTCAATGCCGAGGGCAAGGCCGACACCCGTTGGGTCGTGTTGGATTATATCGACGTGATGGTGCATGTGATGCACCAGGAAATGCGTGAGTACTACGGGCTCGAGGAATTGTGGGCCAATGCCAAGGAAATCAGCTGGCAAACCGAGACGAGCTCAAGCCCGTCTTAAGCCCGAAGTCCGAAGGCGAATCCCTGCATTGGGGATCAGTCTGCGGTTTTCAGGTTGAGTTCGCCGCAGCCGCCTGCCACAACGGGTGCATGATCGCGGGGAACCGACCGAAAATCGGTGTGAAAATCGGCATTGCCAAACCCCGCTCCAACCCCTAGTTTCCCTTCGCCGGCTCTTCAGGACAGGTGTCAGAGTGGTCTAATGAGCACGCTTGGAAAGCGTGTGTGGGTGTAAGCTCACCGAGGGTTCGAATCCCTCCCTGTCCGCCAGCTGGGTTCGGAACAAGTTGTATCCGTCTCATTATCAATGACTTGTGAAGGAAGTGATGGGGCTGGTGTCCAGATTCCACACAAGTTGACGCGAACGCCGGGGGCTATGACATTCCCCTGTCGGACGCCGTCCGGTTCTATCAGTTGAACCGGAAGGACCTCCTGCAGGTGAAGTCGGAGGCCGAGGTGGCTGCGGACTTCGTCGGGTCGCGCCGTGCCGCCGGGCTGAGCGCGATCTATGTCAGGAACTCACGGGATTACTTGAATCGCGTCACGGGCCAGGTGAGCGCCAGTATCGGGGATGTGACGGTGGCCGACATCAACGCCTTCCTCCGCAAGCAGGAAGCCCTCGGGCCGGTGACGAAAAACTCGCTTCGCCGGGCGCTGGTCACGATGTTCAGCTTT
>CAIZNN010000206.1 GCA_903934285.1 Akkermansiaceae bacterium | reverse complement strand
GAGTTGCGCGAACTCAGGGAAACGTTCAGGCCGCGCAGCCAGGTGTCGATGTCGGGCGAGGTGACGTCGAGGATGGACCCCGGATGGGCGGCGGCAAACCGGGTGAGCACCGACTTGAGCTGGGAGAGGTGGCGTCCGCTGGCCCCGTCCTGGGCTTTGCTTTCCAGCAGGTGCTTGACCACTTCCGGCACGGTGGCGCGGCGTGTGATCTTGCCGAAGTGCTGCGAGTAGTCCGTAGCCATCGACGCCAGCGATTCGGTCCCTGCGATCGAGCGGCTCCTGACGTAATCCTCCACGGCGGCGACCAACGGGATGCCGAGTTTCGCGAGCATTTCGGTGGCGGCCACGTAGGCATCGCGGTCGTGCGGGCGCATGTCGGTGACGTGCTGCATGCCCGACTGGATTCGCTGCGCCACGAGTTGGGCCTCCTTTTTGGCGGCATCGAGCGAGGGGAAAACCTGCCGCAACCGTTTGCCGTCGCGGTGGTAGGAAATGGTGAAGCGGACCCGCTTGCCGGAGGTGATCCGATACACCGGCACCGCCGCCGAGCCGAATTTCACCAGGGCTGCGGGCTTGCCTTTGCGGGTTTTCTGTTGGCCCGTTGATTTTTGAGCGCTCAGAAGGTCGGGTTCCCGAGTTGTCACCATTTTGTCACCACTGCCATTCATGGCACTGGAAATGCTGTCAACCTGAGGCGGTTTCTCATCCGTAACCCATTGGGAATGAATGGGTTGGCAGATGGTACACCCGGAGGAACTCGAATCCCCAACCTTCTGATTCGTAGTCAGACGCTCTATCCAATTGAGCTACGGGTGCATTGCTGCGGGGGGGCAGAAAAGCGGGTTTGGGGGGGGCTGTCAACAAATTTGACGCGGATTTTTTTGAAATCCACGGGGGCGCACGAGTCAAGGGAAGGGGAGGACTGGTGAAATTGTGGGAATCGGGGTACAACGGGCGCTGCAAACCCCTGAACCACTGAAAACCACCGATGGCAGGTTGCGGTGGCCTCGGGTAGCATCGGCCTTGCACTCGGCGCGGAAACACGCTAGGACAGGCCCAAGTGGAAACCGAAACCGCCACCACCCGCCGTGGTTCCTCATGGCTGCGCACCGTGGTGCGCGGCGCGCTGATTTGTGCCGGGTCGATTGCTATTCTGCTGCCGGCCTGGCTGCCGAACCGGCCGTCGGCGCCGCTGGGGCGGGGCACGGTGGAGTTGCTGCAAGCGCTGCTGCTGGCGGGGGCCTCGGCGGTGTTTTTCGGGGCCACGGCGCATGCGGGGCGCAACCGGCCGGTGTGTCGGATCCTGGCGCTGATTGTGGCGGCGGCGGTGGTTGGCGAGCTGGAGGATTTCGTCTCGCTGATGATGGGCAGGCCATTTCCGGAGAACTGGGTGGTGGGGGCGATTTTGTTGGTGGCGCTGCTCACCGGCATCCGCCATCGGCGGGCGGTGGTCGGGTTTGTGGGCACGGTGGGCACCCACGCCGGGAGCGGTTTGATAGCGGCGGCGCTGTTGATTTTGTACGTGTTCGACCGGGTGATCGGCGGGCCGCGGTTTTGGCAGGCGGCGCTGGGCAAGGCGTATGCGCCGGAGATTCCATTGATCTGCAAGAGTTACCTTGAATTGCTTGCGTGCTATCTGATTTTCATCGGCGCCATTGGATTGGCGCTGACCCTGGCCCGCCGCGACGACCCGGCATGAAGATCATCCAAATTTTGCCCGAACTCAATGCCGGCGGGGTGGAACGCGGCACCTTGGAGCTTGCCGCCTATCTGGTGGCGCAGGGGCACGAGGCGGTGGTTATTTCCCATGGTGGGCGGCTGGTGGCTGAGTTGGAGGCCAGTGGCGCGCGCCATATCGCGTTGCCGGTCCATCGCAAGAGTCTCACCTCGCTGCTGCAGGTGGGCGGGTTGCGGCGGATTCTAACCGACGAGCGGGCCCACATCCTGCACCTGCGCTCGCGGGTGCCCGGCTGGCTGGCCTGGCTGGCATGGCGCGGCATGGATCCGCGCACGCGGCCGCGGCTGGTGAGTACCGTGCACGGGTTCTACTCGGTGAACGCATACTCCGCGGTGATGACGCGGGGGGAGCGGGTGATCGCGGTGTCGGAGAGCATCCGGGCGTATGTGTTAGGGAACTATCCGCAAGTGGTGGCGGCGCACATCCGGGTGATTCCGCGTGGCATTCAGGTGGGGGCGTACGGGGCGGAGTTCCGGCCGGCGGCGGCGTGGCTGGCGGACTGGCAGGCCGCGCGGCCGGGCCTGGCCGGCAAGCGGGTGTTGCTGTTGCCGGGGCGCATCACCCGGCTCAAGGGGCACGAGGATTTTTTCGAACTGCTCGCCGCACTCAAGGCCGCGGGCGTGCCGGTACACGGCTTGGTGGCGGGCGACACCCATGCGAAAAAGCGCGCCTATCTGGAGGAACTTCACGCCATGGTGCAGCGGCTCGGCCTCGCCGGCGAGGTGGAGTTTCTCGGCCATCGCCAGGACCTGCGTGAAATCATGGCGGTGAGCGAGGTCATCTGCGGGCTGTCGGTGCAACCCGAGGCGTTCGGGCGCACCGTGGTGGAGGCGTTGGCGTTGGGCAAGCCGGTGCTCGGTTACGATTGCGGCGGGGTGGGCGAGTTGTTGGCGGGGCTCTTTCCGATGGGGCGGGTGCCGCTGGGGGACCGCGCGCGCCTGGTGGAAGTCGCCCGGGCCATCCTTGCGCAGCGTCCGCGTCCCATGCCGGTGGGCGATCCCTTCACGCTCGAGGCGATGTGCCGCGCGACCCTCAGGGTCTATCAGGAACTGTGAGGCGCGGCGCGGGCGGGCCGCGAGCCGGCGCTCAAGACATTCTTTGGGTGGCAGCCGGTTTGTGATTTTACGGGTGAAGTGAGGTGGAGTTCAGGATGAAAGAATTGCGGATGGGGGTGCGTAGAATCGGCGCGGGGCACGGCTAGCTCACGCCACGGGACGGCAAACAAGACGCCCGCCGTGGGCTATCCGCTGCCCCGTTTCAATCAACCCGAACTCCGACATGAAACCTCCCGTCCTCATTGTTTTACCCGTCCTGATGCTCGCTTCACTGCATGCCGCCGAGCTCCACGTCGCCCTCACCGGCCAGGATGCCAACCCCGGCAGCCAGGCGGCGCCGCTGCGCACGATCCAGGCGGCGGCCAAGCTCGCCCAAGCCGGCGACGTCATCACCGTGCACGGCGGGGTTTATCGCGAACGCATCGCCCCGCCCCGCGGCGGCACGTCCGACCAGAATCGCATCACCTATCAAGCCGCGGCGGGCGAGAAGGTCGCGATCACGGGCTCGGAAGTGGCGAAAAACTGGGAGAAAGTGCAGGCGGACACGTGGAAAATGACCCTGCCCAATGGTTTTTTTGGTGGCTTCAATCCTTACAGCGACCTGATCCGCGGCGACTGGTTCGATGGCAAGGGCCGTGCCCATCACACCGGCGCGGTCTATCTCAACGGTGAGTGGCTCACCGAGGCGGCCACGCTTGACGAGGTCCTCAAGCCCGCGGCGGCCAGCCCGTTGTGGTTCGGCCAGGTGGATGCGGCCACCACCACGCTCTGGGCGCAGTTCAAGGGGGTTGATCCCAACGCGCAGCAGGTGGAGATCAACGTGCGCCAAACGGTGTTCTATCCGGAGAAGCCGGGGGTCGATTATCTAACGGTGCGCGGGTTCACGCTGTGCCATGCGGCCACGCCATGGGCGCCGCCCACCGCCGAGCAGATCGGTTTGATCGGGACCCATTGGAGCAAGGGCTGGATCATCGAAAACAATGTGGTGAGTCACTCGGTGTGTTCGGGCATCGCGTTGGGCAAACACGGCGACAAGTGGGATAACACGTCGGCCAACTCCGCCGAGGGGTATGTCAAGACCATCGAGCGCGGCCTCCAGAACGGCTGGCACAAGGGCACCATCGGCCATCACATCGTGCGCAACAACACCATTGCGCATTGCGAACAGACCGGCATCGTCGGCAGCCTGGGGGCCGCCTTCAGCACTGTGACGGGCAACACCATCCACGATATCCACGTCCGCAGGTTGTTCACTGGCGCCGAGATGGCGGGCATCAAGTTCCACGGCGCCATTGACGTTGAGATCAGCCACAACCATATCTATCGGACGTGCCTGGGGCTGTGGCTGGACTGGATGGCGCAAGGCACGCGTGTCACGCGCAACCTGTTTCATGACAACGCGGATCGCGACTTGTTCGTCGAGGTCAATCACGGGCCGTTTCTGGTGGACAACAACCTGTTTCTATCGCCCGCCACCTTGTTGACTGTGTCGCAAGGCGGCGCCTATGTCCACAATCTGATCGCCGGCGGCTTGAATTCGGCCCCCTTCGACGGGCGCTTGACACCATATCACAAGCCGCACTCCACGGCGCTGGGCGGCATGCACGACAATCCCAGAGGCGATGACCGCTACTATAACAATATCTTTGTGGAGGGCTGGAATGCGAGCCCATACGACACGGTGAAATTCCCGGTATGGATGCAAGGCAACGTGTTTCTCAAGGGTGCCAAACCTTCCACCCATGAAGCCGCGCCGCTGGTCAATGCCGCGTTTGATCCGGCCCTCAAGTTGCTCGAAAAGCCCGATGGCTGGTACCTCGAAATGACGGCCGATCCCGCCTGGAATGCCGTCACCCGGCCACTGGTGACCACTGCGGTGTTGGGCAAAACCAAGATTGCCGAGTGTGCCTATGAAAATCCCGACGCGTCGCCGTTGCGGATTGACACGGACTATAACGGCAAGCCGCGCGACGCCGCCAATCCGGCGGTTGGCCCGTTTGAATCCGCCGCCGGCACCCGGTCTATCAAAGTGTGGTGAGCTGGCGGCCGGGCGCCCTGCCATGGTTGCTCCCCCCACGGGCGGTGCCGCTCAGTGGTGCCGCTCAGTGGCACCGCAAGCTGGGCGCTGGCACATTTCCCCTTGACGGGCATTCTTGGCTTAAATGACGCGTAACCCTTATTCCCCTAGGTGGATCGCGTTTTTTCGATTTCATTTGTAGCCATCATTTTGAAAAAATGAATTAAAATAAATCTTTACTGGCAAGCGATTTAATTGTTTTT
>CAIZNN010000205.1 GCA_903934285.1 Akkermansiaceae bacterium | reverse complement strand
TTATGAATTATATGGCAGACACCTTTAGGGTGAGCCGAAGAGTAGATAGATTGCGGTCTTATTTTCCGTGTAATCCTCTTCAATCTGTGAAATCTGTGGTAAAAAACGCCACCCCAACCGTTTCCATTTCCCTTTTTAGCATGAATCGAGGTCAACCCGCTCGCCATTGGCTCCTCATGGGCATGGGCGATTCGGAGATCGCCCCTCCCTGCGGGATGAGACAAGAGGGGCACGGCCAGCTTGGCCGTGTGATTGTGCCGGGCCATGCATCACTATCCGAATTCTCCATTTAACCCATCTTCCTTTGCGCCTCTGCGGCTTTGCGCGAGCCATAAGAATTTTCTCGCGCAAAGGCGCAAAGGCGCAAAGTCTTCCAGAATCAAGAAATCCCGTTCGGGGAAATGCACATAACTGCGGCCGCGTCCCCACCGGACGCCCCGGAGCTGCGTCCCTGCCAAGTGCGGCGCTGCCACTGGCTCCTCACGGGCCTGGGCAATTCGGAGCGCCCACGGAGCCAGTTAGATGGGTTGTAAGCTCGATTCCTTGAAGTTGTGATAAATCGTGGCAAAAAAACCACTGAGACACTGAGTTCCACTGAATGCACTGAGAAGAAATCCATAAATATTTCAGTGCTCTCAGTGGTAATCTGTGTCTCAGTGGTTTCTTTGCCACGATTTACAACAATAGCAGGGAATTGAACTTGCCCGCCACTTCGTCAAAAACGAGGTCGTTTACTGAGTTCTGATCTTGCCATGTTGCAAACCTAACGAATGGTCGCCTTCAGGCGGGCGGATTCCCGCGGCAACCCGCTGGGGAGCGTGTGGGAAATCGTCGGTGAGGTGTTAGGCGGTGTGTGGGTGACCTGTGGGGTCCAGCTGCCGAGGTTGTCCGAGGTTTCTATCACATAGGTGACATCGCCATTGGCGATGGCATCCGCGCCCTTGGTGAAGCAAAGCACGCCTGCGGTGAAGGTGCCGGGGCTGCCATTGACGGTATAGTAGATCGTGGACCCGGCTTCAGCAGTGAGAGTCACGGGTTGCGCGCCTTGGTAGGTGCCCGCCACCGGAGCGAAAACAGGGGCGGTCAGGAAGCTCAAATCGCGCAGTTGGATGGCATTGACCTGGTTGACCACATTGCCGCTGACGGTCAACTGCTGGGTGGTGGCGGCAGCGGTGAACGAACCGATGGCATATTGTCCCTGGCCGCCGGCTCCGGACGGATCCGGTGTTGTATTGCAGGGTGACGGTGTTGCCGCCGGGGCTGGTGAGCGTCTGGCTGCGAGTGTATTGCTCGCGGGAGTCGTCGGCCCACAGTTGGATCAGGTATTGATGGCCGGGCGTGAGATGGGTCAGCGTGAGCGTGAGCGCGACCGGTGCGCCGGCGCGACAGCCAGCCGGTCCGATCGGACCAGCTGACTGTCGCGCTGTTAGGTTAGACCCGGCGAATGACGGTCCATGGGGCGTGCGCTTGCGTGGGTTGCCGGCCGTGGGCAGCCATGAGCATGGACGACTCGGCCGCGGTGGGAGATGACGAGCTGCGCTGGATCCCTCCGTGCCAGAATTCGCCCGCCCCAAGGGGCAGGGCGAGTGGCTCAATCAGCCTCTATTCCTCGTCTTGGAAGACGTGCAGCATGCCCAACCCGCCCGCCCCGCCGCTGTCAACAACAGAATGGCTGGCATTATAGTCCTCGTCTTGGAAGACGTGCAGCATGCCCAACCCGCCCGCCCCGCCGCTGTCAACAACAGAATGGCTGGCATTATAGTTCTCGTCTTGGAAGACGTGCAGCATGCCCAACCCGCCCGCCCCGCCGCTGTCAACAACAGAATGGCTGGCATTATAGTCGCCCCAAGGGGCAGGGCGAGTGGCTCAATCAGCATCTATTCCTCGTCTTGGAAGACGCGCCGCATGGCCAACCCGGCTGCCCCGCCGCCGTCAACAACAGAATGGCTGGCATTATAGTCAGGTCGCGGAGGGCGCCTGGGTATTTTTCCTTGACGGTCGCGAAGGCGCCCTGCACATCAGCCGCCCGCCGCGCGGGCCGGATCGCCCGCCGCATGAGGACGGGTCCTTCGATGCCTTCCGCGCCATCGCGATCACCATTCTCCCCGGCACCCGTAGCCTATGAAGCTCAGTCAATACCCCGTCGGCCACTACCTAACAACCCCGTTGTGCCACCGCTTTGCCGATGAATGGTCACGTCCCGGGCTGACGAATTTTCTCGGCAGTGTGCAATGTGATGCCGACCCGACCGGGCTGCGCCATCCGATATTCCCGCCGGTCTCGGGAGCCGAGGAATGGACGGCCTTTCTGACCATCAACGGCAGCTTCCTGCCGTCCTCGGGCGTTGAGGTGGACGTCCGTTGGTGTCCGTGGCAGGTGCGGCGCACGGCCACCGTCGGGACTTGGCAAATTGCCAGTGTGCTGGCAATGGTGGCCGGCGAGCACGCCATCGTGCAGCGGATAGAGATCACCAACAGCGGCGCGCAAGCGGCGCGCTTGGAGGCGGCCATGCGGCTATCGGGGCGATGCGTCAACCGGGGATTGCACGGATGGGCGTGGGCGGTTCCCGCAGTAGCGACCACGGTGGCGGACCTTCATGGATTCAGCGGCCTGGATCCACGGATTGAGATCGTGCGCCAAACCGGCAAGCTTTTCACCTATCCTCATCCACCGGTGGCGGCCCCTTTGCCCGGCCAGATCACCGGGTGCGGTGCGCTTTTCAATCAGGAAACGCCGGGGCAGGATCCTGCCTGCCAGCGCGAGGCGGTGTGTTTCCAAGTGCTGCAGCCTGCGCCCCACCGCTGGTTGCGCAACGGCGACGCCGCATACTCGGTCGACTGCGCCGCCGGACAAAGCGTGACAATCGATTTTGCATTGGTTCTGGAAACCGACCCCGCAGTCGCCGTGGAGGTGGGCTGCCGCGTGGTGGCCGCAGCGGAGCATTGCCTCGCGCAGGCCGAGGTCGCGTGGAAACACGCCTGGCAGGCGGTCTTCCAGCCGGGCAATCCGCTCTTCAGCGGCAGTTTGGATGACCTCGAGCTAGCGGAGGAGATCGCTCCGGTCGCCGTCAGCAGCGTGCTCGGGTTGCTTGCCCATCGCCGCGCCCTGCGGGTGCTCGATGGGGTGGCACACTATAACATCGCCACCCCGCGCCGCTGCGAAACGGGATTCTATATCTGGGATTTTTGCCTGGCCTCGCCGGCGTTGGCGCGGCTCGATCCGGAGGTGGTTTGGCGCCACCTCGCCATGGTCTGGGCGCAGGACGACTGGCGCAACCACAACCAATATAACTTCATGACCGGCGAAGGGGTCGGCTGGCCCTACCGCGCCGATTGCTTCAATCTGTTTTTCGCCCACTGGAACTTGTGGGAGGCCAGCGGTCGTTCGCGCGCCTTGCTCGGGCGAGTGTTTGCCACCCCGCGCGGACCGCAATCGTTTCTCGCCTGCATGGAGGAACTCGCGGTTGACCACCGCGGCCGGGTGCATCCGGAGTTTGGCTTGGCCGACTTCGGCGGCAAGGACGGCTTGCTGGAATGTGTGACGACCTACGAACACATGGTGGCTTCGCTGAATGCCGGGGCGGTCTGGTGCTTGGAGCGCCTCGCCGAGCTCAGGGAGTACCTCGGCGAGCCTAACCAAGCCGTGGCGCTGCGCCAAGAAGCCGGGCTCCTCGCCGCCGCGGTGATGGATCAGCTCTATGTGGAAGGGGCGGGGTTTTTCCAATGCCTGCTGCCCGATGGCCGCAAACGTGATGTCCGCCTCGCCTTCGACACCGCCATGGTACTCTTCGGCATGGGCACCCGGCTCACCGCCAACCAGCAGCAGCAGATCGTTGCGTTTTTCCAAAATGAATTGCAGACGCCAGCCTGGCTGCGCGCGCTCTCGCCGCAGGATGCCGACGCGGTGGTCAGCGGCACCCGCGCCGACCACCAGTTTTGCGGGTCATATCCCGCCTGGCCCGCGTTGATCTGTCTGGGCCTGTTGCACATCGGCCGCCGCGAGATTGTCGCTGCCTGGCTGCCCGGTCTTGCGCGCACGGCACTGCAAGGGCCGTTCGGGCAGGCGCACTGGGATGAGGCCATCGTGTCCGCGACTGCGGGCGGTGCCACCAAGGTGACCGATGAACTGCCACACGGAACCCATTGGTCAAACCTCTCCGGCGCCCTGTTTTACGAAGTGCTCCGCCAATTTGGCCAGGCGAGCGCCTGACTCTAACGGATCACTGGTGGCTGACGACAGTCTGGCTGAGGGTTGGCGCGGTGGCCGGCCAGCGCAACAGCATGCCAGCGGCGGTCTCGGCTTCGATGTAGTATTCGCGTGTCTCACCGGCCAGCGGCGGCAGTGTGACGGTGTAAACGGCGCGCGCCACATGGCGCAACGGCACCGCCTGCCATTCGCCCTGCCCCAGCGGACGCCAGCGCAGCACCGCGGATTTTACCGGTTGGTTGTCCAGCACGATGACCTTGAGCGGCAGCGCCTCGCCGGCTTCCGCCACGCTGCGGTGGGTGGGCACGATCAGGCGCGGCTGTCCCTGGTAGGCGGCGGTCGGCACCAGCTGCACGGCGGCATCATCGCCCAGCGCTTGGCCGATGGCAGGGTCATGGACCTCCAAGAACTTCAGCTCGCCGCGGTTGAACATCTCGTGGGTGAAGACATGCCCGATGGAGCCCCAAGTGTCGGCCGTCTCGAGGCACAGGGTCATCATGCGCCCCCAATCCTCGTTCAGCCGGAGGCGCACGGGCAGCACGGTGTCCCGGGCAAATGTCTTCTTCTCCTGTGGCCCGGCCTTGCCATTCAACCCAGTCATCGCGCGATCCAGTTCGCCGCGGGTGCATGCGACGCGGCCAATGGCGCGCAGGTACTCAAAGGATTTCACCCGCATCTCGAAGCGGGCTTGGTTGCCCGCACCCTTGATGCGCGGCCTCAGGGCGGCCAGTTCTTCCACAAAGGCATAGGCACCCTGCGCGCTGCTCCAGAGCGCGCCGTTGACGACGATGCCGCCCGGGCAATACGGCGCGGGTGCGGGCAGATGCCCATCGATCCGACTGAAGATGGCGGCAATCTCTGGCGCCGCCGCCTCCCCGAATTGGTGGCGCGCCCAGTCGAGATAGAAATCGCCCACCGGCAGGTAACGCGGGATCTGCGGCTCGCCGGGGTCCGCCACGTAATCCTGCCAGGCCGGTCCGCCGCAGTTGAGCTTGACGGTCTTGGCCGGCCCGGCGGCGATCAGGCCGGCGATGCAGGGCAGCGCGATGTACTTGCCTTCGGCTGCCGCCTTGTCGGCGCCAATGAGCTGCGAGGCCAGGTCCTTGAGGAAGGTGACCTTGAGTCGGCCGTCGCTCACTTCGACCTCGTCGAAGGCCAGGTCGAGGGCCGTGTTTTTGCCCACCCGGGCGAAGATGTCGAGGCGGTCGATGACCGTGCGGCCTTGGATGACCACGCCGAAGATCCGCTTGCCGGGCGCATCGTAGAACGGCTCGTTGAATTGCAGGGTGACCCGGTAGCGGCCGTTAGGCATTGCCAGATCGTAGCCGCTCACGTCGAAGCGCACGTCCTGATAGATCGGGTCGCACTCAGTGGCCGCCACCGGCGCGCCGAACGCGGCCACGCCACCGCCTGCCACCAGGATGTCCGGCGCGAGCCCGGCATCGGCAGTGACCTGTGGCACTTGCCATTGGGCTTGGGCGAGAGCCGAGACCATCGGGCCGACCTCGGCGGTGCGCCAGTGGATGCCGATGAGCCCTTGGCAGCCGAGGCGATGGGCATCGTAGGCATCGCGGCGGATGCGCCCGACCCACAACTGCGGGGATGACATGCTGAGGTCATCTTCCATCCAAGGTATCGCCCAGCCGGCGCGGTTTTGGAGTCGCGCAAACCCCTCATCCACCGGCACGGTGCCCAGTTCGAGGTTCAGCGCGGCGAAGGGCATCTCCTTGGGCAGCAACTTGTCGAATAGCGCCCGATCGCGCAACGGCCCCATCACCCAGCCGGCGGTGGCCAGGGTGAAGGGCGCCTTGACTTCGCGCGCCGCCTCCACCGCGGCCTGCAGGTCGAGGCGGGTCTGCTCGACCTCCTCATCCGATTGCGGACCCCGCCAGCCCTCAGGCGTCCAGAGCCAGTAGTAGTCGAGTGGATAGGTCCGCAGCGCCCGCAAGAACGTGCCGGCGTAGAGCGCGCGCCGGGTGGCCGGGTCGGCCACGGACCTGCCCTGCGCCGCCAGCCGCGCCCGCACTTCATTGGGCAGCAAGCGGGTGGGATGGGTCAGTGGAATCTCGGTGCCCACGCAGGTTTTCACCCCGAAGCGTTGTGCATAGCTGAAGGCATCGCGCAGCATCTCCCCGCTGCGGATGAACAATTGGTTCTTTTCCTCCAGCGTGTTGCCCTGTGGCATCAAGCCCGCCATGACCGGCGGGCCCCAAGGCTCGGATTCACAGAGCAGCGAGCCGCCGAAAAGCATGTCCGCCACCCGCCTCGGAGCATGCCCGGATGTGTGGCGTGCCGTGTTGAAGTAGTAGCTGCCATAGCTGAAGCGGGGATGGCCCTGTTCATCGATGTCTTCCGGCAGGCCCAGCCAGACGGTGGGTTCAGAGCCCCAACCGGTTTCGGTGTAGGTGTGCAAACCGATGAAGTTCATCCGCAGTTTCACCATCTGTGCCAACACCGCCTTGTAGTCGTCGGTCGCCCACAGATCGGGCCCCTCGGGGAAATCGTGAAACGGCAGGATGCCGCGAATCGCAAAGGCGGGTGTGGCGGTCTCGTCGAGCACCGGCAGCGCAAACGGCACCCGCTCGTCCGGCACAATGTCGCTATCCAGATAGAAGCGCACCCCCAGCTTCTCCACAAAGGCGTAGGCACCGTAGAGCACGGCGAGGTCGCTGCCGCCGCTGATGGCCAGGGTCGTGCCATCCGACTTGAGCCGGAATTGCTCCGCTGGCAGCGCGCCATCGACCCGCAGGGTGATGGCGCCATTGTCCGCCGTGATGGGCAGCAACGCCCCGGTTCGCAGATAGACATACCGCCGGATTTCTTGCGCCGCGAGCTTCACCTTGGCCGGCGCATCCGCCGGCCGGGAAATGTTGTCAGATATCGTGGCGGCGGCTGATAGCGGTATTGCAAATGCGATGGCGATGGCAAGCAAGGCGGATAGAGCAAGTGGATTCATGGGCGTGAATTTGTTAGTCAGGGCGGGTTTGGCCGCGCGGCCAAAGATGCGTTGAGCTGCCTGCGTTATGGCAGCGGCAATGGGGCTTTGGTGGCGGCAATGAGTGGGGCGGTGAAGGCGCGCACGGCCGCCGCCGCATCGTCCGGGTGCAGTTGGATTTGGTTGACGATGGCCGAGCCGACAATGACGCCGTCAGCTGCGGCGGCCACCATGGCGGCTTGCTCGGGAGTGGTGATGCCAAACCCGACGCACACCGGCACGGCGGTATGGGCCTTGATAGAGGCGACCAGGGCGGCGAGGTTGGCCGAGGGCGCGCCATGTGCGCCGGTCACCCCGGTGCGCGACAGCGCATAGATGAAGCCGGCGGATGCCTGGGCCAGCAACTTGACGCGCTCCGGCGGGGTGGTGGGAGCGATGAGTTGGATGTGCCTGAGGCCCGCGCCAAGCGCCAATTCCGGGTTGTGGGCGGCTTCATCGGGCGGCAGGTCGAGCAGCAGGATGCCATCGGCGCCGGCGGCGGCGGCCGCGCGGTGGAATGCCTCGAACCCGTAGGTGAAGATTGGATTCAGATAGGTGAAGAGGACCAGCGGGGTTTGATGGGTTTGGCGAAACGCGCGAATCAAGTCAAGCGCGCGGGCGGTGGTCATGCCGGCCTTGAGGGCGCGCTCGGCGGCCAGTTGATTGACGATGCCATCGGCCAGCGGATCGGAAAATGGCAGGCCCAATTCGATGATGTCCGCGCCGCAATCGGCGAGCGCCCTGATGACTTCCAGGGAGCGCTCGAAATCCGGATCGCCGGCGGCGACATAGGCGATAAAGGCTTTTTGCCGGGCCTCGCGAAGACGGGCAAAAGTGGTGTCAATGCGGTTGGTCATGGAGAGTTGTCAGTTATCAGTTATCGGTTCTATCCAATCTCAAGGGGTGCCTTTGGCGAGGGTTTCGCAGGATTTGATGTCGAGCTTGCCGGAGGCGAGGACGGGGATTTCAGGCACGTAGATGATTTGCTTGGGGCACCACAATGAGGAGAGTCCCTCATCGAGGAGTTTGTAGCGCAGGTGGATGCATTCCTGTTCGAGAGCGGCGCCGGCGATGGTGGACAACAGTAGAATGGCCTCACCTTTTTGCTCATCCGGGATGCCGACCACCGCGATTTTGCGTTCGGTTTCGGCATCGAGGCCGAGGACCTTGTTGATGGCGGCTTCCACGGTTTCGTGAGGCACCATCTCGCCGCCGATTTTGGAAAAGCGCGAGATGCGGCCCTCGATGTAGAGGAAGCCATCATCGTCAAGCCGGCCGACATCGCCGGTGCGGAACCAGCCATCGACGAGCACCGCGGCGGATTGTTGCGGGTTGCCGAGGTAGCCGTTGAAGACATTGGGGCCCTTGAACCAGATGATGCCTTGGCGGTTGAGGGGAATGACTTGCGCGGTGACCGGATCGGTGAGACGCATGGCGAGGCCGGGCAACAACTGGCCCACCGAGCCTTCGCGCGCCGAGGGAATGACCACGCTTTCGTATTCGGGCGCTGGGTCCGGCAGATTGAAGTTGGTGGCGGGCGAGGTTTCCGTTAGGCCGTAGCCTTCCAGCGGGCGGATGTGGAATTTTTCCTGGAACGCCTGGGCCAGCGAGCGCGGCAGTTTTTCCGCGCCGGTGACCACGAGATTGAGGGAGGCGAGTTGAGCGGGATCGACGCGCTTCATGTAGCCGCGCAGGAAGGTGGGGGTGGAGAGCAGGATATTGATTTGGTGGAAGGCGATGAGTTCGGCGTGGCGCTTGGTATCCAGCGGCGAGGGATAGGTGATGAGGTTGACGCCTTCGAGGATGGGGAACCAGAGCGTGACGGTGCTGCCGAACGAGTGAAACAAGGGCAGGGAGCCGAGGATGGAGGAGCCGAAGGGGACTTCGATGCGGGTGCTGAATTGGCAGACGTTGGCCAGGATGTTGCGGTGGCTCAGGCTCACGCCTTTGGGTTCGCCGGCGGAACCCGAGGTGAACAACAAGGTGGCCTCGTCATCGCCTTTGCGGCGGTTGAGACCGAGCAGTATGCCGAGCACGCGCGCCGGCAGGAGCTTGGCCAGAATCGCCCATTTGAAGATTTTTTTGCGCAGCGCGGGCAGTTCGCGTTCGATGAGAATGAGGTCGCGGTTGGGCGGCCAGGGAAAGGAGGAAACCTTGCGCACAAAGGGATCGGCGGTGATGAAGCGATCCACATCGGCTTGGCGGATGGTGGCTTTGATGGCCTCATGGCCGGCGGTGAAGTTGAGATTGACCGGGGTTTTCCCGGCAAACAGCACCGCCAGATTGGCGATGAGACCGACCTTGCCGGGCGGCAGCACGATGGCGATGCGGGCTTTGTCGGTTTCCTGTTTGAGGGTTTTGGAAAACGCGATGGCGGCGGCGAGCACGCGCTCGAAGCTCATTTCGGTATCATCCGCGCCATCCACAATCTTGTTTTTCGAGCCGTGTTTTTTTAGGCCTTCGAGCAATGCCATCGCCAGTGACCCCTTGAACAAGCTGCGGGAGGCGTAGGCTTCTTCGGCGGCTTCATACAGGTTTTGCTGAAACGCCGCCACGCTGGCCGCCGCCGCGCCGATCGGTTGGCCAATCGCCATGACCGCATGCGGCAGCGATGACGAGCGCTCGATGCTCAGGCACGAGTTGTGCGGGGTATCCACGGCAATGGGAAGAATCGGCAAGCCGAACGCGCACATCACCCGGAGATGGGAGGAGGGGATGTGGCAGGCTGTCCCGTTGCGCGTGATGGCGCGCCCCGGCACGTAAATGATCACCCCGCCATCGGCGAGAAACCCGCTGAGCTGGCTGCCGGCACTGGCGGGTGCGCCGTCGGCGGCGGAAAACGCCGCCCCGGAACTCGATTGCTCGAGAAACCCGCGGATGCCCGGGTCGTAGTTCGCTTTTTCCTCGATCAACCAAGTGATCTTGCGCCCCTCGAACAACTTCTCGAGGTGCAGCAGGAGTGAAAAATCGAGGCGACCGGGGATGACCAGGACGCCTGATTGCGGGAGGCGTTCTTGGTGCAGGATTTGGATGGATGCGGAAGACATAGGAAACGAGGGTGAGAGGGAGGCTGCGGCCATGCTCCACGGGGATTGACGCGGATTTTGCCAAGAGAGGCACGGATAATTTGCGGAAATGCAGGAAAATTTCTAAAAAGTCCGCAATCTGCGCGCGGCAAGCGCTGGCCGGCAAGGGGGGATTGGGGGCCCGTCACGCCCGATCGTTCAAGAATCCACGCCCGTCTCCACAAATATCCGGGCCGCCCGTCGCCGCAGCCGGGCCCCGCCCGGCAGGTTGACCGCCGCCGGCCCGCTCGGATCTAGCAGAGTCATGGCGCGCTCGACCAGGGCCCGGTCGAGCTCCGGCACCCCGGAATTTTTCAAAAACCGTGCCATCGCCGCCCGCTGCAATGGCTGCGGTAGCAAGCGCAGCGCAGGCAGATGCAAGCGGCCTTGTGGGTCGTGCACCTGCGCCTGCTCGAGCGCCCAGCCCAGGATTTCCTGCATGTCCCCGGCCGCTGCCGCCGCCCGGGCCAGCATGGCCGCCGTGTCCCGCCCCGCGATGGCGGAGAGCAGCGGGATGGCTTCATGGCGCAGCCGGTTGCGCACTGCGGTGGCCTCCGCATTGCTGGCATCCTCGCGCCAGTGCAGGCCCCGTGCCGTGAGCCAGGCGCGCAAGTCCCGCCGCCGGAGGCCTAGCAGCGGGCGGAAAAACTCCATGCGGGTGCCGGTGGCGGTGACGATTTGCTGCTCGCCCCGCATCCCCTTGAGCCCGTGCGAACCGCGCAGCAGATTCCACAACACGGTTTCCGCCTGATCGTCGGAGTGATGGGCGAGGATGACCCGCCGGCAGCGGTGTTGTTTCGCGCAAGCCGCGAAAAACTCGTGGCGCGCCCAGCGGGCGGCGGTTTCGAGCGATTCGCCGCGCGCCCGGGCGAGGCCGGCCACCTCCACCCGCTGGCTTTCAAACGGCAAGCCGAGCGATGCCGCCAAGTGCTGCACAAACCGTGCGTCCCCCGTCGACGCCCGTCCGCGCAGGCGATGATCCAAATGGCAAACCACCAAGTGGCGGAACCCGGCCTGCACCAGCAGATGGAGCAGCGCCACCGAATCGGCGCCACCCGATACCCCGACCAACCAGCGGCGGCGGGTGGACGCCGTTTGCAACCAGGGAATCTGCATCGGTAGCTCCACCCCGCCAAGCTGCCCGAGCCACCAGCCGTCGACAATCCTCATTTGCACGAATTTCGCACTTGGCAGCGCCGCTGGACGAGGCAAACTGCTGGCCATGCAAACTGCCGCTTTCCTCAAAGACCTCTTCGACCTCTCCGGCAAGACCGCCGTCGTGATCGGCGGCACTGGTGAACTCTGTGGCACCATGGCCGTGGGCCTGGCCCGCGCCGGCGCCGAGGTCGTGCTCGGCGGACGCATCCCGGAAAAGGCCGAAAAACGCTTGGCGGAAATCACCGCCCACGGCGGCAAGGGGTATTTTGTGCCGGTGGATGTGACGTCACGCCCTTCCCTGGAGAACCTGCTCGACACGGTGTTAGACCGCTCCGGCCAGGTGGACATCCTCATCAATGGTGCCGGCATCAACTCGCCCACCCCGTTTCTGGATGTGACCGAGGAAGAGTTCCAGCGCATTATCGACACCAATCTGTCCGCCGTGTTCCGCGCCTGCCAGGTCTTCGGTGAGTATTTCGTGGATGCCAGCCATCCCGCCTCCATCATCAACCTCGGCTCCATTTCCGGCCTCAACCCGCTCTCACGCATCTTCACCTATTCGGCCTCCAAGGCCGCCGTGCACAACCTCAGCCGCAATCTCGCCCGCGAATGGGCGGACAAGGACATCCGCGTCAACACCCTGGTGCCAGGGTTTTTCCCCGCCGAGCAAAACCGCAAGGTGCTCGATGAATCCCGCGTGCTGGACATTCTGCGCCAAACCCCGGCCTCGCGTTTCGGCAACGCCGAGGAACTCATTGGCGCCACCCTCTTGCTCGCCTCTAGCAAGGCCGGCTCCTTCATCACCGGCATCGAAATGGTCGTCGATGGCGGCTTCCATGCCATGACCATTTGACCCCCTCCTCACCATGACCCTGCGTCAGTTCTACGATTGGCAGACGGCCGGCGGTGCGGGGGATGTGTCCACGCTGGTGCGTATCCTCGAAGAGCATGCCGTCCCTTGGTGCATGATCGGCGGCTTGGCCGTCAATCACTGGGCGAACGAACCCATGGCCACCGCTGATGTCGAGCTGGTCATCGCCACCGACCGCCTCGATTCCTGCCTCGAGGCGCTTGCCGCCTCAGGCTTCACGGCCACAAACTTCGATTGGTCGGTGAACCTCAAGGGGCGTTCCACAGTCAGCATTCAAATCAGCACCGAGGATTTCTATCACTCTTATCCGGCACGTGCCGTCCCCGCCGATGTGCATGGCATCCTCATGCGGGTCGCCTCGTTGGAAGACACCCTGCAAGGTAAACTCAAGGCCTGGGCCGAACCCGGCAGGCGCCCGAGCAAACGCCAAAAAGATCTCACCGACATTTTCCGCTTGGTCGAAGCCCATCCCCAGCTTCGCCCGCTGTTGCCTGAGGCAATCCTCGCCCGGCTTGAGGAATAGCTTCTAACTGACTGCTGGGAATTTGCTCTTGATCTGAAGGCTGTTGAGGGAACCGGCGGCCGGGAAACAGGCGGCCGGGAAACAGGCGGGCGGGAAACAGGCGGTTGATCGGGAATCATAGGCGGGCGGTGGTGCGCCCTTCCGGCAACCTCACCCGGCACCGCAGCATCTTGCGCAACGCCACATCCCGGCACCGCTCCAGTTGGGTCAACTCCGCCTCCTTTTTTATTCCCTTTCTAACCACCTTTACCTCCAAGTGTCCGTCGCTACCTCTAACATCCTGTAGTTTTTCCTCATCCAACAACAGCATCCGGTAGTCCTTGGGCACCCTGCCCGCCCAGTGCTTCGCGTCCGCCGCATAGCCCTTGTGGGCCATGAGTGCCCGCACCAAGCCGGCCCGCGCCTTTTTGCCATTGCCTCGCGGCCCGCCGCCCATTGCCTCGCCGTAGCTGCTCCAGCGGTAATCCGCCGGGTCGCTCACCCTGCCCGCATTTCCATTCCCGGCGTGTCGTCAAGCCGGCCATCTGTGGCATTTTTCGCCATTTGCGCCGCTAACACTTGCAACGGCGTGCTGGTCAGTGTATGGCCTCCCCCCCAGCGGGCTCCTCCGCCGAACCCCATCTCGCACATGATCAAGTGGATCCTCCAAAAAATCGTTGGCAGCAAGAACCAGCGCGAACTGCGCCGCATTCGCCCGACGGTGGCCCGAATCAACGAACTTGAAGAGGCCCTGCAACGCGAACCCGAGGAGAAACTGCGCGAACGCACGCTGCAATGGCAGACCCATCTGGCCCGCTACCATGCGCTGGAAGTGCCGGCCAAGCCGCTGATTGAGCGCATGAACGAGGAGGAGCTGCGCGCCACCGCCGAGGCTCTCGAACAACGCCTGGCAGTGCTGCGCGACGAGTTTCCCTCGCTGCCCGCCAGCATCGAGCCGACCGCGGCATCCATCGAGGCCGCCAAGAGCGCGTTCCACGAAATCGAGCCGGAGTTCCGCCTGTCGCGCGCCAGGCACCTCGAGAAGATCCTGCCCGAAGCCTACGCGGTGGTTAAAAACAGTGCCCGCCGCTTGTGCGGCACCACCATCAGCGTCAGCGATCAGCCGTTGCTGTGGGAAATGGTCCACTTCGATGTCCAACTCGTCGGCGGCGTCGCGCTGCACCGCGGCATGATCGCGGAAATGCAGACCGGGGAAGGCAAAACCCTGGTCGCCACCCTGCCGGTCTATCTCAACGCGCTCACCGGCATGGGCGTCCATGTCGTCACCGTCAACGACTACCTGGCCCGCCGCGACTCCGAATGGATGGGTGCCTTGTTCCGCTTTTTGGGGCTCAGCGTGGGCTGCATTCAAAACCAAATGCCACCGTGGGAGCGCCGCGCCGAGTACGCCTGCGACGTGACCTATGGCACCAACGCGGAGTTTGGATTCGACTATCTGCGTGACAATGGGATGGCCACCTCGCGCGACGAACAAGTCCAGCGCGGCCACTACCTCGCCATCATCGATGAAGTGGACTCGATCCTGATTGATGAGGCGCGCACGCCGTTGATCATCTCAGGCCCCTCGGCGCAATCGTCCCACCAGTTTGACAAGTACACGCCACTGGTCGAACAACTCGTCAAGCGCCAGACCCAACTCTGTAATGATTTGGCGGCGCAAGCCAAGAGTCTGTTGGAAGCGGGGGATAGCGTGGAAGCCGGCCGCCTGCTCTTCAAGCTCAAGCTCGGCCAGCCGCGCAACCGCCAGTTGATGCGCATGATGGAGGAACCCGAAGTGCGCCGCCTCATCGAAAAGGCGGAACTCTCATTCCATCAGGACGCACAGAAAAAGGAACTCTTCGCCCTCAAGGAAGAACTCTATTTCGTCATCGACGAAAAAGGCCATGACTCCGACCTGATGGAAATGGGCCGCGAGTTCCTCTCGCCCGGCGATCCGGAATCCTTCACCCTCCCCGACCTCGGCACACTCTTCGCCGACATCGACACCAACGCCGGTCTAACCGACGCGGAGAAGCTGGCCGCCAAGGACGCCCAACAAATCCGCATGGACGCCCAGGCGGAAAAAATCCATAACATCTCGCAACTGCTCAAGGCCTACTGCGTGTACGAAAAGGATGTGCAATATGTGGTCAAGGACGGCAAGGTCATCATTGTCGATGAAAACACCGGCCGTGAAATGCCCGGCCGCCGTTGGTCCGACGGGCTGCACCAGGCGGTCGAAGCCAAGGAGGGCGTCGAGATTGAGAAGGAAACCCAGACCTTCGCCACCATCACCATTCAGAACTATTTCCGCCTGTACGAAAAGCTGGCCGGCATGACCGGCACTGCGGAAACCGAAGCGGCCGAGTTTCACGACATCTATAAGCTTGATGTGTTGCCGATTCCTCCCAATCAGCCCAACCAGCGCAAGGATGAAAACGACCAGGTGTTCAAGACCCGCCGCGAGAAATTCAATGCCGTGGTGCAGAAAATCGAAGAGGCCCACGCCAAAGGCCAGCCGGTCCTGTGCGGTACCGCTTCGGTCGAGTCGTCCGAGACGCTCTCCCGCATGCTCAAACGCGCGAAGATTCCCCACTCGGTGCTCAACGCCAAATTCCATCAACAGGAAGCCGAAATCGTCGCCCGCGCCGGCCAACCCGGTTCGGTCACCGTTTCCACCAACATGGCCGGCCGCGGCACCGATATCAAACTCGGCCAAGGGGTCCCCGATGTCGGCGGGCTTTTTGTCATCGGTACCGAGCGCCATGAATCGCGCCGCATCGACCGCCAGCTGCGTGGCCGGTGTGCCCGCCAAGGCGACCCGGGCCGGTCCCAGGCATTCATTTCCTTCGAGGACGACCTGATGCGCAACTTTGCGGCGGCCGACCGCATGACCGCCATGATGGAGCGTTTCGGCATGAAGGAAGGGGAGGCCCTCGAGCATTCGTGGCTCAACAAATCGGTGGAGACCGCGCAAAAGCGCGTCGAGCAGCGCAACTATGTGTGGCGCAAGCGGGTGCTGGATTTCGATGATGTGATGAACAAGCAGCGCGAGGTGGTGTATGGCTACCGCAACGAGGTGCTCTCCACCGAGACCCCGCGCGATTTGGTCATCGAGATCATTGAGGAAACCATCCCGGCCAAAGTCGAAAGCTATCTGGCGGACCACGATGAAGCCATCACCGACTACGCCGATCTGCTGCATTGGGTCAATGCCACGTTGCCCATCCGCATCGACGCCGCGGAGCTCAACCGTGCCGCCCACGGCCCGGACCAAATCGCCCCGATTCTGGTGGCCAAGGTCAAGGAGACCTACGAGCGGCGGGTTGCCAATCTGCCGCTCGAAGTGTTGGATCAGGAAGAGCGCCGGATGGTGCTCGCCGCCATCGATAAACAATGGCAGGCTCATCTCTATAACATGGACGCCCTCCGCGAAGGCGTGGGCCTGCGCGCCCAAGGCCAGAAAGACCCGCTCATCGAGTACAAGAACGAAGCGTACGAACTCTTCGTCATCCTGATGGATGCCATCAAACAGGAAGCCCTGCAAAACCTCTTCCGTTCCGCTTCCAATCTCGAAGCCTTCCTCCGCCAGTTGCACAGCCGTCCCCAACAACTCCAAGGCGGCACCGAGACCCTCAGCCGCGACAATCTCGCCATGTCCGGCAGTTCCGATCATCTCGACCCCTCCGCGCTGCCCTCTCCCGCCGGCGGCGGCGGGCTCAAACTCAACCTGCCCAAACGCAAGCCCAGTTTCTCGATCGAAACCACCGGCCGCAATGCCCCCTGCCCGTGTGGCTCCGGGAAAAAATACAAGCAATGCTGCGGCAAGGACGCGTGAGCCGGCGCCTCGGCCGCGCATGCGCCACCTTGGTGGTGGTGGTGGCGGGCTATGGCCGTGGCCGCCGATGAGCCCGGCGCGCACAGGGCGCACAGGGCGCCGCTCCCACGCGCGGTTGGTCTAACGGAATCATGGGGTTGCGCCGCGGGCTTCGGACTGGCCCTTGGCATGGCGTTCGGCCATGGCCCACGCCACTTGCGGCACCAGGGAGTGCCACCGCGCGTCGCCCTCGACAATCATGCGGCAGACATCCCTGCCGGTGTAGCGCAGCAGTCCGGCATCGGCGCACTCCAAGCCGAGGATGTGCCGGTTGTCCAGGAAATGTTGATAGAGATGCACGCAGTTGGCCGGCGCGTGGAAATTGTCCACCGTGACCAATTCCCCGGTGCGGCGGTTTTTCCACGGGAACACATACAAGGCTACTTGGTTGAGGAACAAGCGGCCGAACGATTCCAACAGCCCGCCGGCCAGATTCTCTGACCACTTCGGTTTGAACAGTTCATTGAGCAAGCCGATGCTCAGGATGATTCCAATCGGCTGGTTGGTGCAGCGGTTGAGAAACCCGGCGATGCGGTGAAACTCCGCGCAGCGCGAGACTAACACGGTTTCCCCCAGCGCCTGCAAGGCGTCGGCCCGATCCAAAAACCCCTGCATGTCCAGCCCGTGGCCGCGCAGCAAATTGTCCAGCGAGATCTCGCACAGCAACACCTCGCCGCCGCGCAGCGCCTCTGGCAACGCCGCCGCAAAGGCGCGGCGCGCCTGTCCGAGCATGCTCAGGTGCAGGTTCATCACCGGATCGAAGCTGCCGCGCAACAACAACACCGGGCAGCGGTACAGCGCCTCGGCCGGTTGCACCACCTCGCCACTGGGCAAAAACATCGTCGCATCCGTCAACCCGCTTGCCACCAATTGCAACGCGCACAGCCGGTTGTCAATTGCCTCATAGCCGTGGCCGGTTAGCTTCAGCAGATCGATCTCCACCCGGCCGGGGGCGACGTTCTCCACCAGCGCCTCGACGAAGCGCTGCAACCCGCCGCGGTGCCGGAACGCCGCGTGGATCAGGTTCACGCCGATGATGCCCAGCGCGTCCATCTGGTCGGTGGTCCGGCTGTCTAACAATCTAACGTGCAAAACGATGTCCGCCGGCGGGGTGCCGGGGCGCATTTGGAAGCGCATGCCGAGCCAGCCGTGGCACTCGCCGGAGTCCTGCCAGCCGCGAGCGCGCACGGTGTTGCAGAACGAAAAAAACGTGGTGCTGGGGCCGCGGCTGGGTGCCAGTCGCTCCAGTTGGATGGCATACTCATGATCGAGCATGGCGGCGAGGCGTTCGGCGGAAACGTAGCGCGAGGCACGGCCGTAAATCGCGTCGCTCATCGTCATGTCATAGGCCGAGATGGATTTGGCCACCAAGCCGGCGGTGCCCGAGGCGCGGAAAAACCAGTTGGCCGTCTCCTGCCCGGCACCGATCTCGGCGAACGTCCCGTACACCTCCGGGTCGAGATTCAGTTCAAGTGCCTTGTCATAAGTCGTCTGGTTCATCGGCGGTCAAGTATCCGGCTCCACCCATCCGTTGGCGAGCACCTCATCGACCACCACCTGGTTGTTAGACGCGGCGACCCCGGCGGGGAAACGGATTTTCAAGATCATGGGAGTGCTGGTGGCATCCGGGCTGATGCGGAGTTTGGCTTCGACGGCAGAGCCGCGCTGGACATAGCCGAAGATCATGTGTTCGCCATCCTGCGACTCCAACCGAAATGACTGCCACTGCTTGTCATCGGAAAACCCGAAGTTATAGTAATCGACGCGTTTGACAATGACGCGAAACAGCGTGGCTTGAGTGGGCAGGGTGGCCAGCAAGGTCGACCAGCTCAGGTCCGACCAGCCCACCCAGCTTTCCCAATCGATCTTCAGGCCTGCCGGGGTCGCCACCAAGACGAGTTGGCGGCTTGCGAAATTGCGGGTGCGCACGTCCACCATGGCCCCCGCCTCGTTGATGCCAACGTTACCGGTGGGATTGAATTGGGCCAGGCCCGGCGGGTCGATGTGTCCTTGCGGGTATTGGCGCTGCATGCGTGGTTTGGCCCGCTCCGGCTGGCGCACCAGCGGCAACAGCTCGGCGATGGTGGTGGCCTCCAGAAACTTGCGGGCCAGCGGCTCGGCCTCCGCCAGAATCGACGGCACACTCCGCTGCATGAGCGCCGATACGACCGGTTCCGCCGCGCCAGGCGCAGTCGCTGGTGGCGGCGGCGTGAGCTGCGGCAGGTGCCGTGCTTGCGGCGGCGTGACTTGCTCCTTGCCGTGCCACGCTACCCCCAGCCCGCCCGCAACCACGCCTAACAACGCCACGGCTCCGGCCAGGAGCCATCTCAGCGGGCGGCGGTCATGGCGTCTGGACTTGGCTGTGGCCGCGGTTTGGTGGTCCCATGACGGGGGCGCCGCCCCGCCCGCGGTCGCGGCACCGGTCCGCCGTTTGCGCACCCGGTGCTTGATGCGCTGCAGCACCGCTGCGGCCGGCGTCATGGCCGGCGCCGCGGTGGTGGCGGTGGTGGTGGTGGTGGCGGCGGTGGTGGTGGTGGCGTTGAGCGGAGGGGCGACGGGCTCGGCGACCAACGGCGGAGTGGGATCCCCGGCGGCGGGGAGGCGCAACAAGCGGCGGCAATTTTGGCACACCACGCCTTGGCCGTCGTGATCCCGCGGCACGCGGAACACCAACCGGCAATCCGGGCACACATACCCGCTCCACCGCCTCGCGCTTTCGTTCATCTCAGCCACGCCCGAGTTTGTTGCGGATTTACGCGTTCTGCAAGTCTCGCGATGGCCAATTCAAGCGCTGGCGGCAATATAAATAATTGACAATCCTCAGTTTCGCGAATACACGCCCGGAACTGTGACGTATACCCGATGCCGGGCGGCGACGGTCCGCCGAACCACAAACCCATTTACCATGTCCACCCTCAAGCGCATCTTTTTCTGGCTTTCCGGAGCTGGCACCGAAACCCTCGAACTCTGCCCGGCATGGGAACAGCGCAAATACGTGGCCTTTGGCGCCACCGTGCTGGTGCCCAGCCTGTTCGCCTTCATTGCCTGCGCCTACGCGCTGTCCACCCTGACGGATAACCCGCGCGTGATCTATCCGGTGGCCGTGGTCTGGGCCTTCATCATCCTCACCATCGACCGCGCCCTGCTCTCCGGCTACCGGCCTTACCTGTCGATTTGGCGCAAGCTCTCGCAATTTTCGCTGCGCATCGTGGTTGCCATTTTGATGGGCATCACCATCGCCCATCCCTTGGTGTTGCTGTTGTTCCGGGACACCATTTCCTCGGGCATCGAAAAAGACCGCGCCGCCGAGATCGAACGCGTCCGCAGCGGCTTCCAAGCCGAAAAGGACAAGGTCCGCAGCCAAATCCCGCCGCTGGAGGCCGCTCTGGCCGAACAACGCAAGCGCTGGGACGAATCGTTCCAAGCCCGCTTCCTCCTCCAACAACAGGAGGACGCCAATGCCGCCATCCCCGGCCTCACCTCCGCCCAACAAGGTGAACTCAAGGCGGCCATCGATGAAGCCACCGCCACGTCCCGCGAGCGCCTCGCCGTCATCGACAAACAATCCGCCGAACTCACCCCGCAATATGCCAAGCTGCAAACCGAGCTCGGCTTCTGGCAGTCGGAATTCGAACGCGAACTCAACGGCCAGCGCTCCGGCCTGCGCGGCGAGGGGCCGCGCGCCCGCTCGGTCCGCGCCGACCAACTCGAACCCCGCCGCGACGAATCCAAGCGCCTCGGCGGCTTGCTCGAACACCTCAGCGCGGAAAAGGCCACCCTGCAAACCCAGTCCCGGGAAGCTGAAGCCACCGCCATCGCCGGCTTCGAAACCAAGCTCGCCGAAATCGCCCAAACCAACCAACTCGAAAGCGAGCGCGTTGCCGGCCTCAAGCGCCAGGTCGAGGAAGCCCAGGCATCGCAATTCGTTCCCCAACAGAATGCCCTGCGCGAAACCATCAAGCTCCAGCTCGATACCCGCCTCGCCGAGCTGCAACGCGTGCAAGCCGAGTTGGCCGGAGTCGCCAAACAGGAAGCCGAGCGCCTCACTTCGATCCGCGCCGAGTTCCGCCGCGACATTCTCACTCAAACCCTGGCGCTGCATGCCCTGTTTTTGGCCGGCAACCAAGGCGGTCAATTCGCGTTCTCCACTTACCTCGTGCTCATCCTGCTCTTCATGCTGGTGGATACCATTCCCCTCATCATCAAGTTCTTCACCAAGCCCGGCCCCTACGACACCCTGGTGGATCGCGATGAAGTCACCTTCGATGGCGAACACCGCGCCTTCCTGCACAGCCAGCACCGCTACATGGAACATCTGGCGAGCGGCAATCTAACCACCGTGACCCGCAACAAGATCCTGGAAACCGCCCTGGTCGATGGCGTCGAGCACACCCGTGCCGCCCGCGAGTTCCTGGATTCGCTCATCGACATGGAAAAATCCTTTGCCGAAAAAATGAAGATGGAAGAGCAACTCATCGGTGTGGCGGAATCGGGCAAACGCGCCGCCCATGAAGCGATGAAGAGTCGCTTCTACGAAGACCTCAACCATCGCATGGAGATTTTCTTCAGCACCCGCCACGCCTGAGTTCAGCCAGGCCGGCGCAATGGCCACGACGGGCACGGGCGGCCCGCACAATACGGTTCACTTGGCGCTTGGGTTGGCATCAGAGGCTCCGGGCAAGATGCCCGGGCCACCTGTGGCGCGGGCATCCTGCCCGCCGCCCTCTTCCTGCCCCATTCCTGCATTGGACTAAGTGAACCGTATTGGGCGGCGCGCCCATCCTCCCGACTAACTTGAGAAGTTACTCTGTTTTCCACACTCCAGCGCAGCGCGGGTTCTGGTGCTAAAAAGGGAAATGGAAACGGTTGGGGTGGCGTTTTTTACCACAGATTTCACAGATTGAAGAGGATTACACGGAAAATAAGACCGCAATCTATCTACTCTTCGGCTCACCCTAAAGGTGTCTGCCATATAATTCATAA
>CAIZNN010000204.1 GCA_903934285.1 Akkermansiaceae bacterium | reverse complement strand
CGCTCTGGTTAGTAACGATCCGGTTGCGCAGCACAATACTCTCAACGGCACAGTTGCACGCGTAGCGCCAACCGCCCGTTACCTTCCGCCAGCTAAAAAACATCCACAGCCCGCCCGCCACCCAACGGTGACGGGCGGGTTTGGATTAACATCACATTCCGGCAGTCCGCTTCCTGCACCGCGCGGTCCATGGCCGATGCCGCACCATGGGTATGGATGACTGTCCGTGGCGACCGGGGATGCGGTGGGGTTATGGTGGTCATTGGCTGAGGTTCAGGCGACCTTGGCTTGCGCGTCCTGCCCAGCCCCAACTTCCGCCGCGTCTTCCGCGACACAGCGCCAGGGCATGAGTACACAGTAGGTGCCTGATGGGTCGGTTGCCATGCCGGGGCTGATTCCATCGATCAAGCGCAGGGTGGGGCCAATGACGAGAGGGCGTCCGCCAGGCAGTCTGGCAGATATAAACCGAGCCTCCTGCCAACCACCGCCGCCACTCCCCGGCACCCTGCACAAGGCGGAGCACCGGGGAGCAGGCTTTCAGCACGGCACGCACATCGCGGCCTCACGCCCCGCGCTGACATGGCACAGGTGACGCTCGCGTGACTGGCGCAGGTCGCTTTCCCAACCGGGGCGGCAGCCGTCAAGCAGCCGCCGGATCACGTCCTGGCCGAAGAACTCAATGAGGTCCGCGGCGATGCGACGCTTGAGGTTGGCTGCGGCACTGTCCTTGAGGCCGCAGAGCTTGCCCGCCTCGCGCATCGTGCCGCCGTCCACAAGCACCAAAATGGCGGTGCGGTGGCGCGGCGGGTGCGACGCAAGAAACGCCTGCCAGTCGAGGTTGCGGGCGGCCTCCTCAGCCGGGTCGCATTCCCGGGCGTCACCGCCAAACGGCGCAACGACATCGTGCAGGGTGGCGGGTTCGCCGACTTCAAACACAATCTCATCGTCCAGCGACTCGTGGCGTGCCTTGCCGGCAATCTGGCAGCCGGGGCTCATCACGTCGCTGCGCCCGGTGTAGTATGACCGGCGGCCACTGCGGGCGGCGCGTGCCGCGTAATACGCGATGTTGCTGCCGCTGAACTTCTGCCCGGCCTTTTCGGCGGACTCCATCATTCTGGCCGCCATCAGCGTGGCATCCTGAACAATCTCCTCATCATCCTCGCAGCCGATCTTGGGGATCGAGCGGGCTGCGGCGCGCAGCCGGGGCACGACTTCGCGCACTAACATCTGTCCATTGACTGGGCTCATCTTTGTGGTTTCCTTTCGGTTGGTTGGTTGTCGAAAGGCCGCCACATGCCGACCCCCACCCGGGAGCCATGGTGGCAGCCAGAGGGGGGCTCCATGCGCCTGGCGCGCAGGAGGAGCGAAGACTGAAAAACGAAGACGCCCGCCACGGGTCGGGTTGACCGGGGCGGGCGTCAGGGTGCGGGGTGTGTGGCTTCGGGGGTTGGTGCGGGCTCAGCGGCTGATGAGGTTCGCGACCGACACGATGATCACAAGGATCAGCAGGAGGCCGGCCAGGAACGGACCCAGCAGGAAGAACGCGAAGACAGCCAGGCCGAGCAACAGCGCCCACGGCCAGAGTTCAAGAATGTCCATGGATTTTGGGGGGATGTGAAAACGCCCGCCCCGGTGGTCAGACCGGGGCGGGCGGGTTCGGGTTGATGTGTTTGGTTGGGATGGCCCGTGGCTGCGGCCTTGGATGCGGGCGGCAGGCGGACCATCAGGAAAAGAGGGATGGGCGGGCATGCTTGAAGACGAACATGCAGGAGCCCACATCAATACATAACCCGGTTAGGGGGCGTGTTGCGGCTTGGGCTATCCGGGCTGTCCCTCGTTACGGGCCTGATGCCAGAGTCTGGTTGGAGCCGCCCTGTACGGAGCCGTACGCAGGGTGGTGTGGGACCCGGGAGCTAATCACTCCCGGGGACCCGATTGGGCATTCTATTGTTATCGCAGTCCGAGGCCGATCATTACCCCAAATAGTCCAATCGCAGCAAGCGTCTTCATTCGAAGGACCGGCAAATCTTGGTGAACTCCATACACGGTGGCACATACTATTCCAGCCACTCCAATAATCCCCATAATACTGTTGAGTCCGAAAATCACAGTGTACCAAAGCCCAAAGAAGCCCTCCACACTCAGTCCTCCGAAGCTATTTGTGGTGCCTCCGATTGAGACCCACAATACAATATACTCGAGCATTAGAAATCCCAGGGTGCTCGTTGGCACGCGATAGAGCAGAGACGCCGGGTCCCAATCTGCAATAGTGGCATCCTTACCTTTGCTAAGCTCACGCAGCTGCGGTGAATGCTTTAGCACAAGCTTTCTCACCGGCTCGTATAGCGCAATTGCACTAAGAAGAGCCAGTACTGTCACGAGGCCAATGACAATGAGGATTATGGCTGTTTCTTCTTTCATTGTGATTTGCCCAACGTTTGATGCGCTGGCACCGGCGGATATTGATGGGAGATAGTCATGAGAAATCAAGAGCTAAACGCCGGTTGTCCAGCCATGATTTGTTCTGCATTTGTTAGTTCCGGTGTCGACGCAATAAAGATATTCCTCCAAAAAGGACAGATCCGGCAATCCCGCTTACAGCGATGGCCGTGAAATTCATAATCTTGCTGATTGCTGGGTAGGTCGTCCTCGCTCCTTCGCATTCACAGTAATCAATCTTCCATGGCGCTGGCCATCCATAGGCCTTAGTAGTGCAAAACTGGAAGAAATCATTCTCTGCGTTCGCTAACACCGCCTCGATTGCTCCAACGGATACGATGGCAACAATCCCTGCTATCAAGCCTGTTGTCAGAGGTCGGTTCATTGGTCTTGCTTTTCTTTCAGCAGAACAGTTTTAATGAGCCACATGTGGCTTTTGTCCTGGAACAGCCAGCGGTGGCGTAACAAGGGCAAATGCAACCCGAAGCGCGGGCTTCGTCCGTCGACGCTCGAAAGGCCGTTGTCACAAGCGGACTCAACCAGTCGCCCGCCACCGGGGCAAGAGGAATCTACCAAAATCATCACGCTCACACCGCATGGCCATGGCAAGCAGGGCCGGTGCCCCACCATGCCGCCACCAGAATGCCCTCAGGCCGCTTGCACGCGCTTCCCGGCGACATGGGGGCCGGTGTTCAAGCCGGGACGCCTGGCGGGCCTCCTGCGCGCATTGAGCACGCTCACCCCACCCCGGTTCGCGCCAGCCGCCACAACCAGGCGCTCAACGCCGCCAGCAGGATGCAGGCCAGCGCACTTGGCCACAGGGGCAGCGTGTGACCCGCGACAAGGATCACCGGCCCGATGACCAGCCGCCCGAGTTGTGCCAGCGCCATCAGGCCGAACACGGTGGCCGCCACCCGCAAGCCTGTTGCCGGGGAGTTCATGGCTGGGCCAGTATCGCTTGGATAATGCCGGGGTCAAGGAGTGGGCGCGAGGGCTGAATCGGCGGTTGCCAGAACATGGAAGGGCCTGGTTTATGTTAGGGATGGGCCTTGATCTTTTAATACATTATCTTTTCTTAGTAATAAACGGCCATCCGTGGCCGGTAGAACGGCCAAATTTGGCCGAACAGGCGCTGTGAAATGGGGCTCATTGAGCGTGGTCTGCCGCCCGGTAATCGACAGTGGCGCATGAGGGAAGTTGGATGGACACGCGGGTTTGGGATCGTTGCGCGTAGAACGGCTCACCTCGGCCCCGGACATCTCCCTGGGTAACCGAATGCCCCCAAACCGGCACCAAGCCGGCACAGGGGCATCCGGGCTCCGGCATCGTGGCAGTGGCCGGCACTCAGGCGACTGCCCGCTTGAATCCCCGCCTCAACGTCCGCCAGATCCGGTCCACCACCATCCACGGCACCGCGTGGTTTGAGAAATCGGCCAACGGCAGCAGGATCATCCACCTGGTTTCCGGTCGCGGGTCGATGAGCAGGGCGCAGGCGGTGAGCGCGGCGCTGGCCAGATAGAGGGCCGGATACACCCGGCCCGTCCCCCGGAACGCGTTGCGAATGCTGATGAGGCTGCTGCTCATGTTGTAGGCCACGACGAACGTCGCGAGGATCAGGAGGGCGGAGGCGGGGACGGTGGGCAGGCCGGGCATGATTGTGGTTGGATCAGGCCAAGGGTATCAGGACGCCGGGGGTGGTGCCAGTGTGGAATGGGTGCGGGGGCTAATCCTTGAGACGATTCCGAATGGAGTATCTCAAGACGACTTGTCGAGTTCCGGGCGTGCTCATTTCGGTTTCGACGCGGGAGCGGTAACTGGCTTGGCGGCTTTAGTAGACTTTCCGGTTGCCTTTGGCAGGGATGCGACCAGACCCGCTGAGTCATGGATCTCCAGATCTCCGTTCTTGGTGATCACATAAACATCCTCGCCGTCGGCCAACTTGAATCGCATCTCATTCTTCGGCTCGATCCTCGTGAGTTCGCGCTCAACTATCTGCGGGTTCCCGGGGAAAAGCCTCCCAACATACGCCTTGCCTCCCTGCGAATAAATAACGACCAAATGTCCCTCTGTTTGATCATCCATCCACTTCCCTGCGATCTTGTCGGCATTAATCTTCCGTGCCAGAAAACCAGCCTCCTGCTCGGCAGTGGTTCCGAAGATGGTGACCATTTTGGTCTTTAGGTCTGCCCTTGCCCAGCATCCATTGTCTTTCAACATTCCAGGGAGCATGAAGAACACAACGGCCTTTCCATATTTGGCGGAGTAATCCGGATTTACCTTCTTCACGAACCCTTCAAGATCTTCCTTTGAGACCTTCTCTGAAATCTCGTAGGTGAGACGAATCCAGTCCCTCCCGCTGGAACTCTTATCTAGCTGCTTGTAGCTAGCTTCCGCGAAGGCACCCTCCGAGGCCAACGCGATGAGGGTGATTGTCAGGAGTATTTGGGTCGTGTTCATGTTATTTGAGGTAGGATCAAGGCCCGTCCTCCTCCACCCGGAAGTAGCGCATCGGCATGCCGCGGGTGGTGTAGAACCTCTGGATCAGCTGCCCGGTGCCCGCAATCCCGCTTTCCACGGTGGTCCAGGTCGCCAGATCCGGCGAGTCTTCGATCCGATAGGTCTTGCCAAGCGCCGCAGGGAACGTGAACTCGATGGCGGTCCGGGCCTCGGCCACGAGCGCCGGATGGTCGGCGATGTCGAGCGGCGACTTGCCGGTGAGCACCTCGTAGCCGTCAAGGAACCCGTCGGCGTCCGTGTCGTTGACCTTGGGGTTGGTGTGGTGGGTGAGGAACTCCTCGCCATCATTGAGCCCGTCGTTGTCGGTGTCCGCGATGTTGGGATTTGTGGTGTGCACCTGCAATTCGTCGGGGTCGCTGAGCCCGTCACCATCAGAGTCAGCGAGCTTGGGATTGGTGTGATGGGTGTTGATCTCGTCCACATCGGACAACCCATCGTTATCATCGTCGGTTTCCGTGTTGTCCCCGATCCCATCGTGGTCCGAGTCCAGGGTCTCTGTGGGATCGAGGGGCAAGGCATCCGTGGAATCCTTCACCCCGTCATTGTCCGTGTCCTGTTTGGTGGGGTCGGTTCCATACTCCACGATCTCCTGATAATTCGTAAGCCCGTCTTCGTCCGTGTCGTTGGTGTCGGGGGTGAAGTTGGCTGTGATCGTCTTGTCGGAGTCCATCAGCACGGACAGCGGGTTGGCGGTGCTGGTGGCGTCGCCGCTCCAACCGGTGAAGAGGTAGCCGGGGTTGGGGGTGGCGGTGAGAGATGCGACGGTGCCGACTCTGTAATCTCCCGTGCCCTGGACGAAGCCATGGACTGTGGAGACCAAAAGCGAATAGGGGACGATAAACACATAGGCAGCACCGGCATTCGTGGCCGAGTTATCGGCTTGGTTTCCGTTCACTCCGTCCGCATTGCTACTTTCCATCTGACCCCCGACTACAATGGTATCGCCGGAAACCGCAACAGAGTTGCCGAAATAACAGTCACCAGCCCTCGTATTGGATGCCTTGATGTAGCCATGTTGGCTCCAGGTGGTTCCGGTTCGCACAAACATATAGGCGGCTCCTGAATCTTCAACCGAATTGTCGGCCTGGTTTCCATTCGTCCCGGTCGCGCCGCTGTCTTCTCTCTCGGCCCCGATCACCACCGTGTCGCCGGACACCGCCACGGAAATACCGAATAGGTCCTGGAACCCAGTATTGGATGCCTTGAGATAAGCCTGCCGGTTCCAAGTGGTTCCATTGCGCACAAACACGTAGGCGGCGCCGGAAGACTGAAGTGGATTGTCCGTTTGGTTTCCATCCACTCCAGTCGCGCTGCTTTGTTCGTTAATAGCCCCGACCACCACCGTGTCGCCGGAAATCGCAACGGAATACCCAAACCAGCCACCTAACCAGCCACCGGCTCCGTTGTTGAACGCCTTCAGGTAAGCCTGCTGGCTCCATGTGCTTCCGCTGCGAACAAATACGTATGCGGCACCGGAAGATTCATTCAAATCGTTCCACTGGTTTCCGTTCACGCCGGTTGCATTGCTAGCTTCCAGATAGGCTCCTACCACCACAGTGTCGCCGGACACAGCAACGGAATAACCGAAGGCGTCGCTGGTTCCGGCATTGGAGGCTTTGAGATAGGACTGTTGGCTCCAAGTGGTTCCATCGCGCACGAACACGTATGCGGCACCGGACGCGGTGTTACCTTCCCTCCAAGCGCCTACCACTACCGTGTCTCCCGACACCGCAGCTGATGTGCCGAAAAAGACATCAGCTCCGGTATTGGATGCCTTGAGATAGGCCTGCTGGCTCCAGACGGTTCCAGTTCGCACAAACACATAGGCTGCCCCGGAATACTGAGCCGAGTTATTGGTTTGGTTTCCGTTCACCCCGGTCGCACTGCTGCTTTCATGAGGTGCTCCGACCACCACTGTGTCGCCTGATACTGCAACGGAACAGCCGAAACTGTCACCGGCTCCGGTATTGGAGGCCTTGAGGTAGGCCTGTTGGCTCCAAGTGCTTCCGCTGCGCACAAACACATAAGCGGCACCGGAAGACTGAGCAGAATTATCACCTTGGTTTCCGTTCACTCCTGTCGCGCTGCTGTCCTCTGTGGAAGCTCCGATCACCACTGTGTCGCCTGATATAGCAACAGATTCGCCAAAGCTGTCATCCGCTGCGGTATTGGACGCCTTGAGGTAAGCCTGCTGGGCAATCGGATCGATGGTGATCGGATACCTTGCGTCCACGTCATCCACCTCCACGCAGAGCTCGTTACCTCTGATTTCACCCTCAGCGAAACGGGCCTGCACAACCTTCCCATCCGCATCCCATGCTTTCAGCCCACCATAGGTTAGTGCCGCGCTCCCGGCTTCACTCATGAAGGCCACGCTGGCTCCCTCGCCGGAAACCTGCGGATGAAGGTTGCCGCGAACTGCGAGATGCAGGCGGATAGGACCGGCCATACCCGCGTGGACCGGGCGTCGGGCGAGTGTCCATCCCTGCTCCAAGCCTCGCCCATCGTTGACGAACCACTCGGTCAGCCCATCGCCCCGGACATAGGAAATCTTCCCGCCATCCTCCCTCACCTCGGTCACTTCCCCATATCCCGCCAACTCCAAACCCCATGACCAACCTCCTGAATCAGGCGTCACGGTGAACCCGCGACCATCGAACTTCGTCAACCACGCCTGACCCGGATTTCTGGCCTGGTGCGTGCCATCCGGGTTCGCCACGACCGCGTGACGCTGGCGCTCGTAAGCCCCACGGATGCCGGACCAGTCGGTGTCGCTCAGTCCCTCGGGGGTTTTCGAGGGATCTGCTGGATGGACGGGTGCTTCCGCGCCCAACAAGGCGGTTGGGGAGGCGAGGGCGGCGAGGGCGGTGGCAAAGAGGATCGTTTTCATGGGCCGGGGTGTGTTGGTCTGTTCGACCACAAACAGAGTGCCTATCCGTTCGGAAGGAGGCAAGCGGGAATTCCGGTGGGATGTGCATGATGGCGCGCAACCTATCAAATGTGATGCGCGGATTGCCTTGCCGTCCTGACCATGCGGCATTCAGCCCGCCGGGTTCGCCCCGATTTGCGCCGGTAAACTTGAACATGGGGGTGGTCCAAAACCGCCGGAACCTCCAAAACCGCCGGTTTCGGGAGATGTCGGGGTATTGCGGGTGGGGAGTGGGGCAAAGCCGGAGAATTCATGAATTTGGTCTTTGCCCGCCCTATCAAAACCTGATGGAGTTCCATCCATGAAGACTCTGCCTGTCCTGTTGTTGGGGTTGTGGTCCGTTGCCAGTGCCGCGCCACCCGTGGTTTCCAACATCCGTGTTGCCCAGCGCCCGGGCACGAAACTGGTGGACATCTACTACGATCTGGCTGATGCGGATGGCGACTTGCAGTTGGTCCAGGTGGCCGCATCCTCCGATGCCGGGCTGACCTACGGCCTTCCTTGCACGTCCCTGAGCGGTGCGGTGGGTGAGTTCGGCGCTCACTCATCCCACTCGTCACCCCGCGCCGGGTCAAATCGCCAGAACCAGTTGTGATATGCCAGGGGCACCTCCGAATAGCTACCGTGGTGAAGATTGAAGAGGTTGAGCCGGACGGGCATGCCCCTGTTGTCTTCGAAACTTTCCCTGTAGAATGGCAAGTGATGAAGCGTTCCGATCACATCCGCATACCTGCCGACAGTCTTGACCGAGCGGATGTCGGTAAAGCGAGGGACTCCGTACTTCTTGCCCTTGCGGCGCTCAGGGCCACGGTTCAGCCCGGCGAGCAGCAGGATGGGAATGTGCAGCTCACGCGCCAGACTTTTCAGGCGGCACATGATTTCGGCAACCATGCGCTTGCGGCTGGTCTTCGCCTGCATGGAGTCCGACCGGAGCAGCTGGAGGTGGTCGATGGCCAGGAATCCGATGTCGTCCTGTTCCTTGAGGCGGCGCGCCTCGGCGCACAGGGCCTCGATGGTTAAGAGCGTGTCGTAGACGATGAGCGGGGCTCCGCGCGTATCACTGGCCGCCTGCCTGACGCGCTCAAGTTCTTCGGCAGTTGGCGCTATCCCGATGACAGGCCAGTGCGGTTTGTATCTTGCGCGGGAGAAGATCATGAGTTCCACCAACTCGGCGGAAGTATGTCCGCAGGAAGCGACCATCGCCGGCACCCGTTGCCCGATGCAGACGTGCTCGGCGATATTCATCATCAGGGTGATGCCGCCCACGCCGGAGTCCTCGGCGATGACATGAAGTTCGCCAGGCTTCAGCCCCCCGGTGACCTTGTCGATTTCCGGATAACCGGTGGTCAGTCCGCTGACCTCGGGCTCGCCGGACAGGCGCTTTTGGAAACGGTCGAGTACCCCGGCGACAGTATCATCGAGATTGAAGGGCTTGGGAGGGAAGGAGGATTCCATGGGGATTGAGGGGGAGAGGGCGGCAGGTGATGCTTGGCTGGTATGATGGGCGATGGGATGGTGGATCTCAAGCTCAAAGCATTCGCCGAGGCTTCAATCGGAGTCTATCGGGATTTGCTTGCAACTGGTAGGGATCGACGCTTGGTTCGGGCTGTGCAAGATGCCGCCCGGAAAGGCGGTGGTGCGAGCGAGAGCCTTTGAGAATCCAAAAATTCAAGACGATGCCCAAGAACATCAGCAATCCCGATTCGTTCCAAATTGAGGCTGCGGCCATATTGGCAGCGGCGTATGAGACATTTCCTATGACGTTCGCTTGGTCGCATGACGAGGACACTGAGGAGTATCCCACTTCCAAGGGTAATAGCCGAGAAGAGATCCAGTTCCAGACCATTCGATGGTTGGTCACCAATGGCTACCTATATGATGAGGGTGGATTTGTCGGTGGACAGTGGCAGGGTTTAGGTCTTGCGGAGCGGGGACTCGCGGCATTGAATTCGGTTCCCGATGCCCTCAGCGGGCAAGAGCCGGTTGGCAAGCGGCTGGTATCAGCGGTCGCGAAGGGAAGCGTTGAACTCATCAAGCAGCTCATTCCTGTAGCGATTCAACAGGCGATGGGAGGTTGATCCGCATGATCTGGCATCAGAATACGCCGCATCGGATCCACCGGGCTAACCGCCAGATCCATCCGCTTCCAATGGAAATCCGCAGGTCCAATTCAATCACCTCTTTTCACGTGCAGGCTCGCCTCCGCTGTGGCAGCGTGGGACGTTAAATCACCGCACTTCATGCACCCCAACGAATCACAGCGCGGCAAGGAGGTGATGCAGGCGATTCGTGACGCCCTGATGCGCCATTGGGATCCCATCGGCGTTGCAGACGTGCCGGAGGCCGCCGATGAATATGACAGCTACATCGGCCCGGTATACAGGATTCTCACCGGCACGCGCTCAGCCGATGAGCTGATAGAGTGCCTTTACCGCATCGAGACAGAGGCGATGGAGCTGAACGCGGGCTCGCGTGAGCATCTGCGAGAGGTTGCAGGCATGCTCCTAACCATAGATGTCAGGATATGAGAACGACACACACGCTGTCCATTGCCGCGACCATCGCGCTGGCCTCCGTGGCCTGCGGCCAGACCCTTCCCGTGCCCGCGGGTGTTGTGAGCGAGGCATTTGCCGGGCGCAAGGGAGCGTTCATCCTCATTGACTGTGCCTCCGGTGCCGCCAGCGATTTTCGTCCGGATGCCTCTGCGGAGAAGCTGGCCCCCTGTTCGACGTTCAAGATCTGGAACACGCTGATAGGACTTGAGACCGGGGCTATCAAGTCCGCCGACGAGGCATTCTACAAGTGGGACGGTGTGACACGGGCGATCTCGGAATGGAACAGGAACCTCACGCTGAAGGAAGCGTTCCAAGCCTCGTGCGTGCCCGCATTCCAGAATCTGGCCCGCAGGATCGGACCCGTGAAGATGCAGGAGTGGTTGGACAGGATCGGTTATGGCGACCGCAACATGTCGGCGGGCACCGATGTCTTCTGGCTGCCCGCCAGGGGGCGGAAGACAATCCTGATTTCCCCAGGCGGGCAGGCGCGGCTGATGTGCAGCCTGGTCACGGGCAAGCTGCCCTTCCGTGCACAGTCGCTGGCAGTGCTCAGGGATATCCACAGAGGGGACAGGCCCGTCAGCGAGCCGCCCGCTGCCAGTGGCCCGGTGGAGGCAGCTCGATTCCGGCTTTGACGCAGTGTTTCTTGATAGCAACGTCCGTCACGCCCAAGTCCTTCGCCAGGTGCATCATGGGTTTCTGCCAGACGAGTTTGGCCAGCTTTGCCTTTGTT
>CAIZNN010000203.1 GCA_903934285.1 Akkermansiaceae bacterium | reverse complement strand
GTTCATCGCTGGCCGGTGCTTCAGTTTGAACTGGCTCTTGTGCGGCAAGCAAACCGTGACTGATGAGGAGGGCGCAGAAAATTCGCGGGAACATTGATGTGGCTGGTGAGAATTTGTTGGATCCACGTGGGACCTAACTTCTATCAATCGAACTCGTAACCGGATGCGCAGACGCCGTCAACAAAATTTCCAGCAAATATTCAGCAGCGCCACCCGGAGATATGCAGTATTAAAGTCTCTTTATTTCCTCTACTGCCAGTTGCAAGCCATTTGCCTCCTGCCTGAATTGCCGGAACTGCACGCTATCCCACTTCAGGCTTCAGAATAGCACCATGCGATTTCACCTACCCTCACCCCATCCACAGCTCCAAATCCGCCCGCGCGGCCCTGATGTTGCCCTTGGCTCCTTTGGTGATCTGGCGGGTGATGGTGACATTGAAGAGCCGGACGGCAAAGGCGGATGTTTCCGCAGCGACCGCTGGTGGCCCCGTTATGCCGGCCGCCAATACGCGGCGGAAAACTGCCAGCCAAACGGCATGGAGGTACCGTCCCGCTATTTCGAGTTGTGGGAAAGCCCGGAAACAGCCATGCTTTACGCTGATGTGCAGCATCCCGAGTCAGCCGCCTTCCGTGAAACTTTTTCTTTGGTCCATTCCATCTTTAATTCCCCATGAAAACCATCCGCATCACTCTCACCAAGGAAGGGGCTCAGGCGACTTGCACCCATATCTATCATTTCACTTGCGAGCCGCAAAAAACCACCTGGGCCGGCAACCGCAATGCCTTCATGGTCGATGGCCGGGTGCCGGGCTTCTCGGATGGCATCGACAAGCTCGAGCGCGTGGTCGCCTTCCAAGCCGGTCTTTGCAACGCCACCTACACCATTGAGGATCTCGGCGGAGAGGCGCAAGAGTGGCGCGATAACATCATCTTCGAGTCCGATCCGTCCGACTCTTCCTCTTCTCCAAATAACAATAACCTCTAACTCTCCCCTCTTCCCATGAAAACCATCCGCATCACCCTCACCAAGGAAGGGGCTCAGGCCACCGTAACGCACCGTTATCGCCAAACCGAATGGCCTTATGAAACTACCTGGGCCGGCAACAAGGACGCCTTCGCGATCAACGGCCACGTGCCGGGATTCATGGACGGCATTGAGAAGCTGGAGCGTACCGTCGCCCATCAGGCCGCTCTCTGCGGCGCCACCTGCCATATCGAGGACCTCGGCGGCGAGGCCGCCTCCTGGGAAGAATGACTCTTCCTCTTGTCTTCCGTCTTCTGTCTTCCCTCCTTCTGTCTATCATGAAACTCGTAACCCCCCTTCTTTCCCTGCGCTCCGGTCCGGCCACCGGCTCTTGCAACGGCCTTCACCCGAAAGTAATTTCCCAACAATCATACCCGCGCGATCTGCAATGGACGGCGATGCAGTTCATGGAGATTCGGCGCGCGATGGCGCTGCTGTTTCGCAAAGCCGGCTGGAAGGGAGGCGCACTATGACATGGCCGCTCCAATCCCTGATTACGAGGTTGTCATCCTCATCCATCTCCGTGGTGTCACCCGCCAGATTGGAATACCGGGCCGCGGTGGCTGCATCCAAACCGAACACCACCGCCAGCTTGTCTGCGAAGGCCTGTTTAGCAATGCGCGATCTCACAGGGAGACTCCTAGCACACGCCACCCACACCCGCAAGCGGAAAGGAGCGCTGTCGTGCTGAGCGTGTGCGTCACCGCCGATGCGGCCCGGCCGCGCGACTTCCTGGTGCGGGTGACCAACCCCCTTTTTCCCCGCCATCCGGTCCGGCCACCGGCTCTTGCAACGGCCTCACCCCAAAAGCAATTTCCTAGCAATTGAGACCTTCTCCCTGGCACACTCAATCTTCGATTCCATCCCATGAAAACCATCCGCATTACTCTCACCAAGGATGGCGCCCAGGCCACCATCACCCATCGCTACCGCGTGCATTACGAGCCGGAGGAAACAACCTGGCAAGGTAATCGCGAGGCTTTTAAAACTCCAGAGGGTTGGCAGGTCACTTGTTTCGATAGCATCTATAACTTGGAACGGCAGGTAGCCCACCAAGCCAATCTCTGCGGTGCCACCTACACCATCGAGGATCTCGGTGGCGAGTTCATCTTCTCCCACGACATCGTTCGCGGCCCGTCCGACAAGTCCGACAAGGCCGACTAGTCCGACTCTTCTCCCAATAACAATAACCTCTAACTCTCCCCTCTTCCCATGAAAACCATCCGCATCACCCTAAGCAAGGATGGCGCGCAAGCGGCGTGCACCATGGAATACCAGCTTGATCACCAGCCGCTCCATACCACATGGTCGGGCAACCGTGACGCATTCAAGCTGGCTGGCGGCCAGTTGCCCGACTTCGGGTTCCCGATCGACTCGTTGCCACGCGTCATCGCCCACCAGGCAGCCCAAAGCGGCGCCACCTTCACCCTCGAGGACCTCGGCGGCGAGGCCGCCTCCTGGGAAGAATGACTCTTCCTCTTGTCTTCCGTCTTCTGTCTTCCCTCCTTCTGTCTATCATGAAACTCGTAACCCCCATTTTTCCGCCTTCCGGTCCGGCCACCGGCTCTTTCAACGGCCTCCACCACAAAAGCAATTTCCTAGCAATGACGGGCTCATGAGGCGGCCGTAGAGCGGATCGCCCTGGATGGAAAGCCATTCGTGCACCGGGTTGCTCTTGAGCTTGGCCAGATCCGGGTTTTCCAAAATCCCCTCGTGGCGCGCCTTGGCGGCGTCCTCGTACTCGGCGCGGGCCGCGGCCTCACGGAAAGCGGCCTCTTTCTTGAGGCTCTTCATGGCGCGCTCGTCGGAGATCGCGCGTTTCTTGTAGTCCGTGCCGAAGGCTGTCTTGATACGGCCGGGGATGGAGCGCAGCTTGCCGAGGTTGCCGGCCACCCGGCGCATCATCGCGGTGCGGAACGCGGGGTCGTTGGCCAGCGCGAGGCTTTTCTGGGTGAGCACGTCGAGCTGGCGGTTGTGGGAGATGGACATCGGCTTGTCGATCTCCGGTTTGACGTAACGATGTTCCGGGTTGACTCCTGCAAGAAACCGGGTAGTTTCCTCCTGCACCGACGTGACGGCTTGACTGTCCGAAGTTCCATCTTCGCTGGTCTTGAGGTTTACCACGCCGGTGCTTTTTATTTCCGCTGGCGGGTGTGTAACAGGTGTGCTATGGTCACGGGCATGAACGTGAACATTCCGAAACTGGCGGCTCTCATCGAAGACACTCTGCACCTGGGTGAAGAGAAATCGCTTTTATACGCCAACGCCATCGGGGATACTCCGGAGTTCGATAAGGACCGGAACATTGTGATTCGGGATTGGATGAGCAATAAGATCATAGATCGGGTATCCATTCCAATGCTTGAAGCAGATTACCTAACGCCCGGCTGATGGGGTTGAAGTCCGCCCACGTCCACTGGCTCTGTTTTCCGCATGAGCACCTCAGCCACCTTGCCCGCCTGCCCGACGAAATCCGCAGGACAGGCCGGGACAAAGCAGGTGGGCGCAACTGGCGGCTTACGCGGCATCACCGGCCTCCTTTCTGCCGCGCATCCCCATCAGCATATCGGCGATGGCCACCGCACCTTTCCGATAGACCACCACGGCCAGCAACTCGCCATCCACATACACGGCCCAATGGCGCGATTGGCGGTATTTGCGGATCTCGATCATGACCATGCCTCCCTTCTGGCGCGGGCTTTGAGTTCGCGGATCCCGATGCCATATTTGGCGGCGGTCGCCTCCGGGTTGCCGTAGCGGCGGAAGTGGCGTTTGACCAGATTCCAGTCCGGTTCGGCGGCGGGTTCCGGCAGCGCGGCCAGCGGATCGAAGCGGGTGACGGGGGCCGGTTCCTCTGGCCTTAGTTCCAGCGTGGCCAGTCGGCGCAGGATTGGCTGGAGGCGCTCCATCACCAGCGCCTCCACGTCGGCGGGCACGGGCGTAATGAGCGGGGCCCCGCCGGCGAGTTCGGCAATCCTGGCATCGACAATCTCGCGGATCAGGTCCACGGGAATCTCGGTG